>DOWL01000011.1:4339-9960 GCA_003519585.1 Nocardioides sp. | reverse complement strand
GCTGCGCGTCCGGCACCTCGTGCTGGAAGACCAACCTGACCGGCAGCTACGCGCCCTCGAGCGAGAGCCGTCTGGTGTCACCGCCGATCGACCTCACCAGCCGCAGTGGGACCATCCTCGCCTCGTGGCAGGAATGGTTCCAACTCAGGAGCGGCTCCCACTACACCGTCGCAGTCGCCGAGGACGGCGGCGCCAACCCCGCCGATCTCTACACCTGGCGCGGCTGGACCATGTCGGCGACCCAGGGCGAGTCGGCGACCGTACTGCCCCAGATCTCGGGCTGGCACCGCCGCACGGCCGACCTCTCGGCGTACGCCGGGAAGGTGGTCCGGCTCACCTATCGGCTCACGACCTCCCCGAACAGCCCCATGGCGGGCGTGGCGATCGACGACGTCACGGTCACCGGCCCGGCGAAGGCGACGCCACCTTCGGCGCCGCCCGTCGCACCCGGGTCGCCTGCGACCCCGACGCTGTCTGCCGCCGCCACTCGCGCGCCGGCCGCCAAGCTTCGCGCTTCCTGCGGTAGGCGGCGTGCACCGTCAAGGTGGCCAGCGCCAAGGTCGCCGTCGGCGGCAAGGCGCTGGGCAAGCTGATCGCGCCGAAGCCGGTCGACCTCGGGGCCGGTGCCACGAAGCGGCTCAAGCTCAAGCCCACCGCTGCCCAGCGCCGCGCGGTGACGGGCAGAGCGAGCGTCATGATCAAGGTCAAGGTGATCTTCACCTACGCCGACGGCCGCAAGGTCACCGTGAAGCGGCAGCTCCGCGCGTAGCCACGGCCTGCTGCGGGTCCGGTTCCGGCGCCCATGCACAGGCAGCCAGAACCGTGCGCTCTGCGGCCATTCCCGGCCACCCGTCGTCGTTACGGTCGGATCCATGTACCGACGTCGCATCGGTCTGGTCTCGGGCGTGCTCCTCGCCCTCGTCAGTCCGCTCTGGCCCGCCGCCGCCCCGGCCTCCGCCGCATTGAGCGCGGTCGCACCGGCCCCGGTCTCGCTGCCGGCCACGCCCGGCTCCGAGACGCTCGACAACAACACCGCGGCCACCGCCACCCCCATCCAGAGCGGTGCGAGGATCCGGGGAGAGATCGATGTCAAGGGCGACGTCGACTACTACGCGTTCACCGCACCCGCCGACAGCAGGGTCTATGCCGCCGTAATCACGGCCGGCAGCAACCCATCCAGAGACTCGGTGCTCTGGGTGATCGACACCGACGGGACCACCGTCCTCGAGGCCGATGACGACAACGGCTCGCTGCGCAACCTGTCGTCCTCGATCGCCGGCACCCGGCTGACGGACGCCGGCACCTACTACCTCCAGGTCGAGTCTCTCAGTGCTGGTGGGATCTTCGTCCTCAAGCCCTACGACGTCTACCTCCAGGTGCAAGGTGGAGCGAGCGATGCCGAGAACGAGCCCAACGACACCCAGGACCGGCCCACGCCGATCGGTGACATGTTGATGACCGGCGTCCGGTCGGCCACGCCGCCCGTAGGACAGCCGGACGCCGACTTCTACTCGCTCGACCTCGCGCCGGGCGACACCATCTTCGCTTCCCTCGACCTCGACCCGGAGCGTGACGGGGTTGCCTGGAACGGCCGCCTTCAGTTCGGCCCGTTCGGAGACGACACCACCGCACTCCAGCCCGCCGACGATCCAGGGACCGCAGACGCGATTCCCTCCGAGGCCTACGCGATGACGGTGGATCGGTCCGGCACCTTCTACGCCGTCGTTGACGCGGCCTCGGCCGACGTCGGTGGCCCGACCGCGACCTATGGGCTCTCCGTGACGGTGATCCGGGCGGCCGCGGTCTCGTGCCGGGCCTACTCGGCGACCGCCGGCGGCCAGATCACGGATAAGGGGCTCACCTCGTTCGAGATAGAGGTCTCCGATGCGGCTCGCGTCGGCCGCGTGGCCCTGGACGTAGACCTCACGCACCCGCGGATGACCGACGTCGACGCTTTCCTCCGCGCGCCCAACGGCGGCGCTGTGGCGGTCTTCGACGATATCGGTGAGCTGGACACGGGCGGGCAGTCGAGGATGCGCACCACCTTCGACGACCTCGCCGCGACCGCGTTCTGGTACGCCACGATGAAGGACACGCAACTCCGTTCGGAGAACGGCAACCTCGCCAACCTCGCCGGCGCCGATGGGCAAGGCACCTGGACGCTGGAGCTGCGCGATGACACGGCCAGTCAGGTCGGCACTCTCAACGGGGTCACGCTGATCCTGTGCCCCGAGGCCGCCGACCCGCCCACGGCGACCACGATCTTCGGGGCCGACTTCGAGGCCGGCGACCAGGGGTTCACGCACTCGGGCACCGCTGACGGCTGGGCGCGCGGCACCCCCGCGACCGTCGCGACCGGTGCGATCGCCGGGCTCGACGGCTGCGCGTCCGGCACCTCGTGCTGGAAGACCAACCTGACTGGCAGCTACGCGCCCTCCAGCGAAAGTGTCCTGGTCTCACCGCCCATCGACCTCACCGGCCGCAGCGGGACGATCCTTGCCTCGTGGCAGGAATGGTTCCAACTGGAGAGCAGCGCCTTCGACCACTACACCGTCACGGTCGCCGAGGCCGGAGGCGCCCACCCCACCGAGGTCGCAACCTGGCGCGGCTCAACCATGGCGGCCACCCAGGGCGAGCCGGCGACCGTACTGCCCGAGGTCTCGGGCTGGCATCGGCGTACAGCCGACCTCTCGGCGTACGCCGGGAAGGTGGTCCGGCTGACCTACCGGCTCACGGCGAACGCCACGAACGAGTACGCCGGCGTCGCGATCGACGACATCATGGTCACCGGCCCGGCGAAGGCGACGCCACCTTCGGCGCCGCCCGTCGCACCCGGGTCGCCTGCGACCCCGACGCTGTCTGCCGCCGCCACTCGCGCGCCGGCCGCCAAGCTCCGCGCGTCGTGCGGTGCCGCGGCGTGCACCGTCAAGGTGGCCAGCGCCAGGGTCGCGGTCGGTGGCAAGGCGCTGGGCAAGCTGATCGCGCCGAAGCAGGTCGAGCTCGGGGCCGGTGCCACGAAGCGGCTCAAGCTCAAGCCCACCGCAGCTCAGCATCGCGCGGTGACGGGCCGAGCCCGCGTCGTGATCAACCTGAAGCTGATCTTCACCTACGCCGACGGTCGGCAGGTCACCGTGAAGCGGCACCTCCGCGCCTAGCCACGTACGCTTGCTCCTCGTGGCCGGACCGGACTTCGACGCGGAGATCAAGCAGCTCAGGGCGACTATGAGCACCATCGAGCAGGTCCTCGACCTGGGCGCGATGCGCCGCGAGATCGAGGAGCTGGGCGAGCAGGTCGCCGCGCCCGACCTGTGGGACGACCAGGACAACGCCACGCGGGTCACTGGCCGGCTCTCGGCGCTCCAGGGCGAGGTCGACCGGGTCACCGCGCTCGGCGGCCGGATCGACGACCTCGAGATCATGGTCGAGCTCGGCCAGGAGGAGGGCGACGCCTCCACGCTGGAGGACGCCGAGGCCGAGCTGGCCCGCATCCACAAGACCGTCGAGGCGCTGGAGGTCCGCACGCTGCTCTCCGGCGAGTACGACGCTCGCGAGGCCCTCCTCACGATCCGCTCGGGCGCGGGGGGAGTGGACGCCGCCGACTTCGCCGAGATGCTGATGCGGATGTACACCCGCTGGGCCGAGCAGCACGGCTACCCGGTCGACGTCTACGACACCTCCTACGCCGAGGAGGCCGGGCTCAAGTCGGCGACGTTCGCGATCCACGCTCCCTACGCCTACGGCACGCTGAGCGTCGAGGCGGGCACGCATCGGCTGGTGCGGATCAGCCCGTTCGACAACCAGGGCCGCCGGCAGACCAGCTTCGCCGCCGTCGAGGTGGTCCCGGTCCTCGAGCAGACCGACGACATCGAGATCCCCGACGAGGAGATCCGTACCGACGTCTACCGCTCCTCGGGCCCCGGCGGCCAGTCCGTCAACACCACCGACTCGGCGGTCCGGCTGACCCATATCCCCACCGGCATCGTGGTCAGCTGCCAGAACGAGAAGAGCCAGTTGCAGAACAAGGCGAGCGCGATGGTCATCCTCAAGGCCAAGCTGCTCGCGCTGAAGAAGGCTGAGGAGGCCGCCCAGCTCAAGGAGCTCAAGGGCGATGTGGCCGCCAGCTGGGGTGACCAGATGCGCAACTACGTCCTCAACCCCTACCAGATCGTCAAGGACCTCCGCACCGGCTTCGAGGTCGGCAACCCGACGGCGGTCTTCGACGGCGACCTCGACGGCTTCCTCGAGGCCGGCATCCGCTGGCGTCGTGGTCAGGACCGGGCTGCCGAGAACTAGCGCGCGCTGACGATTCGGGTCCGGACGCTGCGCGGGCCGTCACCGATCGCGTTGACGGCTACGACGACGAACACGTAGCGGCCGCGGGGGAGCCGGACGGTGCGCGAGCGCGCGGTGGCGCCGAGCTTGAACGTTGTGACGACGCGGTCGCGCTGCAGGGCCAGGAGCCGGTAGCCGGTGATCGGTGACCCGCCGTCGACGGCGGCCGACCAGCGCACCGACACGGTGGTGCGGCCACCCTTCGCGCCGCTGCTGGCCTGCACGGTGGTCGGTGCGAACGGTACGCCGGCAGCGGCCGGTGGCTTCGGGATCGAGGGGCCGGACGGCGTACTCGGCGTACTCGGCAGGGTCGGCATGCTGCGCTGCAGAGAGGCGGCCTCGCCGGTGCCGAGAGCGTTGGTGGCCCGCACGGTGAAGGTGTACGTCGCCCCCGGTGTCAGCCCCGTCCAGGTGGTGGAGAGTCCGGTCAGGGTCTCGTCGGCGGCGCCGGTCCGGCCCGCGGTGTACGACGTGACAGCGCTGCCGCCGTCGGCGGCGGGCGCGCTCCAGGAGACGGTCGCCGAGCGGCCATCCGCGGCCGGGGTCACCGTGAGGCCGGTGGGCTGGCCGGGAGCGGAGGCGCCGGTGGTGCAGCCGGTCCAGGTGAGGGTGTAGGCGCCGATGCTGGCGTAGTCGGTGTACCCGGTGGCGCCGGTGCCGTTGCCCACGCCGTCGACGCGCGCGAAGTAGAGGCCGGACGGCACGCCCTGCGAGAGGGCTGCGCCCAGCCCCGTCGCCGTGTCGCCCGAGCCGCCGGAGGCCGGGTCGTCGGCGGCGACCAGCCCGCCGGCGGAGTCGAGGAGTTCGAGCCGGATGTCCAGGTCGGGGCTGGTCGGTGCCGGGGTCGCGGTGAGGCTGACCGCGCCTGAGCAGGTGCCCAGGGCGAAGGTGTCGAGGTCGTTCCGGCTGGTGATGTAGCCGGGTGCTGGCAGGGTCGCGGCGGCCGTGGCCACGGTCGAGCCGGCCTCGTCGGCACGGTAGGGAGCCTTGGCGGCGATGATCGCGACGTCGTCCTGGGCGGTGTTGTTGGCGCCGGCGTACTCGCCCGCACTCCACTGCACCACCGGACGGCTGTAGCCGGTGCCCATGATCGGCGCCCAGTTGGCATGCCCGGAGTAGTAGCCCAGAGTCGACGTCCCGTCATGCTGGAGACCGAAGTTGTGCCCGACCTCGTGGCTCACGGCCTCGGCGATGGCCTTGGTGGAGTTCCCGAGCTGGTGGGGGAAGATCCAGGCCGGCTGGTAGCTGGCGTGGTTAAAGGTGGCGTCGAAGACGTTGATGTAGGCCCT
>DOWL01000011.1:0-4202 GCA_003519585.1 Nocardioides sp. | reverse complement strand
TTAAAGGTGGCGTCGAAGACGTGGATGTAGGCCACCCCGCCGCAACCCGACGGGCAGATCTTGCCCTGGGCCTCGGTGCTTGGAGTGATCAGCGCCCGGGTGCCATACACGGTGTCCGCCACGCTGCTGCGGGTGATGCCCGCGGCCCCGGGGTCTTCGGTGGTCACGTCGACGTCGAAGGGGGCGTAGTCCTCCGCGACGCGCTGCCAGATGCTCTGGATCGCCGTCCGCTCCGCATCGCTGAACGACGTGGCGTCGCCGTCGAGGGTCCATGCGGGCTGCGGCGAGGTCGACACCCCGTAGCTGCTGTTCCAGCCGGTGCCGCTCACCGAGGTGCCGTCGAAGTCGAGGAGGATGGTCCGCGACGAGCCCGGCAGGCTGTGCAGCGTGAAGGTGTCGGCGAGGGGGTACGGCGCCTCGCCCACCTCGGGTTCGGCGCCGGCCGCCGGCCCGTCGTACGCCGACTCCACGTAGAAGACCCGGCCGTCCGGATCGAGCCACGCGGTGTCGTCGGTGGCCAGTACGGCGCGCAACCGCGCCGGCGTCCAGCCGTTGAGTGCGGCCGCCTCGGCGAGGCGGTCGCCCAGCAGCGCGATCGCCCGGTCCCCGTGCACCGGGCGAGTGCGCTCCTGTGCCTGCGCTTGCGGCCGTGCTTGGGCGTGCGCGGGCAGGGCGACGGTGAGGCAGGTCGCGACCAGGATCAACGCGGCCACGCGGACAGTCCTCACCACGCTGGCAGCGTGTCAGCGCCGCCTCGGGGTCGCAGCCGAATGGCGCGAGACTGGCCGATCGGTCATCGCGGGTGACGCGGACCGGCCAGGGGCTCTGTGTGGTGCCATGCCTGGTGCGCGCGGGCGCGTCGCCAGTAGCTTGTGGCCGGTGACCGCCCCTGGAGGGAGCCAGCTCCCCGAGCGTGCCCGTGTCGTCATCGTCGGTGGCGGGGTGATCGGCTGCTCCGTCGCGTACCACCTCGCCCATGCCGGCTGGACCGACGTGGTCCTGCTCGAGCGGGACCGCCTCACCTCCGGCACCACGTGGCACGCCGCCGGGCTGATGACCTGCTTCGGGTCGACCTCGGAGACCTCGACGGCGATCCGGCTCTACTCACGTGACCTCTACGCGCGGCTCGAAGAGGAGACCGGCCAGGCCACCGGCTTCAAGCCGGTCGGCCTCATCGAGGCGGCCGCCGACGAGGCCCGGCTGGAGGAGTACCGCCGGGTCGCGGCGTTCCAGCGCAATCTCGGGCTCGAGGTCGAGGAGATCTCGCCGCGGGAGATGGCCGAGCTGTTCCCCTGGGCGAAGACCGACGACCTGCTCGCCGGCTTCCACGTCCCCGGCGACGGGCGGATCAACCCCGTCGACCTCACCACCGCGCTGGCCAAGGGCGCCCGGCAGCTCGGGGTCCGGATCGTCGAGGGCGTCCGGGTCGAGGACGTGCTCACCGAACGCGGGCGCGCGATCGGGGTCCGGGTCTCTGCCAGCGGAGCTGAGGACACGACCGTGATCGAGGCCGAGTACGTCGTCAACTGCGCCGGCATGTGGGCTCGCGAGCTAGGGGCGAGGAACGGTCTGGTCATCCCCAACCAGGCGGCCGAGCACTACTACCTGATCACCGACACCATCGAGGGACTTGATCCGGACGCACCGGTGTTCGAGGACCCCGCGTCGTACGGGTATTACCGCGAGGAGGGCGGCGGGATGATGGTCGGCCTCTTCGAGCCGCAGGCGGCGCCGTGGCGGGTCGAGGGGATCCCGCGCGACTTCTCCTTCGGCACGATCCCGCCCGACTGGGACCGCATGGGCCCGTTCCTGGAGACGGCCATGGCCCGGGTCCCGGTCACCCTCGAGGTCGGCATCGGCACCTTTTTCTGCGGCCCGGAGTCGTTCACGCCTGACCTGGCGCCGGCCGTCGGTGAGGCCCCCGGGATCCGCAACTACTTCGTCGCCGCGGGCATGAACTCGGTCGGCATCCTCTCCGCGGGCGGCCTCGGCCGCGTGCTCGCCCACTGGATCACGACCGGCCGGCCCGACGTCGACGTCACGGGTTTCAACGTCGACCGGTTCCGCCCGTGGCAGGCGGACGACGGCTACCGGGCGGCCCGCACCGCGGAGATCCTCGGCACGGTGTACGCCGCGCACACGCCCGGCAAGCAGCTACGCACCGCTCGCAACACCCTGCTCTCCCCGGTCCACGAGCGCTTGGTCGACCAGGGTGGCTACTTGCGCGAGGTGTCGGGGTGGGAGGGCGCCGACTGGTTCGCCGGGCCCGGGGTCACGCCGGAGGCCGAGCCCACGTGGGGACGGGCGCCGTGGTTCGAGCAGTGGGAGGCCGAGCACCACACCGTCCGCGAGGGCGTCGGCTTGATGGACATGAGCTTCATGGCGAAGTTCCGGGTGCGGGGCGCTGATGCCGGCACCGTCCTCGACCGCGTCTCGGCCGGAGCCGTGAACGAGACGGCCGAGACGATCACCTACACCCAGTGGCTCGACGAGGACGGCCGGATCGAGGGCGATCTGACCGTCACGAAGCTGGCCGACAACGACTTCTTCGTGGTCGCCTCGGACACCGCCCACGGACACGCGCTTGCCTGGCTGGCGCGGCACTCCGGTGACGCCGACCTCGAGGTCACCGACGTCACCGCCGACTTCGGCCAGCTCAACGTTCAGGGACCGCGCTCGCGCGAGGTGCTCGCCGCCCTGACCGTTGCCGACCTCTCGACGGAGGTCTTCCCGTTCCGAACCGCGCGCTGGCTCGAACTCGCCGGTGTCGAGGTGCTGTGCGTGCGGATCACCTACCTCGGCGAGCTCGGCTACGAGCTGTACGTCCCCGCCGCCGAGAGCCTGCGCGTGTACGACGCGCTGCAGGCCACCGGGGCGGCGTACGGTCTGCGGCCGGTCGGCCTCAAGGCGCTGGCCTCGCTGCGGATGGAGAAGGCCTACCGCGACTTCGGCCACGACATCGACAACACCGACTGCCCGCTCGAGGCCGGACTCGGCTTCGCGCTCGCCCTGGACAAGCCCGGTGGCTTCATCGGCCGCGACGCGGTCCTGGCTCGCAAGGCCGCCAACGCTGCGGCGGGTGGGATGGCGCAGCGCATCGTGCAGCTCCGGGTGCTCGACCCCGACGTGCTGCTGTATCACGCGGAGGTGCTCCATCGCGACGGCAACGCGGTCGGCTACGTGCGGGCGGCGTCGTACGGCTGGACGCTCGGCGGCGCGGTCGGCCTGGCCATGGTCTCGGGTGGCGGCCAGCCGGTCACCGCCGATTGGCTCGGCGCCGGCACCTGGGAGATCGACGTCGCCGGTGTCCGCCACCCGATCGAGGTGTCGCTGCGGCCGATGTACGACCCGACGTCGGCGCGCATCAAGGTCTGATCATGGTTTCCTGTGTCGATGAGCCGCGCGTCGGGTTCGTCCTCGCGGGCATGTTCTTGCACTTCACCCTGGGACGACGCCGGTGGACTCGGCTGCGGCAACGCAGTCCAGGCCATCGGGGTCATGGCCGGCTCGATCGTCCTGGCGATGGTGCTGCTCACCATCGCGTTCCGCGCCGCAGCGCCGCGCGAGCACCAGTTCGTCCGCGACATCCTCGCGCCCCAGGTCGAAGCTGGCGTCCTCACCACGGAAGAGGTCGAGGCCGTCGTGGACAAGAAGGCCTGCAAGACCTACCGAAAGGCTGCCGCGCACCATCGCGAACGGCGCGCTCGCAAGCACCTACGGCACGCCATCCTCGACCTGACCCACGATGTCGCCCTCGACCGCGGCGCCGATACCGAGGCCGTGCAGCACGCCCGAGCCGAAGTCACCCGCCTCCGAGCGCTCGGCGAGCCGGCATCGGTCAGGTAGGCAGCCGCTCGGGCATCGCTGGTGGTCGGGTTGCCGCGGGCAGGCTGGCTGCGGTCTGTCGGTGGTTGAGCCCGAAGGCGCGCTGGCGCGTTCGGTGTCGAAACCCCCGCAGCGAAGGCACCTGCTCCACCGCCGCAGATCGAGCCTGTCGAGACCTCCGTCGCGCGGGCTGTGGTTGGGTGCGGCAACCCGATTCCCGAGTGTCTGACGCCGCCCGGAGCCGTCAAGCTCGGGTGCCTTCGCTGCGGTCTCGTGGGCGGGTTGACGGCCCCGGGCGGCGCCAAAGGCAGGCTGGGTATCGGGTTGCCGCCGGCGGTCTGGTTGCGGTGGTCCGGTGGTTTCGACACGCTCGCTGC
>DOWL01000090.1:28291-28780 GCA_003519585.1 Nocardioides sp. | reverse complement strand
GCCGCCCTGGATCCAGTGCTTGAAGTAGTCGCCGGCGTGGTAGCCGATGAACGGCAGCATCACCATCGGGTCGCGGCGTACGACGCCGACCTGGCCGACCGCGGCGGCGGTGGTCTCGCTCGAGAGGGTGGCGCCGAGGAAGGTGCCGTGCGTCCAGTCACGCGCCTCGAAGACCAGCGGGACCGTCGTCTTGCGGCGGCCACCGAAGAGGATCGCATCGATCGGGACGCCGCGCGGGTCGTCGTACTCCGGCGCCAGGATGTCGCACTGCTTGATCGGGGTGCAGTAGCGGCTGTTGGGGTGGCTGGACAGCTCCTCGGAGTCGGGGGTCCAGTCCTCGCCCTTCCACGACGTGGCGTGGGCCGGCTCGTTCTCGAGCCCCTCCCACCAGATGTCACCGTCGTCGGTGAGCGCGACATTGGTGAAGACCGAGTTGCCCTTGTTGATGGTCTTCATCGCGTTGGGGTTGGTGTGCTCGTTGGTGCCGGG
>DOWL01000090.1:0-28144 GCA_003519585.1 Nocardioides sp. | reverse complement strand
CCGGGGGCGACGCCGAAGAAGCCGTACTCCGGATTGACCGCCCACAGCCGCCCGTCCTCGCCGATCTTCATCCAGGCGATGTCGTCACCGAGGGTCTCGACCTTCCAGCCGGGGATGGTCGGGGCGAGCATCGCGAGGTTGGTCTTGCCGCAGGCGCTCGGGAATGCGGCAGCGATGTACTTGACGGTCCCTTCGGGGCTGGTGAGCTTGAGGATCAGCATGTGCTCGGCGAGCCAGCCCTCGTCGCGGGCCATCACGCTCGCGATGCGGAGCGCGTAGCACTTCTTGCCGAGCAGCGCGTTGCCGCCGTAGCCCGAGCCGTAGGACCAGATCGCGCGCTCCTCGGGGAACTGCACGATGTACTTGGTGTCGTTGCACGGCCACGCGACGTCGGCCTGGCCCTCGGCGAGCGGGTGGCCGACCGAGTGCAGGGCCGGGACGAACTCGGCGTCGAGCTCGGTCATCCGCTCGAGCACGTTGCTACCCATCCGCGCCATCACGCGCATGCTGGCGGTGACGTACGCCGAATCGGTGATCTCGATGCCGAACATCGGCTTCTCGGCGTCGAGGTGACCCATCACGAACGGGATGACGTACATCGTGCGCCCGGCCATGCAGCCGTCGTACAGCTTGCGCATGAGGGTCTTCATCTCGGCGGGGGCCATCCAGTTGTTGGTGGGCCCGCAGTCCTTCTCGTCGACCGAGCAGATGTAGGTGCGGTCCTCGACGCGCGCGACGTCGATCGGGTCGCTCGCGGCGTAGAACGAGTTCGGCTTGATCGCCGGGTTGAGCCGGGTGAAGGTGCCGGTAGAGACGAGCGCGTCGGTGAGTTCGGTCCACTCCTCGTCGGAGCCGGTGCACCAGTGGATGCGGGCCGGCTTGGTCATCTCGGCGACCTCGGCGACGAAGTCGAGGATGCCTCGGTGCGTGGTCGGCGCGGAGCTCACGTCCACGGTGCCGGTAGTTGCGTCCTGGGTGGCGGTCATTCGTGTCCTCGTGGCGATTCGCGTGGCGGGTGGGGTGCGCGCGGCATCGTTGTCGGCGACTCTGGATGGCCCCGGGTGCCCGCGAACCTACCTCCGTCCGGAGCCCGGACATATTGGATCGGTCCAAGCGGTATGGCCCCCGTCACACGGGCCGGAGGTACCGTCGAACGGGTGGGAGCGGTGCGGTCCGGCCTGGTCGTCGGAGCACTTGCGCTGGCGGGTTGCTCGGCAGGCGACGGCACGCCCACACCGGCACCTCGCCCGGCGGTCTCGGGCACACCCGAAGCGACCCCGCCCGCACCCACGACGCCGGCGGCGCCCCAGGTTCCGGCACCCGTGGTGGCGCCACCACCGTCCACCTCGGGCGCGCCGCGCCGCGCGTACCTCACGGTCCCGGCGCTCGGCCTGCGCCGGGTGCTCGTCCGGCCGTATGTCGGAACGCCGGACGACCGGCCGGGCACCGCGATCCAGGACGCCGGCGACCTGGCCGCACCGCACGGCAGTGACGGACTCGTCGGCCCCGGGGGCGTCGGCAACTACCTGGTCACCGGCCACCGAACCTCGTCCACGCGACCCTTCGCAGAACTGCCCGCCCTCCGCCCCGGCGCCCGCGTCGTGGTCGAGACCCGCGGTCAGCGACTGGTCTACGAGATCACCCGGACGCGCTCGACCTCGTTCCGCAGGCCGGCCTCGCTGCGCGCCCAGTCGGCGGCGGTCCCGGGCCATCCCGCGCGCACCCCCACCCGCGCGATGATCACGCTCTCGACCTGCGCCACGCCCGAGGACCACGCGGCGCGCAACTTCTGGTCCGATGCCCTGGACAACCCCGAGCACCGCATCGACAAGATCGGCGTCCTCCGCTCAGTGCGCCCGCTCTGACACCGCTAACGATTCGGATCCGTCCGCGGTGGTCGGCTATCCTCGTGCAGTCCTGCGGCGGCCTCGTGCAACCGCGGATATGCGCCCGTAGCTCAACGGATAGAGCATCTGACTACGGATCAGAAGGTTTGGGGTTCGAATCCCTACGGGCGCGCCACCCACGGGGTGCTGTTGTCCGACCTCGTTGTGGGGGACTCTCCGATCAAGCCCTCGGGGGCTCGGTGCGCTGGCGTCTGACCGCGACATCGCCACGTTCGCGCATGTGCGTGCCAGATCCGGATCGACGTGGACAGCCGTGGATCGAGGCCGGTTACTATCTGCGCAGTTCAGACGCCAGTTCCCGGTCTGATCTGCAGGAAAGTTCTGATCGTGATTACCTGGCATGCAGAGGGTCCACGGTCTGGTCCCTCGGCTCCACCCCTCGCCGCAGGTCAGCGACCATGTCGGAGCCCTAGCATGAGGAGTGGGGCGGCGTGCGCATCCTTGTCGCGTCCGATCTGCACTACCGGCTTCCGCACTACGACTGGCTCGTGGCGGCCGCTACCGAGGTCGATGTCGTGGCGTTGGTGGGCGACCTCGCCGACGTCGTGAGCCCGGTCCCCCACGACGTGCAGACGGTGGTGCTCAGCAATTACCTCGAGCTGTTGGCCGCTGCTGGCCCGGTGCTGGTGGCCTCCGGCAACCATGATCTCGACGGACCTGGGGCGCACGGTGAGCAAGTTGCTTCCTGGCTGCGGCGAGCCGCGGCTGACAACGTCCATATCGACGGGGCGAGCGTCGACATCGAGGGCACCCGATTCACGATCTGTCCCTGGTGGGACGGACCGATCACTCGGGACGAGGTTGCGGCGCAGCTCGCCGCGGCGGCCGCCGACCGGCCCGCCCGCTGGGTGTGGCTCTACCACGCGCCACCGGCGGGCACCGCCTTGTGCAACGATGGCCGACGGACCTTTCCCGACCAGGAGATCGCAGACTGGATCGCCGAGTTCAGCCCTGACATCGTCCTGTGCGGCCACATCCACCAGGCGCCCTGGGTCGAGGGTGGCTCGTGGCACGCCAAGCTGGGCGACACGTGGGTCTTCAACGCCGGGAAGCAGATCGGCAAAGTCCCGGCTCACATCACGCTGGACACCGAGGCTGGTACGGCCGCGTGGTTCGGCGTCTTCGAGTCGGAGACGCTGACCCTGGCTTGAGCGGTGTCACCGAACCACGTCAGTAGTCACCGTGGTCGTGGTCGCCCTCTGGGTCGCGCACGGAGCCCGTGCGACCCCGAGGTCCTTGGTGGTGCACGAGGTGGTCGATCATGCGGTCCACCATGCCGAGGTGCCCTTCTGCATCGGCGTACTGCTGCTTGACGTCGACCAGGTAGTGGGTGAGGCCGTCGAGCCGCGATGCGGTCATGCGCAGCACGGCCAACGCCGCACCAGGGCGATTGGTCAGGAACTCCATCGGGTCCTCGATCACGCGAACCCGAAGGTCGCCGACCGCCCTGACGGTTGCCGAGGCGGGCTGGTCCAGAACGGCTGCCATCTCACCGAACACGGACCCCGGAGCGTCTATCTGCGCGAACGGGACGCCGTCCCGCTCGATGACGACGTGGCCCGAGACCAACACGAGCATGTGGCCCGGGCGCTCACCTTCGGTCAAGAGCACTTCGCCGGCCGAGATGTCACGGGTGGGCAGATCGGTGATGTACTCGAGCAGCTCGGTCACGGCTCCAGTGTGGGGCACACCGCCGCCGTCGAGACAGTCCAGCGTCCACCGTCCAAATCCGGGTTCGCCGTCCTGCACCCCGAGGAGCAGCCCGGTAGATTCGGCTCGAGCAAGAACGTCTCTCACTGATCGGGCGGATGGGCAGGAGCTGGGACATCCAGCGATGGTGGTGACGGCAGATGAGCAGCCATGCAGGCCCCTTTGAGCTCTATGTGCCGCAGCTGGTACGCGAGTGGGCCGCGGACGGTGCCGAATCCGCCTCGCTGCACCGGTCTCTTCCTGGAACGCTCGTCTTCGCCGACGTATCCGGATTCACCAAGATCTCCGAGCGACTCGCCAAGCGAGGGAAGGTGGGGGCCGAGTCGATCGTCGAGGTCATCGAGGCCTGTTTCACCCGTCTCCTCGATGTCGCCGACTCCGCCGGTGGAACGCTGATCCAGTTCGGCGGCGACGCCGTGCTGTTGTTCTTCCGCGGGGCGGGCCACGAGCTTCGCGCCGCCGCTGCGGCGCTGGAGATGCGCAGGACCATCCGGTCCCTGGGAGCCATGACGCGCGCCGTCGCGGGAGTGCAGCTCTCACTGACCGTCGGTGTCCACACCGGAGACTTCGACTGGTTCCTCGTCGGGCGCTCGCATCGCCAACTCGTGTTGGGAGGCGCCGCCGCCTCGCAGCTCGTGACGCTGGAGGGTGCCGCCGAGCGAGGTCAGATCCTCGTCGGCCCCTCGACCGCCGCGGCCATCGAGCCGCGCAACCTCACCAGCCGCGGCGGCACGGTCCCGCGGCTCGTCGGCACGATCTCGCCCCCGGCGTACGACGCACCCCCGCTGCCGCCGGCCCAGGAGATGGCTCGCTTCGTCGCCGCCGGGCTGCATCGGACTGTTGCGGAGGGCCGGGTGGATTCCGAACACCGCACCGCGACCGTCGCATTCGTCCAGTACTCGGGGCTCGACGAGATCATCGACCAGTCGGGGGGAGACGCGGCCGCTCGAGTGCTCGAGGCGCTGATCGCTGGCACGCAAGAGGCCCTCGATGCGCGCGGGATCTGTTTCCAGTCGGCGGATCTCGCGGTTGACGGGGGCAAGTTCTACCTGAGCGCCGGGGCGCCCCTCAGCACGGGTCAGGACGAGGAGCACATGCTGCTGGCCTTGGCGGAGATCGTGTCGCTCGATGTCGGGCTGACGTTGCGTGCCGGCGTCAACAGCGGTTCGGTGTTCACTGGAGAGATCCGTAGCGGTTCGCGCCGCACGTTCGTCACGATGGGTGATCCGGTCAATCTGGCCGCGCGCGTGATGAGCAAGGCGGCCCCGGGAACCGTGTACGCCACGACGCCGGTCCTGGACAGGTCCCGCACCCTCTTCGACCTCACGCCCGTGGAGCCCTTCTACGTCAAGGGCAAGGCGCGGTCGGTCACCGCGTTCGCGGTCGGCGCAGCCCGCGGGGTGCGCGCCGAGGTGGCGTCGGCCGACGCCCCCTTGGTCGGTCGTGAGTCCGAGCTCGATGCCTTTCGGGCAGCGTGTGCGTCGGCAGCGGAGCACTCAGGTTCCTACCTCCAGCTTCTCGCTGACCCGGGGGCCGGCAAGAGCCGATTGCTCAAGGAGTTCCAGGCGGCCGGTGACTCGATCGACTTCCATCGCGTGGCTTGCCGCCTCTACCAGTCCTCCACTCCGTACTTTCCCTTCTTCGGCTTGCTCAGCGGACTCCTGTCGCTGTCGGACACCGACGGCGCGGACGACCTCCGGCGCTTGGTCACGGAGCGTTCTCCCCACCTGTTGCCGTGGCTGTCGCTGATCGGGACCGCCTGTGGGCTGCTGATCGAACCGTCGCCGGAGGTGCTGGCCCTGGAGACGGAGTTCCGGCGCATCCAGCTGGAGACGGCCGTCGTCTCCTTGCTCGAAGACGTTCTGACCGAGCCGGTGGCGTTGTGCATCGAGGACGCGCAATGGATGGACGATGCCTCGTGTCAGCTCGTCAACGCGCTGGTGAGCGATCTCGCCAGACGTCCGTGGGTGGTGCTCGTGGCGCAGCGTCCTGATCCCGGGGGGCCGACCGCGCAGATCAGGGCTCCGGACATCCTGATGGCGCTGCACCCGCTGAACCCCGCGGAACTCGAAGCGCTCGTGGGCGAGCTGACCCGGTCCACACCCCTGCCGCAGCATCGGATCGCGACGCTCGTGGAGCGGTCGGGCGGCAATCCGCTCTTCCTGCTGGAGCTGCTGAACGCCGTGCAGGCGGGCGATGACGACGAGTCCCTGCCGACGTCGGTCGAGGGCCTGCTCATGGCTCGCACCGACCGACTCGCCAATGCCGATCGCACCCTGCTGCGCCACCTCTCCGTGCTCGGTACGGGCTTCGATCGGAGCTACGTTGCCGACGTGGCGCCTCGGGGGGCGAGTCTCAGCGACGAAGAGCTTGCTCGGCTGGCTGAGTTCGTCCGAACTGACGACCGGGGCTGGGTCTGGTTCCGGCACGACCTGGTCAGGGTCGTCGCGTACGAAGGCCTGCCGTTTCGAACCAGACGCGAGCTGCACGAACGGGTCGGCGAGTCGATCCTGAGGCGCGTCGGAGACAACGTGGACGACGTCGTACCACTGCTGTCGCTGCACTTCTACCGCGCCAATCGCCATCGCGAAGCCTGGCGGTACTCGACGGCCGCCGGCGATCAGGCCAAGGCTGTGTACGCGAACGCCGATGCGGCCAAGCTCTATCGACGTGCGCTGCAAGCATCAGCGAAGATCGATGTCGACGGACGGTTGCGCGCGCAAGCCTTGGAGTCCCTGGGCGACGTCGAGGAACTCACCGGCAACCTGGTGGGAGCTCGCGCGGCCTACGTCGCTGCGCGTCAGCTCTCGGGCGATGAACCGATCGTCGTCGCGAGGATGCTTCTGAAGAGCGCGTTCATCGACGAGCGCCTCGGGCGATACGTCACTGCTGTGCGCTCGGTCCGCCGCGGGCTACGCGTGCTCGCGCCGCTTGACCGGACGGGCGACGAGCTGCGAGCCGAGCTGTGGGGCTGGTTGGCCGCGATCCGGGTCCGGCAGGGTCAGTTCGCGGAGGGTGCGCGAGCCGGTGCCGAAGCCGTACGCCGAGCGACGGGCCTCGGTGACTCGTCCACGCTCGCTCGGGCTCTCGTGACGCTGGACTTCGCGCGCAGTCGCCTTGAGGACGGCGCCGACCACGCCGGGACCGAACGCGCGTTGGACATCTACACGGAGCTGGGCGACATCCCCGGAGAAGCGACTGCCGCGAACATCCTCGGGGCGTACGCCTACTTCGCGGGCCAGTGGGACGATGCGGTTGCCTTCTATCGCCGCTCACGGCATGCGCGCGAACGGACCGGTGACCCGGCCGGTGTCGCGACTGCCAACGCCAATCTTGCGGAGATCCTGCTGGAGCAGGGCTCGCTGGACGAGGCGGATGCCCTGCTCGCCTCGGCCTCGTCGGTCTGGGCAGCGTCAGACGACCAGTGGAGTGTTGCGTTCGCAGATCGACTGCGCGGACTGTGCCGGTGCCGTGCCGGCGCGTTCGAGGCTGCGGAGATGTTGCTCGGTGCGGCCAGGGCCAAGTTCGCGACCCTGGGCGCGCAGGCCGATGTCACCGAGACCGACGTCGCCATCGCTGAGCTGCTGTTGCTCAGCGGGAATTTCGAGGAGGCCGTCGACCTTCTCGACACCGTCATCGCCGGTGATCCGGCCCGGGCCGGGTTGGACCACCTCCTGCCCGCGATCTACCGGCTGCGCGGCACCGCGCGGGCGGCGATGTCGGGCGACGACGGCCTCACGGATCTCGCCCGCGCACTCGAACTCAGCCGCAATCACGAGGCAGAGCACGAGATCGCACTTACGATCCGTGCCCTTGGGCTGGCCTCGGGTTGGCATGGCGAACCCGTCGATCCCGCGCTCGCGAGCGAGGGCAGGATCATCGCGGCGCGGCTGGGGTTGGGCCCACGTCTCGAGCCGACCCCAGGCGTGCTCAGCGGAAGGCGATCTTCGGGTCCGCGTTGAACTTGACGAAGTACTCGAGGCGACTGCCAGCGACGTACGAAATGGTGATGCACGGAATCGGCTCCGGGATGCCGAGCGCGTTGCGCAGCTTGGCGATCAGCAGCCGGTTGTCGCACTGAGCGGTGATCCGGGTGTTGTCCATGAAGACCGCCGCCTTGAGGCGGTCGGCGAGGGACACCTTCTGTGTGGTCGTCACCGTGATGCTCGCGACCGGGCCGTTGGGGCTGCTGGTCGGGAACCCGACGTTGTACCCGGTCTTGCACGGTGAGCCACCGCACTCGGTCGGGCCACTGGTGGCCGGAGCGATGGTCACCAGCTCGTTGAACTCACCCGGGGCCGCGAAGGTGAGCGACGACTTGCCGGGATCGCTAGCGACCCCGGTGCAGATCTCCGTTCCGTTGCAGTCGACCAGCACGGTGCCTGCCGGGAGGACGTTGATCGTGTTGCAGTCGGCCACGGTTCCCGACCCGCCCGCGTCCGTGGCGTGCGCGACTGCGCAGACGCTCTGGCCGTTGCCGACCGCGAGCCCGCTGATGGTCGTGGAGAAGGGGGTCGAGCTCTGACCCTGCGCCACGACCGGCAGCGACTTCACGACGGTGCCGTTGACCGTGATGTCGACGCTGTCGACCGTCGAGTCGATGGTGTCTCCGACAACGCTGGGCAGTGCGGCGAGCGAGGAGACAACGACGCACTCGCTGCCCGGCGCCCCTTGGCTGACTGCCTGTTGGAGGTTCGCGCTGCAGCCTGAGCCGGCGATGGCAAAGGCCTTGACGACGATCGAGCCGACCCCTGAGACCGGCGCGGTGGTGCCGTCGCCGTCGGTGAGCAACACCATCACGTCCTTGGACGCCGTGCCCGGTGCGGTCAGCATGTCGCGGGCGCGCGCCATACCCACGTTGAACTCGGTCCCGCCCGAGGACGTGAACTCGCTGAGGTCGTTGCTGAAGGTCGCCGGGGAGACGAGCGGCACGGATGCAGTGCCCGGGAACGCGACGACGCCCACGGCCGCGACGGGCGACCGCACGCCGGTGAGCGAGCTGATCACGCTCTGCGTCGACGCCTTCTCGCAGCTGAGGATGGTCCCGCAGGACAGGCCGGATGCCGACGAGGTGCTACCGGAGGTGTCGAGCACGAAGGCGAGATCCGTGTCCTTGACCGCTGCGCCCTGGCCGAGGTCGACGGTGCCGCTGACGGGGATCCCTGCACCGGCGACGAACGACGCGCCTTCGGCAGGGCCCGTCAACGTCGTCGTCACGGCGGTGCCGCCGCCGACCGTCCCGGAATCGGCGAAGCCCACGGGCGTCGAGGTCAGGACGATCATCGACGCTGTACAGAGCACGGCAAAGCTTCGTCTCATCGAGCCAACCCCCTCGTGGCGTCGAAGACGTCTTCGACCGCCCCCGGCGCGGCATCGTAGCGGGTATCACCACAATGCGCGACGCTCGTCATCTGCTTTTCTGAGCCGATCTGCCAGCGTCATGGCCAGGTTCGTGTAGAGGCGGTCGAGCACCGCTGGGTCCTGAGCGCAGATGGCGCGCAGCTCGTCCCAGCGGAGCACCGTGCACTCGGTCTTGCTCTTTGCGATGCAGGTTCCTGAACGCAGCCCGCCCTCCAGGGCACCGATCTCGCCGAACACGGAGCCCGGACCCACCGACGAGACTCGCTTCGCCCGCTCGTGGTTCGAGAGCAGCACGTCGACCAGGCCGGAGCGTACGAAGTAGATGTGTTCGGCTGGATCCCCTTCCCGGAAAGCCGGGTCACCTGGCTCGAGGACGATCAGCTCCGCGACGTTCTCGATCCGTTCGAGAGTCTCCGCACCCAGTCCGGCGAGCAGCTCGATCTCGTCCAGGCCCAGGATCACCTCGTCGGGAAGTCCCGCATCAGAGAGGACCTGGTCCTCACACCACTCGAGCGCGCTGTCGACGTCGACGAACTCGTGTGCGGGCACTCGTCCCCTCAGGGTCTGGGGCAGCCCCGCGAGGATCAGCTCGACGCCGGCGCTCTCCACCATGCCCGACATGGCGCGGAACATCGCTCCCATCGCGGGTTCGATCGTGCCGCTCCGGCGGAGGTCGATGACCAGCCTGGTAGCCCCGTCGAGCTCCTCCTGGACCGCCCTTGACAGCGCCTCGGTGGCGCCGAAGCCAAGGTCGCCTTGCACCTCGATCACGTGGGTCCCGCCTCCGTGCTCACGCAGCACGGCGTTCTCAGGGGCAGTGCGTCCGCGCTTCGAGCGCACCGCATCTCCTCGGTAGGTGCGTCGTACGACCCTGCGCGCGGTCGGGGGTCTCCCCATGAGGTGGATGCGGAACCGCTGCGAGAACTCCTCGGCGAAGGCGATCCCGCGCACACTGTTGCCATGCTCATCCAAGGGCGGCGAGAACACGGCTAACCCGAACTCACCCGGGAGCACTGCGACGACCGCCCCCGAGACGCCGGACTTGGCGGGCAAGCCGATCCGGAAGACCCACTCACCGGCATAGTCGTACATCCCACACGTGCTCATCACGGACAGCACTCGGGAGACGTGCTCCTCCCGCAGCGCCCGTTGCCCGGTGACGGGGTTGATGCCTCCGTTGGCCAGGGTGGCGCCCATGACGGCGAGGTCGTGGGCCGTGACGACCACGGAACACTGCCTGAAGTACGTCTCGACTACGTCGTTCACGTCTGCGTCCAGCATGCCGAAGTTGCGCAGGAGGTAGCCGATCGCGAAGTTTCGGTCGCCGGTCTCGCGCTCGGAAGCGAAGACGTCCTCGTCGATCTCCAGCCTGCGGCCCGCGAACCGGCTGAGCCCACGGACGATCGACTCCGTCCGCTCCACTTCGTTCGAGCCCCTGACCAAGGACGTCGTCACGATGGCGCCGGTGTTGACCATGGGGTTGTAGGGCCGGTGGGTTCGCAGGTCCAGCTCGATGGCGTTGAACGGATCGCCCGACGGCTCGACGCCCACGCTCTCCAAGGTTGCGTCGAGGCCGTGCTCATCGAGGGCCAGACCGAATGAGAACGGTTTGGACACCGACTGGATGGTGAAGGGATGGTGGCTGTCGCCGATGTCGTAGCTGCCGGCGTCGACGGTGACGAGGCTGACTCCGAACAGGTCCGGGTCAGCCTCGGCGAGGGCTGGGATGTAGCTCGCCACCTGACCGTCGCGCCGACGCCGTACGTTGTCGAACACGGCACTCAATTGAGCATCGAGAGGTAACGGGCTCACGTGGCTCCTCCGGCCGCTGCGCCCCGAACTCAGGTCCCGGCAACCCGCGCGGTCTCATCATGACGTCCATTTGTTGCAGCGGTGTTGCCTGAGAGCACGGCGCGGACGCCGGCGAGCGCGGCACGAGGTGGTGATCTGGCGAACCTCAGCCGGCTCGTTCGGCCCGCAGTCGGATGTTGTCGGCGCGCAGCCGGGCGACCTGGGTCTCGAGCTCGATGACGCGGGCGATCCCGGCCAGGTTGAGTCCCTCGGCCAGCAGCTCCCCTATGCGAATCAGTCGAGCCACATCGGCCTCGCTGTAAAGGCGGGTGCCGCCCGGGGTGCGGTCCGGGTCGAGCAGGCCGCGGCGCTCGTAGACCCTGAGGTTTTGAATCTCCATCGAGGCCATCTGGGCGGCCACGGAGATGGCGAACACGCCTCGGTTACGCGCAACCACAGTGCCTCCTGCGAATTTATCCATCTCCCCGGCTTGACATTACCTCACTTCTGAACTACAAGAAACCTATAACCGCTGATACAGGTCGTGGGCTCACGCTCATTCGAACCAGAACCAGGAGGACACCATGTTGCTGCGCACCGCCGACCCGTTCCGTGACTTCGACCGCCTGACCCAGCAGCTGCTCGGCACCACGAGCCGCCCTGCGGTGATGCCGATGGATGCCTGGCGCGAGGGCGACCGGTTCGTGATCGAGTTCGACCTGCCCGGCATCTCCCGCGACACCATCGACCTCGATGTCGAGCGGAACGTGCTGACCGTCCGCGCAGAGAGGGTCGCACGTAACGGCGACTGGGAGATGCTGGCCAGCGAGCGGCCCCGCGGCGCGTTCAGCCGCCAGCTCGTGCTGGGCGACAATCTCGACCTGGACCGCATCGAGGCGTCCTACGAAGCGGGAGTGCTTCGGCTGGTCGTGCCGGTCGCCGAGAAGGCCAAGCCTCGTCGGATCCAGATCGGGAGCGGCCAAGAGGCCGTCGAAGGCAGCACCAAGGCGCAGGCGATCGAAGCGTGACCCCGCCGCGCGTCGGGCGCTGCGGCGGCCCCGAGCGCTGAGCCCGGATCCGGGCTGGGGGCTCGCGCGATGCCTCGAAGGCGGCTCGACGGTCTCACCAGGCCCGCACAGACGGACGGCGAGCCACGGGCCACGTTGGGAGGGTCACCGCGCGTCGGGCACGTGCACCGACGTCGAACCCTCGAAGCAGGCGCAGCAGTTGCGCGGGCTCGTGGCTCGTCGTTCCCAGCACCACGCGGTCGGGGCGGTCCGCATAGGCTGCCGTGCCGTCCCGGCCGCGCACCCACCACCGACGAACTGACCTCGACGGAGCACACCATGTACCCCTCGCGGGAGGCCCGCGAACTCGCCATCTTGCTGCGGATCAGCCGCTAGCTCGATCCTCACCCGACCCCGCGTGCTCCCGTCCGCGGCCACCTCGCCGCTGTCTTGGACTGCGAGCAACACGATTCGTTCTGGACCGAATGCGGCCTGGACGACCTCGAGTCCGGGACAGCCGAACCGTGCGTACGGCCGACCTCGGCCGGGCTTGGGAGGCCATGCCGATCACCGCCGGAGATGCGGTCGCACCGCCCCAAGCGCCCACGCCCTAATGGGCGGCGTTCGTCTCCTGGCGTATGTCGACCAGCTCAGCCTTCTGATGGCGGGTCCGTTGGAGGTCGACCATGGCGGCGGCTGACGCAGCCGCGGCCTCCGCAGTGCGCGCCTCGGCCTCCGCTCGGGCCATCGGATCGTCGGCCACCTCCATCAGAGCCCGCGCGGCCTCTTCCTGCACGCGGCGGTCGTCCTTCACCGCCTTCTTCACGTGGCGGTCGGTCTCCTTCAACGATGCCCGGAGCGCGCGACCGCTCATCGTGTCGGCCAGCTCACGGCGCTGCACCTCCGGGTCCCAGCGCACAGTCGGCCACGTGGGGTCCAGCTCGATGAGGGTCTGGGTGAGCAGCTCGGTAGCCGCCAGGCGTGTGTACCACTTGTGGTCGGCCGGGATGACGTACCACGGCGCGGCCTCGGTGGAGGTACGCCGGAACACGTCGGCGTAAGCGTCTTGGTACGGGTCCCACTTGCGCCGTGTGGGCACGTCGTTCTTGCTGTACTTCCACCGCTTGTCGGGGCGATCGAGCCTCTTCATCAGCCGCAGGCCCTGCTCGTCGTGGCTGACCATGAGTCCGAGCTTGAGGATCGTGGTGCCGGAGTCGACGAGGTCGGCCTCGAAGTTGTTGATCTCGTCGTACCGCTTCTCCCAGACCTCGGGCGGGACGAGTTCGTCGACCCGCGCGACGAGCACGTCCTCGTAGTGGGATCGGTCGAAGACGCCGATCAGGCCAGGCTTCGGCAGTCGCTTCTTGATCCGCCACAGGAAGTGGTGCTCCGCCTCCTGAGACGTCGGCGCGCCGAACGAGTGGAGCGCGACGCCCTGGGGGTCGACCGTGCCGATCACGTGCCGGACGACGCCGCCCTTGCCAGCGGTGTCGAGCCCCTGTACGACGACGAGGACCGAGCGTGTCCCGCCGGCCCGACCCTCGGCGAACAGACGCTCCTGGAGCTCGCTGAGCAAGGTGCCACGGTCGTCGCAGAAGCGCTTCGACGCCTTTTTACCCGAACTCCACCCCGGCGTGGCTCCGCGGTCGAGTCGGTCGAGGTCGAAATGCTCATTGACTCCCAACAGCTCGCGAGGATCGTCCGTCCAGCCGGACCCGCCCTTGGTTCCCATCCTCAGTCACCCTTTCCCGGTCGAGGTCGTCCGTCGGGGTCGAAGATGACGTCGTACAGGCGTGGCGCCCACCGGAGCTGGGCAGGGGTGAGCTCGGGCGAGGACAGGCGGCGCAGTCGGCCCGGGGGCCGCTGCTGGCTGTGCTCGGCCGCGGCGAACTTGTTCGCCTGGTCGAGGACCCGCTGTCGCCGAGACGCGTGACCGGGGATGCTGCGACTCACCGATTTCGGCACGGGAACCGGGCGCCGCGGCCGCTTGCCCCCGAGCATCCCGCGCACACCTGTGCGCTGGTCTCGCTCGGCTCCGCCGTACCACTCGTCGAGGGCATCCGCGCAGGCCACCATCGCATCGAAGAGCTCGTGCGGGTCCTCGGGTACGTCGGCCGGCGCACAGCCTAGGTGCTCGGCGACGAGCGTGCGGAGCAGTGTTCGAGGAAAGGAGTCGGCCGGTGCCGGCGCACCGGCTTCGCCTCGATCGTCGACGACGGTGCAGGCGATCTCGCTGTCACTGGTCCACGAGCGCCGGTTGAGGTTGTCCGACCCGACGCTGGCCCAGCGGTGGTCGATGATGCAGGTCTTGGCGTGCACGTAGATCGGCATCCCGTTCTCGGTGGTCAGCCCGAAGACCGCAACGCGGTCGCCGCCGGCCTCGAGGATCTTCCGCATCGCCAGTGCCCGACCGTAGAGCTGGGGTACCTGGACCGCCGTACCTTCGCGGTCCGGAACCATCGGGAGCACGACGACCAGACGGAGGCCGGGCGTCTCACGCAGCGCTCGGGCGAAGTGCTCACCGACCTCCTCGGACCAGAGGTACTGGTCTTCGACGTAGACCAACCGCTCCGCTTGGGCGATCGCCTTGACGTTGCCCAGCATCACCGAGCGTTCGCCCCCGGGTGCGAAGTCGTAGGACTTGGGATAGATGACCGGAAAGGTCCGGACGATCTGGACGACCTCGTGCCCTCCGGGCCTGGGCGGCGGGGGTGGGGACTGGTCGCCGAGCGGCTGGGGTGAGAGGTCCTCGCGGTGCACGAAGCTCGACAGCAGCCGACCAGGGTTGAGGGTCAGAGGGGTGCTGTCCTCCCACCGCTCCCGGAACGTCGTCTCTACGTCGTGCACGGCTGGGCCCTGGATAGCGACCTGGACGTCGTGCCAGGCCGGGGTAGGACCGTAGGCCCGCGCCATGTCGACCGCCTGGCGGTCGCCCTGGTGCTTGGCGTCGTCGCGGCGGCCGTTGCACAGGTCGATGCCACCGACGAAGGCCACGTCCCGGTCCGGGTCCGACGCGTGCCGGATGACCACGAACTTCTGGTGGTGTGCCCCGCGAGTGCGGACCCGCATGTCGCGCAGGCACTGGCCGCCGGCCTCGCCGATCTCCTCGCCCAGCTGACGGTGCCGGTGCGCACTGAACCCCCATCGGTGCCAATGCGAGCGCCACAGCAGCCCACGGACGTCGACGCCACGACGTACCGCGTCGATCAAGGTGGTGTTGAGCGTGGCCCGGGGGTCTTCGACCAGTTGTTGGTCAGGGTCGCCCTGCCAGTCGGCGAAGTAGAACCGGTCACCAGGGCCGAGCGCGCAGATTCGCTCGTAGAGCTCGGCGAAGTAGTCACGGCCATGGACCAGCGCCCGGACCTCGTTGCCGCTGCTCCACGCTGTCCCGTCGCCACGCACCGCATCGATCACGGTGTGTGGGTTCTCCCTCTCCTCGCTGACGAGGAGCCACTCCCTCACATCCACGGCGCACATTCTGCTCACCGCGGTCGGTCCGTAAACACTCGCGGCGCAGCAGGTTTGAGTGGCCGGCCAACTGCGCAAGATGCGGGTCATGCGAGGGGCTCCGACTCGCGCGCGACGGCTGACGCGCGCCATCGTCTACGCGGTCGTGATGGCGATTCCCATCGCCGTCCTCGCCTACTTGGTGCGCACGCAGTTCGGCCCGCTCATCGGTCTGGACCAGGACGTCAGCACAGCGGCGACGGATGCGACCCGGTCCCACGACGGCATCCACTCGTTCGCGCAGACCTGGGAGCAGCTGAGCCAGCCCTGGGTGATGTACGCCCTGGTGGGCGTGCCGGCGTGCGTCTTCGCCTGGGCCCGGCTACACCTCCGCACCCGCGCACTGTGGGCGCTGGCGACGATGGCCACCGGCTGGCTCGTCGCCGCGCTGCTCAAGCTCGCGGTGCAGCGCGCCCGGCCCGTGGTCGAGGACCCGTTCGCGGTCCACCACGGATACTCCTTCCCCTCGGGCCACGCCACCAACAACGCCATCGTGGTGACGGCCGTGCTCCTGCTCCTGCGTCCTGCGCTGAGCTCGACGGCACGGTCGACGGCGCTCGTGCTCGGCGTGATCTGGGTACTGCTCACCTGCGCCGACCGGCTCCTCATGGGTGCTCACTATCTCTCGGACGTGACAGCCGGCGTACTCCTCGGGGTCGGCCTCTGCGCTGCGTCGTACGCCGGCTACGTGGGCTGGAGCCCGCCCACACCGAATGACACCCCCTCGAAGGAGGCAGCAGATGACGATGCTCACCAGGTGGCATGACGATCAGTCACGCCCAGCGCCGAAGGAGGCCGCCCGTGACCTGGGGGTGCGCGTGCTCGCGCCGCTCGTCGCATGGTGGCTGGTCGTGCTGGCGCTCGGCTGGGCGCTCACCGACGGTCCCCTGAAGGACTTCGGCATCGCCGAGGAGAGGATCAACACCTCGTTGGAGTCCTCACGGACGCCGTTCTTCAACGACGTCACCCTGGTCTTCTCCTGGGCCGGCGCGACGGTGAGCATCATCGGCCTCTGCATCGTCGTCGTCGCGCTGGTCTGGCGGCACACCCGGCAGTGGTGGTACGCCGTCGTGCCGTTGATCGCGATCTCCGCGCAGGCGCTGGTCTTCTTCTTCACGACGCTGCTCATCGACCGCGAGCGGCCCGACGTCGAGAAGCTCGACAACTCCCCGCCGACCTCGAGCTTCCCCAGCGGTCACACCGGCGCCGCCACCGGCCTCTACTTCACCTTGGCCCTGATGGCCCTGGGGATCCGTCAGCCCCGCCTCCGGGCGTTAGTGGTGAGCATCTGTCTGCTGGTCCCGTTCCTGGTTCGCACGGCTCGCATCTACCGCGGCATGCACCATCTCAGTGACGTCGCCGTCGCCATGGTCAACGGCTTGGTCGCCTGCCTGCTCGCCTGGCACTGGCTCCGCCGCGACCCCGGAGACACGACTGCCGCGCCCGAAGACGACGCCGCGTCTCGACGACCGGCGGACCACACACTCGCCTAGGCATGGCGGCCCGCTCGGGAGGGTATCGACACATCACCCCGAAGGAGTGGGAAGCATGAGGGAGACCATGATGAACCAGAACGTGTCGGCGCCGGCGGGCCAGGCGGCCGACTCTGCCAAGAGGGCCGCCGCCCGAGCCGGAGACCACCCCGTCGTTGAGTGGGGCGCCCGGCTGGGATACGCGGCCAGTGGCGTGCTGCATCTGCTGCTCGCCTGGCTGACAATCCAGATCGCGATCGGGGGTGGTGGGCAGGCCAGTCAGTCGGGCGCGCTGGCCACCGTGGCCGACGAGTCGTTCGGGCGAGTGCTGCTGTGGGTGCTGGCGATCGGCTTCACACTGTTGGCGGTGTGGCAAGTGACCGAGTTGTTCACCGCGCGGGAGGCCTTCGACAAGGCCAAGGCCGGTGGCAAGGCGGTCATGTATGCCGCGCTCGCCTACACCGCCTTCGTCTTCGCGCTGGGCGGCCACACCTCCAGCAACAAGCAGACCAAGGACTTCACCCGCACGCTGATGGAGGCCCCCGCCGGCCGACTGCTGGTCGGCTTGGTCGGTGTGGGGATCATCGGTGTCGCGCTCTACCACGTCTACAAGGGTTGGCAGAAGAAGTTCCTCGGCGACCTGCAGGAGCATCCTGGGCAGTGGGCGGTGGTCGCGGCGCGGGTCGGCTACATCGGCAAGGGCATCGCGCTCGTTGCCGTGGGGGTCCTCTTCATCACCGCTGCGATCTACCAGCAAGCCAACAAGGCGACCGGTCTCGACGGTGGCCTGAAGTCGCTGCGTGACCTACCGGCCGGCACCGTGATCCTGGTGGGTATCGCTCTCGGCCTCGCCTCTTACGGCGTCTACTCCTTCGCCCGCGCCCGCTACGCGCGGGTCTGAGCAGGGGCGTGACGTGGAGAGGAAGAGCATCGCCGTCGTCCTCAACCCGGTGAAGGTCGACATCGAGGAGGCCCGCGCGACGCTGCAGGAGGTCGCGCGATCCGCCGACGTCCCCGCGCCGACGGTCGTGGAGACGACCGAGGACGACCCGGGCTTCGGCCAGACCCGCGCGGCACTCGCAAGCGGCGCTTCCGTGGTGTGCGCGCTCGGCGGCGACGGGACGGTACGCGCGGTCGCGCAGGAACTCGTCGGCACCGGCGTGCCGCTGGGCCTGTTGCCCGGCGGCACCGGCAACCTGCTCGCTCGCAACCTCGGCGGCGTGGTCGACTCTCTCGAGGAGGCCGCGACGATCGCGTTCACCGGACAAGATCGGCGCATCGACGTCGGGTGGCTGGTGATCGACCCGACCCAGGAGCAGCGCAGCGGGCTGCCACGTGCCGCGCCCAACGTCCATTGCTTCACGGTCATGGCCGGGCTCGGCTTCGACGCCCAGATGATGGCCGACGCTCCCGAAGGTGTGAAAGACAAGGTCGGGTGGGCGGCGTACGTCGCCAGCGGTGGCAAACACCTCAACGACGCACCCTTCTCGCTCGAGCTGACCGTCGACGGCCGACCGGTCCTGCGCCGGAAGACCCGCACGGTCGTCGTAGGGAACTGCGGCGAGTTGACCGGAGGCATGGTCCTACTGCCGGACGCGTCGATCGACGACGGTCGCCTGGACGTTGCTACCGTCAGTCCCGAGAGCCTGACGCAGTGGATAGGCGTCGCGGCCCGCGTCCTGGCCAACCGGGACGACGGGCCCGCGCTGGAGCGCGAGAGTGGTCGCGACATCACGGTGAGCGTTCACCCGCCCCAACTGTGCGAGGTCGACGGCGACGTGCTCGCTGAGGCGACGAACCTCCGCTTCGTCGTCCAACCACGTGCCCTCGCCGTGCGCGTCGTTCGGTAGCGGTCCGAGCGCGCGCTTCTCGCTGGCAGAACACTAGGCTTCGGGCATAGATCTCCAAGCCGAGGCGACCGAGCTGCTCCGTGCGCTGCTGCGGGTCGACACCTCCAACCCTCCCGGCGTCGAGACGCCCGCGGCCCTCGTGCTGCGCGACTACCTCGAGAGCCACGGCGTCGCGTGTGAGCTGGTGGCTCGGGAGTCGGGCCGGGCCAACCTGATCGCCCGCCTCGCCGGCACCGGGGACGGCCCGTCGCTCGCCCTGCTCGGCCACCTCGACGTCGTACCCGCGGTCGCCGAGGACTGGATGCATCCACCGTTCAGCGGACACCTGGACGACGACGGCTTCGTGTGGGGGCGCGGTGCCGCCGACATGAAGAACGAGGTCGCCACCCGCGCGGTGGCGTTCGCCGCCCTGGCCAGCGAGGGCTTCCGGCCGCGCGGCGACCTGCTGCTGGTCGCGGTCGCCGACGAGGAGGAAGGTCTCTCCGATGTCGGCGCGAGCTGGCTGGTCCGCGAGCGGCCGGAGCTGCGGGTCGACTACGTGCTCAATGAGGGCGCGGCCGAACGGCTGACCCTCACCGACGGTCGCACGGTCGTGACGCTCGCCGTCGGCGAGAAGGCGGCCATCAACGTCAGGATCACCGCACTCGGCACCCCGACCGCGTCGACCGTCGCGGTGCCGGGTGAGAACGCCGTTGCCCGGCTGGCCGAGCTGATCCAGAGGCTGGATCGCTACCGTCCACGTCCGCGGCTGACCCCGGCGACGCAGCGGCTGCTCGAGGCCCTGCTCGACCGTGCGGTGTCCGACGACGGCCAGCTCGGAGCGGCGATCGCGGAGGCGACCGCGCTGCACCCGGCGTTCGACGACCTGGTGGCGCCGCTGTTCGCATCGACGTACGCCGCTACGCAACTGCACGGCTCGGACGCTCTGAACGTCGTGCCCGCCCGGGCCAGCGTGGACGTCGACGCGCGCCTCGTGCCCGGCACGACCACCGACGACGTGTTGCGTGAACTCGCGGAGGGACTGGGTGACGACGTACCCCACCGGGTCGAGCTGCTGACCGAGGTGATGGGCGGGTCCAGCTCGCCGGTCGACACAGCCTTCGTCGACCGGCTGACCGAGCTGCTGGCCGACGTCGACCCGGACGCGGTCGTGGTGCCGACGGTGCTCAACGGGTTCACCGACTCGCACTACTTCCGGGAGCAGTTCGGCTCGTACGCCTATGGGTTCTGGGCCGCCCGGCATACACCGTACGACGTCGTCGCCGCGGGTGTGCACGGCAACGACGAACGGATCCACCGCGACGACCTCGGGTACGCCGCCGAACTCGAACTCCGGCTCTGCCGGGCGTTGCTGGGCTAGGGCACGTCCTAGCCCGCGATCGCGCCGGACGCCGTCCAGGGACGGAACGACTCCGCGGAGGCCTGGTCCCAGAAGGCCTGGAACCGCTCGGGTGCGGTGCCGTTCAGGAACTCGCCGGGCTCGGCGAAGTGGTAGATCTCCGGCAGTGCCAGCGCCTGGAACTGCGTGACCCGGCGTACGACGTGGTCCGGCCGGATCTCGCTGGTGTGGTCGAGCCCCATGGCGGCGATCATCTCGGCGAGGGCGTGGACGGTGTTGCGGTGGAAGTTGTGGACCCGTTCGGCCTTGTCCGGCACGTCCAGCGCGCGTTGGAGCTTGGCGTCCTGGGTGGCCACACCGACGGGGCACTTATTGGTGTCGCAGCGCTGGGACTGGATGCAGCCGACCGCGAACATGAAGGCGCGTGCGGAGTTGCACCAGTCGGCGCCCATCGCCATCGACTGGGCGATCGCCGACGCCGTCACCATCTTGCCGCTGGCGCCGATCTTGAACCGGTCCCGGATCCCCGCACCCATGAGCGTGTTGTGCACGACCATCAACCCCTCGTGGAGCGGGGCGCCCAACGAGTCGGAGAACTCCAGGGGTGCGGCGCCGGTGCCGCCCTCGCCCCCGTCGACGACGATGAAGTCGGCGTAGATCCCGGTCTGGATCATCGCCTTGACGATGCCCATGTACTCCCGCGGGTCGCCGACGCAGAGCTTGAAGCCGATCGGCTTGCCGTCGCTGAGCTCGCGCAGCTGGGCGATGAACGCGGTCATCTCCAGCGGCGTCGAGAACGCGCGGTGATAGGTGGGAGAGAAGACGTCCTTGCCCTGCGGCACCATCCGGGCCTCGGCGATCTCGGCGGTCACCTTCGCGGCGGGGAGGATGCCGCCGTGCCCGGGCTTGGCGCCCTGGGAGACCTTGATCTCGATCATCTTGACCTGAGGCAGGGTGGCGTTGGCGCGGAAGGCCTGCGGGTCGAAGTTGCCATCGGCGTCGCGGCAGCCGAAGTAGCCGGTGCCGATCTGCCAGATCAGGTCGCCGCCGCCGTCCTTGTGGTACTTCGACAGCCCGCCTTCACCGGTGTCGTGGGCGAAGCCGCCCGCCTTGGCCCCGGCGTTCATCGCGCGTACGGCGGCCTGTCCGAGCGCGCCGAAGCTCATCGCCGAGATGTTGAGCACCGAGGCGGAGTAGGGCTGCGAGCACTGCTCGCCACCGACGAGCACTCGCAGGTCCGCCTCGGGGTCCTGGACCATCGGCCGCGGGGCGATGGAGTGGTTCATCCAGGTGTAGCCGGCGTCGTACACGTCGTGCTCGGTGCCGAACGGCTTCTTGTCGCTCACATTCTTGGAGCGCTCGTAGATCACCGACCGGGTGTCGCGGTCGAAGGGCCGACCGTCGGTGTTCTTCTCCACGAGGTACTGGTGGAGCTCGGGGCCCATGCCCTCCAGCAGGAACCGGAGCCGTCCGGCGAGCGGGTAGTTGCGCAGGATGCTGTGCCGGTGCTGGAAGTAGTCGTAGATGCCGAGCAGGACCAGCGGGACGAACAGCACCTCCAGCAGCAACCACCACGGGCTCACCCACACGCCCAGAGCGATCACGACGAGCGCGAGCACGATCACGGCCCACAGGGCCTTGGTCCGGATGCTTTCGATCATGGTTGAGGCTTCCTTCTACGAGCTCCGGAGGGTCAGAGCGCCTGGCCCACGTCGCGGATGTTGGACTTGGCCTGGCCCCACACCTCGGCGAAGTCGCCGCCGAAGATGAGTTTTCCGGTCGTCAGCGCGAAGCCGCGGACCTCCTCGACCGTGGTGTGCGGGGGTACGGCGAGCGCACGTGGGTCGGTGACGAAGTCGATCAGCGCGGGGCCGGGGTGGGCGAACGCACGCTCGATGGCCGGGCGGATGTCGGCGGCCCGCTCGACGCGCTCCCCGTGCAGACCGATCGCCTGCGCCACCGCGCCGAAGTCGGGGTTCTGCACGTCGGTGCCCCATGGCTGGTAGCCCACGACCATCATCTCGGCGCGCACCATGCCCAGCGTGGAGTTGTTGAAGACCATGAGCTTCACGTCGATCCCGAGGCCGGCGGCCGTGAGCAGTTCGCCCATCAGCATCGAGAGCCCGCCGTCGCCGCACAGCGCGACGACCTGCCGATCCGGCGATCCGGACTTCGCGCCGAGCGCCTGGGGTAGCGCGTTGGCCATGGAGCCGTGGCTGAACGACGCCAGGATGCGCCGCCCGGGCTTCATGGTCAGGTAGCGCGCACCCCACACGTTGCACATGCCGGTGTCGACGGTGAAGACGGCGTCATCGGCGGCCAGGTCGCTCAGTGCGGTGGCCACCATCTCCGGGCGCAGCCCCTGGCCGTGGCCCTCGTGATTCGCGTAGGTCTGGATCCCCTCGACCATCGAGTGGTGGTGCTTGACCGTCTTGCGCAGGAAGTGGTCGTCGGAGCGTGCCTCGAGCTTGGGGATCAGCGCCCGCAGGGTCTCGCCGACATCGCCGACCAGACCGAGGTCGACCGCGGCCCGGCGACCGAGGTGCAGGGGCTTGTCGTCGACCTGGATGATCGTCTTCCCGGCGGGCAGGAACGCGTGGTACGGGAAGTCGGTGCCGAGCATCAGCAACAGGTCGCAGTCGGCGAGCGCCTGGCTGGCTCCACCCCAACCGAGCAGGCCGGTCATGCCGACGCCGTTCGGATTCTCCGCCTCCAGGACATCCTTGCCGCGGTAAGCGTAGGAGACCGGCGCCTGGAGCGTCCGCGACAGCGCCAGCACCTCGTCGCGCGCCTGTCGGGTCCCTTCGCCGCCGTGGATCGCGATCTTCTTCGCCTTCGAGATCAGCTCGACGGCCCGGTCCAGGGCCGCTTCGGTCGGTCGGATCACCGGCCGGTCGGTGAGGATCGGGTGAGCCAACATCGGGTTGTCGACGGTCTGGGCGGCGACGTCACCGGGCACGATCACCATGCCGACCCCGCGCTCGAGGATGGCGGCCTGCAGGGCCAGCTCGGAGATGCGCGGCATCTGGCCGGGGTTGGAGAGCAGGGCGACGTAGTTGGTGCAGCCGGAGAAGATCTGCTCCGGGTTCGTCTCCTGGAAGTAGCCGCTGCCGATCTCGGTGCTCGGGATGTGGGTGGCGATCGCGAAGACCGGTGCGCCGTTGCGCTGGCAGTCGTAGAGACCGTTGACCAGGTGCAGGCTGCCCGGCCCGGACGAGCCGAGCACCGCGGTCGGTCGGCCGGAGATCTGCGCGTCCGCACCGGCCGCGAATGCCCCCGCCTCCTCGTTGCGCACGTGCACGAACTCGATCTCGGCCGTGTGCCGGCGGAGTGCGTCGACGATCGGGTTCGCCGAGTCTCCGACGATCCCGTAGACCTTCCTGATCCCCGCCTCGACCATCTGGTCGACCAGGATCTCTGCGACTGTCTGCGCCATGGCGCTGCTCCTGTGCTTGTCGGGCTGAGACTCGGTCAGCGCCTGATCGGGAGGTAGGTCGGGTTCCACATGGCCTCGTGGACGGCCTCGATGACGTCGTTCACCTCGACGCCCGCAATCCCTTGTTTCATGGCGGTGTTGACGACATCGACGGCCACCGTCGCCGAGACCTCGCGCAGCCGGGAGATGTCCGGCAGCAGCCCCTTCGCGGGATCGCTGGGGTCGGCCAGCCGGGCCAGGGCGCGCGCCGCCGCGATGAACAGCGACGGCGGCATGGTCGCGGCTCGGCAGACGATCACGCCGAGGCCGAGGCCCGGGAACATCAGGGCGTTGTTCGCCTGGCCGATGCGGTACGTCGTACCGTCGCGCTCGACCGGACCGAACGGGCTGCCGGTCGCGACCAGCGCGGCCCCGTCGGTCCACTCCAGGATGTTGGCCGGGGTCTGCTCGGCGAGGACCGTCGGGTTCGACATCGGCAGGATGATCGGCCGGGCGCAGTGCTCGTGCATCGCCTTGATGATCGATTCGGAGAAGGCGCCGGTGACGCCGGAGGTGCCGACCAGCATCGTCGGGTGCAGCCCCGCCACCACCTCGGCGAGCCCGAGGGTGCCGTCCGCCGCGCGCCAGTCCGCGACCGCTGCGGGGTCCTTGGCGTAGGGGACCTGGTAGTCGTAGAGGTCGGTCATGTCGCTGGTGAGCAGACCGGGCCGGTCGAGCAGGTAGATGCGGTCGGCCGCCTCCTGCGGGGTGAGCCCGTCCTCGGTCATCGCCAGCGCGATGAGGTCGGCGATGCCGACGCCCGCGGAGCCGGCGCCGAAGATCACGATCTGCTGGTCGATCAGGCGGCCGCCGGAGACCCGGACGCCGGAGAGGACGCAGGCCAGGCCCACGGCCGCGGTGCCCTGGATGTCGTCGTCGAAGGTGCACAGCGTGTCGCCGTACCGAGCCAGGATGCCGCGGGCCGAGGGACCCGAGAAGTCCTCCCAGTGCAGGATCGCCTGCGGGAACCGCTTGCTGGCACTGGCCACGAAGGTGTCGATGAACTGGTCGTATCGCTCACCGCGCACGCGCGAACGACGCAGGCCGAGGTAGCGCGAGTCGTTGAGCAGCGACTCCCGGTTGGTGCCGACGTCGAGTCCGACCGGGAGCACCCGAGCAGGGTCGATGCCGGCCGCGACGGTGTAGACCGCCAGCTTGCCGATCGAGATGTCGACGCCGCCCACGCCCCAGTCGCCGATGCCGAGGATGGCCTCGGCATCGGAGGCCACCACGAGGTCGACGTCGTCCGGCCCGAGCCCCGTGGACTCCAGGGCCTTGTCGATCCCGTCGACGTCGTCGATGTTGAGGAAGACCCCGCGCGGGCGCCGGAACAGGTGGCTGAACTGCTCGATCGCCGTACCCACCGTGGGGGTGTAGACGATCGGCAGCATCTCCTCCACGTGGTCGCCCACGAGGCGGTAGAAGAGCACCTCGTTGCTGTCGTGCAGCTGCGAGAGGAAGACCCACCGGTCGACGTCGGTCGCACAGTGGCTGAACTGCTCGTAGCTGCGCAGGACCTGCGCGTCGATGGTCTCCTGGCCCGACGGCAGCAGGCCGTGCAGCCCCAGGTGGTCGCGCTCCGCCATCGTGAACGCCGTACCCCGGTTGATCTGGGGGTTGTCGAGCACGTCGAGACCGCGCGCATGGATCTGGATGGACTGCGAACCCTCGACCGTGCGGTCGATCGTGAAGTGCTTGGACGCCATGAAGCTCGATCCCTCCGGTCGCGGACTCGTCGAAACTAGCCCGCGCTCGGAGCCGCAACGTCATCCGTCACGGATGACGTTGAGCCGCGCCGGGAGTGCCTACGCTGCCCGAGGTCGGACCGCCGTGGCGCCGCCACGGCGCGGCCCGCGACCTCGGTCAGAAAGGGATAGCGGAGCAATGGACCTCGCGTCGTACACCCCCCTGGGTGACAAGAAGAACTCAGACTTCTTCGAGGAGTACCTCCCCAAGGTCTACGAGCGCCGTGAGAAGGCCGGGCTCGACCAGATCGTCGGCAACACGGCCGCGCTCGTGGTCCAGGTGGAGCATGGCGACGGGATCAACTACCTGGCCGAACTCGCCGCGATGGGCCCCTACCGGCTCCAGGCCGGCCGGCTCACCGACACCCACAAGGTCTACGTGCTGCAGGCCCAGCCGGAGTTCCCGCGGATGCTGGTGCTCGAGCCGCTGAGCGCGAACTACGAGGACGCGGTGACCCGGTGGAACATGCTCTACCCGCTGGCTCGGAGCAAGCCGAACTCCCGTTACATCGGCGAGATCTACAAGGCCGAGTCGAACGCCGCGGTGCGCGAGGCGCTGGAGCCGCACCAGGTGCGGTTCGTCTATCCCGGAGACACGGTCAACAGCTTCTATGCCCTCGAGCACCTGACCTTCACCTTCCTCTCCGACTACACCTACAACCGGGTCGGGTACGTCGACGTCGACATCGACGACCTCGACGCGTTGGGGCTGGGTGAGCCGTTCAGCCCGACCGCCGAGGAGCGCGCTCGCCTCGACAAGGCCGACGAGCTCCAGGAGCAGCACGGCATCAAGGACCTGGTGCTCGGGGTCGACCACGCGGCGACGCGGATCCTCGCCGGGGACCGGGAGAACGCTCTCCTGGAGTACCTCACGATGGTCCCCTACTACTTCTGGGGCGCCTACAACATCCACGAGATGAACTCCTCCACCAACGTCACGCGGCACCCCGACATCGACGACGAGAAGAAGTCGCCGGCCCGGGTCTTCACGGCCAACAACACGCCGTCGATCGTCAACTCCTTCGAGAACCTCCCAATGCCCACCGAGGACTTCGTCCGCAACTTCGGTCGTCGGATGCACCACCTGGCCATGGCGGTGATCGATGGCCATGTGGCCGACGAGAAGAACGTCGACTACGTGGTCCGCCAGCTCGGCGAGATGGGTACGCCGTTCCTCGCCCACGTGGTCGGCGAGTGCAAGGACGACCCGAACCTGAAGCAGATCTTCTCGAAGAGCTCGCCGTACTCGATGCTGATCACGGAGTACATCGAGCGCTGCCACGGCTACCAGGGCTTCTTCACTCGCGACAACGTCGCCGCGCTGACCGCGGCGGCCGGCGCGGACGAGCGCTACGAGCACGGGCACGTCTTCGACTGACATGCCCTCCGGTAGGGCTGGTTGCGCTGCTGGTAGGCGACGTGGCCGGCTGGCGGCAGAAGGTGCTCACCAGCCATACAGACACCTACGCGGTGATCCCTCTCAGGTGAACGCGTTGACCGCGCGGGCCACCACGAGGCCGACGATCACCAGCGAGATCAGCGACTGCACGGTCATCGCGGCCTTCGCCCACAGGGCGAACGGCATCACGTCGGTCGGGCTGAACGCCATGGCGTTGGTGAAGCCGAGGTAGAGGTAGTCGGCGAACAGCGGGCGCCATCCCGGCGGGGCGAGCTCGGGGTTCAGCTGCTGCGGAAATGCGAAGTCCGGATAGTGCGGTGGGTACTGCAGCCGAGCCGCGGAGCCGCCGCTGTCCAGATCCCAGTAGAGCAGGCTGAAGGCGATGTTGTTGGACGCCCAGACGATGGCGCCGGTCAAGAGCAGGGTCTCCGCGTCGTTGGCCACCGGGCCGGTTCCCTCGACGAGCTGGTGGATCAGCCCGCCGGTCGCCCAGAGGGCCCCCAGGATCAGGACCGTCACGAGGGAGAGCGAGACCAACCGCGGCCAGGTGCCTCGGCGGTCGATCTTGCCCGGATCGGCCGCGATGAGGACGACCAACAGCGCGACCTCGACGCCCGGGATGAAGTAGTGCATGAACGGGCTGGTCGGGTGGGGGATGAGCGCGGTGAGCACCAGCGCGGCCAGTAGGGCCCCGACCATGGGCCAGCGAGACTCCGCGATGTCCCTGCGCCGTACGGCGCGCTCGTCTGCCGGACTCGAGCCCACGGGGCGCAGTGTCCCGCGGTGCGCGGGAGTGCGGATCACCCGCACCGGGCGAGGGTCGGGAGGGGTGCCGCGGACTAGTCTCCACGGAGTGGGGGGCCCGAGAAGGGGGCAGGACCCTGCTGACGCAGTGGGCCCAGCGGCTCGGTCCGAGGGGTGGTCGCCCGGGTGTCGTGCGAGCGCGCGGACAACGACCCCGCCACGCTCTGGGCCGACATCCTCGCGCTCGACGGCTCGGTCTTCGCCGCGGCCGCCGCCGGCGCCGTACGGCGGGGAGACCGCCTTGGCCACTCTGGTGGGCACCTCGTCGCTGACGACCGTCGAGCTACGGCTCCTGCCGCTGCTGCCCACCCACCTGTCGTTCCGCGAGATCGCCGAGCACCTCTACGTGTCGCAGCACACGGTGAAACCGCAGGTGAACCCGATCTACCTCAAGCTCGGGGTCTCCTCGAGGAGCAAAGCCGTGGAGCTCCTGACGGATCGCCGCAGTTCTTAGTCTGTTGGGGCCTGCGACACGTACCGGTGTCCGGTGGGTGTAGTGGTCTCGACGGTGTGGACCGGTCCGGGGCGTGGTCGGGCGGTCCAGCCGAGGGCTTGCTTGTTGTAGTTGCACTGCTCGCAGGTCCCTTGGCCGTTGGTCGCGGTGGTCGGTCCGCCGTCGGCGTGGTCTTCGATGTGGTCGAGGTGGCGGATCGGTGCGTCGCACCACTTGGTGCGACATCGTCGGTCCCTGAGTCGGAGGAACTCAGCGAGTTTGCCGTTGAAGTACCGGCCCCCCTTCTCCATGGCCACCAACTCACCAGTCTTGGACTGGTAGAG
>DOWL01000059.1:14893-15354 GCA_003519585.1 Nocardioides sp. | reverse complement strand
ACGTCGAAGGCGCCGATGGCCTGCACCACGATGCCGCTGCGGCCCGCGGAGGCGCCGGCCCACGCGAGCTTGGTCCAGAGCTTCTGGATGTCGCTGGGATCCTCGCCAAGGAGGGCCGGGGCGATCTCGCGCGCGTGGGCGAACTGGGCGGGGCCGCCGGCGCGCTTGGCGTAGGACAGGCCGAGGCCCTCGAGCCCCGACTCGGTCGAGATCTCGGCGAAGAGCATCGCCACTTCCGTCATGGGCTTCTGGCGGCCCGTGAGTACCTTCGCGTCGCTGATGGGCGTGGCGAGGGGCAGGAAGGACGAGGACAGGCGGATGCGGGCGATGCGATCGCCCGGGGCACGGGTCATGGCGGGGTTCCTGCGAAGGGGCGGGCGCCGCTCGCGCGGACGCCCGCGGGAAGCGCCGTCAGTTGGCGGTGATCTTGCCCACCTCGATCACCTTCTTCCAGCGCGCGA
>DOWL01000059.1:6784-14747 GCA_003519585.1 Nocardioides sp. | reverse complement strand
GAAGGCGGTGAACTGCTCGGGCGAGTTGCCGACCAACTCGAAGCCCAGGTCCAGCAGGCGGGGCTTCACGGCCGCATCCTGGAGTCCCGCGACGATGGCCGAGTGGATCTTCATCTTGATGTCGGCGGGGATGCCCTTGGGCGCGGCGAAGGCCTGCCACGAATAGACCGTGAGGCCCTTCACGCCCTGTTCCTCGGTGGTGGCGACGTCGGGCAGCAGGGGCGAGCGCTTGGTGCTGGTGATCGCGAGGGCGCGGAGCTTCCCGGCGCGGATCTGGGGGATGCCCGTGTTGATGTTCACGAAGGACGCGTCCACCTGGCCGCCCAGCAGGTCCTGCATGGCGGGGCCGCCGCCCTTGTAGGGGACGTGCACGCCCGAGGTGCCGGTGCTCTGCCACATGAGCTCGGCGGTGAGGTGGTCGCTGGTGCCGTTGCCGGCGGAGGCGAAGGTCATCTTGCCGGGGTTGGCCTTGTGGAACGCGATCACGTCGCCGAGGCTCTTGTGGGGCGAGCTCGCGGGCACCACGAGGATGTTGGGCGCCTGCACGGCGACCGTGATGTAGTCGAAGTCCTTGAGGGGGTCGTAGCCCAGGCCCTTCATGAGGTGCGGGCCGATCACGAACGGGCCCAGGGACGACACGAAGATCGTGTGGCCGTCGGGCGCGGCGTTCTTCGCGGCCGTGGCGCCGATGGTGCCGCCGGCGCCGCCCACGTTGTTCACGACGAAGGTGCCGCCGAGCTTTTCCTGCAGCTTCGGCGCGAGGGAACGGGCGATCAGGTCCGTCGAGCCGCCGGGCGGAAAGGGCACCAGCAGCGTGACGGTCTTCGTGGGCCAGGCCTGGGCCGCGCCCGCGAGGACGAGGCCGGCGGCGGCGAGGGCGAGGCGGTGGATCGTGGTTTTCATGGCTCCTCCGGGAGTGGGATGTGCGCTCGAAATGGTAGCGCTATCCAATCCCACTGCCTAGCGCAAACCTTCCAAAGGGAATTCTTAAAAAGGGACGCTTCCCTCCCGGAGGGAAGCGTCCCTTTTTAAGAATTCCCTTTGCAAGGTTCAGGCGCTTTCGCGGGCGATGACGGAAAAGCCCAGGTCGATGATCCGGGGCCCCGGATCGCGACCCTCGGCCCGCTCGACGATGAAGCGGGCGGCGTGGCGGCCGATCTCGGCGCCGTGGATCCGGACGGTGGTGAGGGAGGGCGAGGTATCCCCGCTGAATTCGAGGTCCCCGAATCCGACCACCGCGAGGTCCTCCGGAACCCGCACGCCCCGGACCCGCGCCTCGGTGAGGGCGCCCATCGCCAGCAGGTCGGAGCTGCAGAAGACGGCGTCGGGCCCGCCGCCTTCGCCGGCCAGCAGCGCACGCAGCGCCTCGCGCCCGCTGCGCAGCGTGGTGGGGGCGGGTACGGCCACGGCGCGCACCTCGGCCAGGCCCAGCTCGCGAGCGGCGGCACCGAAGGCAGCGGTGCGGCGCTGCGCCCGTTCGTCGTCGCCGGCCACCACGGCCAGCCGGCGTCGGCGCTGCCTGCGGTCGGCGTCCGCGACCAGCGCGGCGACGTCCACTCGGACCTCGGGCACGGAGTTCGCGCTGCTGCGCAGCAGGTCGCCGAGGGTGTGAGTCACGACGTCACCTCCCGTTCGGTGGGGACGGTCTCGTCGAACACCGGGCCCAGTGCTGCGCGGAGCTTCGTGAGCCCGGCCGCGACCTGGCTCTTGACCGTGCCGACGGAGCAGCCCATGACCTCCGCGGTCTGGGCCTCGCTCAGGTCTTGGTAGTAGCGCAGCACGATCGCGGCACGCTGCCGTGGAGGCACTGTCAGCAGGGCGGCCACGACAACATCGTGAGTGGCCACCGTTTCGCCCGGGTCGTCACTGATCCGCTCTGGCAGCCGATCGCTCGGCCGCTCGTGGAAGGAGCGACGTCGACGCCACGAGATCGAGGTGGTCACAATGATCCGCCGCGTGTAGGCGGCCAGGTTCGCGCGGTCGTGAAGCCGAGGCCATGCGATCAGTGTCTTGACCAGCGCCTCCTGCACGAGGTCTTGGGCCAGCTGATGGTCGCCGACCATGAGGTACGCCGTGCGGAACAGGGAAGGTGCGCAGGCCTCGACGAACTCGCTGAATGCGTTGACGTCACTCGCGCGGCGCATCTCGCCTCCCTGCGGACCGGACCGCTCTGCCGATGGTCCTCCTGGTCACTCCACGCGGCGACCCCGCCGAAAGGTTGGCTGCGCTTTTGCAGAAGTTCGCAGTGCACCTTTTCGCAATTCGTTGCCATTGACGGTGATCCTCCGGCGGGAGGAATGTCACCCCTTGGATCTTCTCGGGCGGTCCATCACCCGAGCAGAGCCATGCCTGAACACAGGCGACTTCCATCGATCGGCTCGAGCGAGCCATTCACAAGGAGAATCTCGGGTGAGAAGAATTCTCGTCGGGGGCGCGTCGTGTGCCCTCGCTGTGGCGTTGGTGGCCACGGTCCCCACAGGGGCCCACGCCGCCGCACCGAACCACGGCAGCGACCGCACTGCCCCAGCCCACACCAGTCCCAGCGGGCGCGTGGCCGCCGCCCGGTCGGCGGCGCAACTGGTAGCGGCCAAGCCGGCCGTCATCAAGGCCAGCCGGCACGACTCGTTCAAGGCGGGCAAGGTGTTGAGCTCGATGGGGCTCAACTACGTGCCGTACGAGCGCAGCTACCGCGGGCTGCCCGTGGTCGGCGGCGACTTCGTGGTCTCGACCGACAACCGAGGCAGGGTCGTGGCGACCAGTGTGGCGCAGACCCGTCAGGTCCGGCTCCACTCCACCCAGGCCTCGTTCTCCAAGGCCGCCGCCCGCGCGAAGAGCAAGCGCCAGCTCCGGCACGCGGCCCTGGGCCGCAGCCGGCTCGTCGTACTGCAGCAGAGGAGTTCCAAGCTCGCCTGGGAGACCTGGGTGACCGGTCGCAAGCACGGTGAGGCCTCGCGGCTCACGGTCTACGTCGACGCGCGCACCGGCCGGGTCCTGACCACCAAGGAGCACGTCCTCGAAGGCACCGGAAACGGCAACTGGGAGGGCAGCGTCACCATCCCGACGACCGGCTCCGGCTCGTCGTTCTCGATGACCAACAGCAACGCGGCGACGCTCAAGTGCCAGAACTCCACGGGCAACGCGACGTTCACGGGCACCGACGACGTGTGGGGCAACGGTTCCGCGACAGACCGCGAGACCGGCTGTGTCGACGCGTTCTACTCCGCCGAGAAGATGCGCCAGATGCTCTCCACCTGGCTCGGCCGCAACGGCATGAACGGCTCGGGCGGCTGGGTGCCGATCCGGGTCGGGCTCAACGACGTCAACGCCTACTACGACGGCACCCAGGTGCAGATCGGCCACACCCAGACCGGTGGCAAGTGGATCGGCTCGATCGACGTCGTCGCGCACGAGTTCGGGCACGGCGTCGACGACAAGACCCCTGGCGGCATCTCCGGCGGCGGCACCCAGGAGTTCGTGGGCGACACCTTCGGCGCGGCCACCGAGTGGTTCGCCAACAACCCTGCGGACGTCCCCGACTTCACCGTGGGCGAGGAGGTCAACCTGGTCGGCCAGGGCCCGATCCGGGTGATGTACAACCCTTCGGCGGTCGGCGACGCCAACTGCTACTCGTCCTCGATCCCGAATGCCGAGGTGCACGCGGCGGCCGGTCCGGGCAACCACTGGTACTACCTGTTGGCCATGGGTTCCAACCCCACCAACGGCCAGCCGACCAGCCCGACCTGCAACGGCTCGTCGGTGACCGGCATCGGGGTGCAGAAGGCGCAGCAGATCATGTACAACGCGATGCTGCTCAAGACGACCTCGTCGTCGTACCTCAAGTACCGCACCTGGACGCTCACCGCGGCCAAGAACCTGTTCCCCGGTAGCTGCACGGAGTTCAACACCGTCAAGGCGGCCTGGGACTCGGTCTCGGTGCCGGCGCAGGCGGCCGATCCGACCTGCTCCGCGACCGGTGGTGTCACGGTCACCAACCCGGGCGCCAAGTCGGGCACGGTCGGGACGGCGATCTCGTCGTTCGCGCTGTCCGCGTCGGGCGGCACCGCGCCGTATACCTGGACCGGCACCGGCCTCCCGCCGGGCGTCTCGGTCTCGTCGTCCGGCACCGTCTCCGGCACGCCCACCACGGCCGGCACCTACAACGCCACCGTGACCGCGACCGCCGCCAGCGGTGGCGCGGGGTCGGCGACGTTCACCTTCACCATCGGTGGCACCGGTGGCGGTGGCTGCTCCGGTCAGCAGTTGGGCAACCCCGGCTTCGAGACCGGTACGGCGGCGCCGTGGTCGGCGTCCTCCGGTGTGGTCGACAGCTCGGCCAGCCAGGCCGCGCACGCCGGCTCCTGGAAGGCGTGGCTCAACGGATACGGCACCACGCACACCGACACGCTGAGCCAGTCGGTGACCATCCCGGCCGGCTGCTCGGCCACGCTCTCCTTCTACCTGCACGTCGACTCCGCCGAGACCACCACCTCGACGCAGTACGACAAGCTCACCGTGAAGGCGGGCTCGACCACGCTGGCGACGTACTCCAACCTCAACAAGGCCTCGGGGTACACCCTCCGGACGTTCAACGTCTCCTCGCTCGCAGGGCAGACGGTGACGATCAGCTTCACCGGCACCGAGGACAGCTCGCTGCAGACGTCGTTCGTCATCGACGACGCTGCGTTGACGCTCAGCTGAACTGATCAACCTCACCGGGGGCCCCGCGTCGCGTTATTGAGTGGCGCGGGGTCTCCGGTCGGGCGACATTGTCCTCATGGCCAGCATGGAGATCGTCCGCTTCGGGCCCGACGACGCGGACCGGCTGTCGCAGTACGTCGAGGTCACCAACGCCGCCCGCGCCACCGATTCGCCGTGGTCGCACCCGGCGACCGTGAAGGGGTTCGAGGGTCGGTTCCGCTACGGCTGGGACGGCGAGGTCGAGACGCCGTTCGTGGGGCTCATCGATGGCGTTCCGGTGGCGACCGGGACGGTCGCGACCAGCGAGTATGACAACCTGCACATCGCGTGGCTGGGGCTCACGGTGCACCCCGACCAACGCCGACGCGGTTACGGCACCACGATGCTCGAGCACCTGGTCGCCGAGACGAAGGCGCAGGGGCGGACGTCGATCGGCACCGACGGCTGGGACAGCGCGGCGCTGCGCGGCTTCGCCGCCCGGCACGGGCTCACCGAGGGAAGCGTCGCTGTCCAGCGCCGCCAGGTGCTGGCCGATCTCGATTGGCCGGAGATCGAGCGGCTGCATGCTGAGTCGACCGCCGCGGCTTCGGCGTACGAGCTGATCCGCCGCGAGGGGCGGACGCCGGATGACGAGCTGGACGCGATGACGGCGATGACCGCGGCCATCAACGACGCCCCGACCGACGACCTCGACATCGAGGACGAGGTGTTCACGCCGGAGCGGGTGCGCGGCTACGAGGAGGCCCAACTCGCCCGAGGAGATCGGCTGTTCCGCGTCTTCGCACGACACCGCGAGAGCGGCGAGTTGGCCGGCCACAGCGTGGTCGTCGTGGATGGCGAGCGTCCCCACCTCGGCGCGCAGCACGACACCTCCGTTGTAGGCACCCACCGTGGCCACCGGCTCGGGATGCTGCTCAAGACCGACATGAACCTCTGGCTGCGTGACGTGCAGCCGCAGCTCACCGAGATCAGCACCTGGAACGCCGAGTCCAACGACTTCATGATCGGCGTCAACGAGGCGATCGGCTATCGGATCCTCGGCCGTGAGCTGGAGCTGCAGAAGGTGCTCTAGTAGCGGAGTCGAGCGCGCGTCGGTATCTCTCGCCCAGCAGCCGGACCGCGTCGACCAGCGCCGGTGGCTCGGAGACGTGGAAGTCGACGCCGAGCATCCCGATGTAGACCGCGATGATCTCGACGCTGTCTCCGCCGGTGACGAGCACACAGTGTTGGCTGTCGACGCTCTCGACCACGCCGACGGTCGGGTTGATCCGGGCCAGCACCTCCTCGGCCGGCGCGTCGATGTCGATTCGGGCGTGCACGCTCCAGCCGGAGAACGCGACCTCGCGGAGCACGAAGGCGGTGTAGTCCTCGCCTGGGAGCGGGTGTGGCGTGAAGCGGCGCCCGCCGGGGGTGCGTAGCGCGACCCAGTCGAGCCGGTACGGCGCCCAGCTGTCGGTCCGCGCGTCGCGGGCCACCACGAACCACCGCCGCTGCCAGCTGACCAGGCGGTAGGGCTCGACCTGCAGCACGTCGGGGGAGTCGCGATAAGAGAAGCGCAGCTCGACGTGGTCGCGGACCGCGCCGGCGACCTCGGAGAGCAGGGACGCATCGACGAGCGGATCCGCGACGTTCGAGCCGGTGTTCTCCGGACCGGCGCTGACCGCGTCGCGCAGGGCGTTGACCCGGCGCTGCAGCCGGTGGGGGAGCACGTGCTCGAGCTTGGCCAGCGCCCGGGCGCTCGTCTCCTCGATGCCCTGGACCGCCGTACCCGCCCGGAGGCCGACCGCGACGGCCACCGCCTCGTCCTCCTCCAGGAGCAGCGGCGGCAGCTTGGTGCCGACGCCGAGCCGGTAGCGACCACCCGGCCCGCGTACGGCGTCGACCGGGTAGCCGAGCCCACGCAGCCGCTCGACGTCGTTGCGGATGGTCCGGTCGGTGACGTCGAGACGGGCCGCGAGCTCGGCTCCGGACCAGTCCGCACGGGACTCGAGCAGTCCGAGCAGGGCCAGCATCCGAGCCGCGGTGTCAGCCATCAAACTCCTCGAAAGTGTAGGAACGAAACGTTCCTGAATGACTCCTAGCGTAAGCGTCATGACCACCGAGAAGACCCAGTCCGAGATCCAGCCCTTCACGATCGCGATCCCCGAGTCCGCGCTCGAAGACCTGCGCGACCGCCTCGCCCGCACCCGCCTCCCGCAGCCGGCACCGGGCGACTCGTGGGCGTACGGCACCCCCACGTCGTACCTGCGGGACATGGTCGAGCGCTGGCAGGCCTTCGACTGGCGGTCCCAGGAGGCGCGGATGAACGCGGTCCCCAACTTCACCACCGAGATCGACGGCCAGATCATCCACTTCGTCCACGTCCGGTCACACAACGCCGACGCGACGCCGCTGCTGCTCCTGCACACCTACCCCGGCTCGTTCGCCGAGTTCCTCGACCTGGTGCCGCTCCTCACCGACGACTTCCACCTGGTCATCCCCTCGATGCCGGGCTTCGGCTTCAGCACCCCGGTCGTCGACGAGGGCTGGACCATGGACCGCGTCGCCCGCGCGTACGACGTGCTGATGCGCCGGCTCGGCTACGCGTCGTACGGCGCGCACGGGAGCGACGGCGGCGCGATGGTCGGCCGCGAGCTGGCGGTGCTGAACCCCGAGGGCTTCCTGGGCGCGCACGTGCTCCAGCTGTTCTCGTTCCCGTCGGGCGACCCGAGCGAGTTCGAGCGGTTCGGCCCGAGGGAGTACGCCGCGCTGGAGTGCCTGGGCTGGTTCCAGTCCGTCGGTGGCTACAACTCGATGAACGGCACCCGGCCGCAGACCATCGCGGCCGCGCTCTCCGACTCGCCCGTCGGACAGCTGGCGTACAACGAGTTGTTCGAGAACTTCGGCAACGGCACCAGCCTGGTCTCGCCCGAGCAGGTGCTCACCCAGGTCTCGCTCTACTGGCTCACCAACACCTCATCCGGAGCCGTGCGCTACCACTACGCCGAGCAGCGGGCCAACGACGGCCAGGGCCGGGAGACCGTGGTCAGCCAGGGGCGGATCGGGGTCGCGGTGTTCAAGGACGACTTCCAGACCATCCGGCCGCTGGCCGAGCGCGACAACGCCGCCATCGTGCACTGGTCGGAGTTCGAGCGCGGAGGTCACTTCGCGGCGCTCGAGGTGCCCGAGCTGGTGGCCGGCGACCTGCGGGCGTTCTTCGGCTGATCGGCTCTTTCCGGGGGTGGTCCGGCCGTGCGTGGGCCGACAGCAACTGTGCGCTCCGCGT
>DOWL01000059.1:287-6699 GCA_003519585.1 Nocardioides sp. | reverse complement strand
GACAGCAACTGTGCGCTCCGCGACCACTACCGGGGGCGGGGTGGGCCGAGGCTCGACCGCATGCAGCTGCGCTACGCCCGACGCTGGATCGCGACTTCGGCGACGGCGGCACTCGTCGCCACGGGACTGGCCGTCAGCGGTGCCGTGACCGCGCCTGCCCACGCCGACGAGCTGATCGTGAACGGGGGATTCGAGTCCACCGAGTCTGCCGGCCACAGCAGCCCCGGGTGGACGGTCGTCGACCCGACCGAGTCGCCCGGAGGGCTGTTCTGCAACTCCTTCTGCGCCGCCCTGCAGAACCGGTCACACGCGGGGGACTACTGGCTCTGGTTCGGGTCGGATGCGCAAGAGGGAAGCACGACGAAGATCACGCAGACCGTCACGATCCCGGAAGGGGCGGAGACGCTGCGCTATTGGACCCGCCTCTATTACGGGACTGCGCCGTACGAGGCGACCGTGTCGGCCAAGATCGACGGCCACATCGTCGGCACCATCACGGAGCAGGCCGACTCCGAGACCCAGTACACCCAGCAGATCAACGACATCCGCGACTACGCCGACGACGAGAGCCACACGCTCAGCTTCGAGTACGTCAACCCGACCGACGACGTCGCGATCATGTACGTCGACGACGTCTCGATCGACACGGCCGTCACCCTGCCCACGACCGACATGCCCAGCGTGGACTCCGTGCTCCCCGCGTCCACGGGGTCGTCCACCACCCCGAAGGTGCGGGGCGAGGCCCCGCTCTTCGCGACGGTGACTCTCTACGGCGACGCCGCATGCTCGGGACCGGTGCTGGCGAGCGGCCCGGCAGCGCAGTTCGGGAGTTCCGGGATCCCTGTCTCTGTGCCCGAGAACACCACCACGACTTTCTACGCGCGGGCCGCCAAGGCCCATGAGCACGAGTCCGATTGCTCGACCACATCGGTCTCGTACACGCACGTCCCGACGCCGACCACGGCAACCCCGACGGTCCTGACGGTCGCACCGGCCGGTCCGTCGTCGTCGCCGAACCCTCTGGTGAGCGGCACCGCCGAGAGTGGCTCGACGGTGACGCTGTACGGCGACGCGACCTGCAGCGGGCCGGCACTGGGGAGCGGCTCGGCCGCTCAGTTCACCGGCTCCGGGATCGCCGCCGCCGTCTCTCACAATGCGACCTCGATGATCCGTGCGAAATCGGTCAAGCAAGGGCAGTTCGACTCCGCGTGCTCGGCCACCTCGGTGACCTACACCCACGACTCCGTGGCGCCGGAGACCACCATCGCCAGCGGACCGGCCGACCGGAGCAAGAGCCTGGACGTGGCATTCACCTTCACCGCCCCTGAGTCTCCGGCGACGTTCCGGTGCTCGCTCGACTCCGCGCCGTTCGCGGCCTGCACCAGTCCCGCCACGATGCGGGTCACATCGGGGCCGCACACCTTCCGGGTCGCGGCCGTCGACCGCGCCGGCAACCTCGACGCGTCGCCTGCGGCCCGGACCTTCACGGCGTACGACTGCGTGAGCCTGCAGGCCGTCGTCGCCTCTGGTCGGGCGCAGGTGGCCGCGGCCACGGCCAAGCTGATCAAGGCCAAGGCCGCGGTGAAGAAGGCGAAGAAGAAGGGCAACCCGCGGGCGATCGCCAAGGCCAAGAAGAAGGTGAAGCGGGCCAAGCAGGCGCGGGCCGCGGCCACCGCCGCGCTCGCCTCGGCGTCGTCGGCCGCGTCGGTGTGCTCGAGCTAGCCGACGTATGACCCAGCGCGGCGGAGTTCCTCGACCGCGCCGGTGACGATCCGGTCGAGGAGTTCCTCGCAGGTCGGCAGGTCGTCGATCACGCCGACCACTTGGCCGGAGGCCAGGATGCCCGCGCTGGTGTCGCCCTCGACCAGCCCCGCCTTCAGCAGCGTCGGAGTGTTCGCGGCCAGCGCCGTCTGGGCGAGGGTGCGGCCCTGTGTCTTGCGCAGCGCGCGGCCGTCGACAGCCAGCTGTCGCCACGAAAGCCCGCTGTCCTTCTTGAACTCCAGCGTCCGCCGTACCGTCGGGCCGAGCCGGCGCAACGACGAGCCCTCGACGACCGACTCGACCAACGGGGTGCGCAGCATCCGGTGCGGCATCCCGTCGACCTTGCTTGTCACCACGGTGCCGGTGAGGTCGGTGTCGAGGTAGAGCTGCTTGACGGCGTCGGGGACCGCAGAGTCTTGGGTGAGCAGGAAGCGAGTGCCCATGCCGACCGCCGCGGCGCCGTACGAGAGGGCGGCGGCCAGGCCGCGCCCGTCGAAGAAGCCGCCGGCCGCCACCACCGGGATGTCGGCCCCCGCGCCGCGCAGCGCGTCGAGCACGGTGGGCAGTAGCAGCGTGGTGGGTACAGCGCCGGTGTGGCCGCCACCCTCGCCGCCCTGCACCATCACCGCGTCGGCACCCCAGCCGGCCACCTTGACCGCGTGCTTGGCGGCGCCGATCGACGGCATCACGACGATCCCGTGGTCCTTGAGTTTGGCGATCAGCTCCGGCTTCGGGGCGAGCGCGAACGACGCCACCCGCACCCCGTGCTCGATCAACAGGTCGCACCGCTGGGCCGCGTCGCCGGCATCGGCGCGCAGGTTGACGCCGAACGGCTGGTCGGTGCGGTTCTTGACCTCGCGGATGGCCCGGTCGAGCTCGTCGAAGGTCATGGTGGCGCTGGCCAGGATGCCGAGCCCGCCGGCTCGGGCTGTGCCACTGACCAGCCGCGGCCCGGAGACCCAGCCCATGCCGGTCTGCACGACCGGGTGGCGAACGCCGACCAGCTCGGTGAACGGCGTCGTGAGCAGCTGGGGAGTCACGGGTTCGGCACCTCCTTGAACCGCAGACCCTTCGGGTCGAGCACTTCGTTGATGAGAGTCAGCTCTTCGGCCGTCGGGAGGCGCGTTTCGGCCACCGTTCCGTCCGCCGTTTCGTCCACCTGGAACTCACAGCCCGAGGCCTCGCGCACCTCATCCACAGTCACGCCGGGATGGACGGTGCGCAGTCGTAGCGTGTCATCGGCGCCCCGGACGTCGAATACCCCCAGATTGGAGACGATGCGATGGATGTCGTTGTACGCCGCCGCCGCTGGGCCGGCGGCCTTGGCCCGCGCGGGGCCGACCCCTGAAACGACGTCGACCCGTTCGACGAAGGTGCGCGGGGAGTGCTTCGGGACCCAGTAGGACGTCCGGTTGTTGACCGTGTTGCCGGGGGCTCCCCGCGACCCGAGCAGCTGTCGCGTCGGTCGGGCGAAGTCGCCGATCGCGGAGATGTTCTGGTTGCCGTGTCGGTCGACCTGGGTGGCCCCCATCATCACGTGCCGCTTGCCGTAGGCGATGACGTCGAAGACCTTCCGGAACGGGATCCAGCCCTCGACAACATCGCGCTCTGGCGAATGCTGGGCGAACAGCGGCGGCGGGCTCGCGAGGAACATCGCCTCGCCGTCGGAGATGACCAGGTCGGGGTTCTGGGTCAGCCGGCAGAGTCGGACGCCGAGCATCGGCAGCAGCCCCATGGGGCTGGCGAAGATCTCGCCGTCGTCGGCGAACGCGTCGGCGATCGCCACAGCGCAGACATCGGCTCTGGTGGCCGTCACCGCTGCTCCTCCGCGAATGCCCGGACGGCAGCTTGGTAGGCCGCCTCGTCCCGTGACAGGAACCGCTGCTCGAACGCCGCCCACTCCTCGTCGCTCCCACCCGCGGCCGCGGCGTACGCACGCTGGAACCGCTCGTCGCGCTCGTAGTCCGGGGTACAGGTGGTGAAGTGCGCGCCGTTGGGTGTCTCGACCACGCCGGTGACCATCATCCGGTCGATCAGCACCCGCTGGACGGGCGTATCGACGGTCAGTCCGGCGGTGTCGATGACCTGCTCGCACGAGACGTACGCGCGGTCGGCAGCCATGCAGAACAGGTCGTCGAAGTAGGGGTCGGGGCCGAGGTAGGTGGCGTTGCCGTGCCGGTCGGCGCGGTTGAGATGGACCAGCGCCACGTCGAGCTCGAGGGCCGGGACGGCGACCAGCTCCTGGCCGTCGGCGTAGGGGCTCGTGACCGTCTTGAGCCACGAGTTGTTGACCATGACGTCGGAGCCGAGCCCGGCGCGCATGGGGAGGAACGGCAGCCGCTGGGCGGCGGCTCGCAGCCCGGTCTGGAACATGCCCTCGTCGAGCTCGACGACCTCGGGGATCGTGCCCTGCTGGCGGGCCCTCGCGAAGTTCGGCTCGAGCGGGACCGAGTCGAGCGAGACGAAGGCATAGACGAGCTTGCGAACCTTGCCGGCCCGGGTGAGCAGGCCGACGTCGGCGCCGCCCCAGCTGACCAGGGTCAGCTCCTTGAGATCGGAGCGGAGGATCGCGCGGACCAGTGCCATCGGCTTGCGCCGTGGCCCCCAGCCCCCGATGCCGAGGGTGATCCCGTCCTCCAGGCTGTCGACGACCTCGTCGACGGTCATCCGCTTGTCGCGCGGGCCCTTCGTCACGCGTCCCTCCCCACGAAGTCGTCCCGGAGCTCGTCGGAGACGCCGCTGAGGTTGAGCTCGAAGGTGAACCCCTGCTCGAACCGGTAGCTCTTGTTGACGTCGACCGGGTCGATGCCGTTGAGCGCCTCCTTCGCGGCCCGGATCACCCGGGTGTCCTTGGCGGCGATCTCGCCGGCCACCTGCAGTGCCGCCTCGTCGAGCCGATCTCGGGGGACCACCTCGAGGACGCTGCCGTGGGGCAGCAGCTGCTCGGCCGTGATGGTGCGGCCGGTGAAGTAGAGCGTGCGCATCAGGTGGGGTGGCACCAGCCGGGCCAGGTGGGTCGCCGCTCCGAGCGCACCGCGGTCGACCTCGGGCACGCCGAAATAGGCGTCCTCGCTCGCCACGATGCAGTCCGCGTTGCCGACCAGGCCGACCCCACCTCCCAGGCAGAAGCCATGAACCGCTGCGATGACGGGAATGGCGCACTCGTAGACCGCCTTGAACGCTGCGTAGCAGCCGCGGTTGGCGCCGATCAGCGCGTCGAAGCCGCTGGTCCGCTGCATCTCCTTGATGTCGACGCCCGCGTTGAACCCCCGGCCCTCGGCCCGCAGCACGACCACGTGGGTGCCGAGGTCTGCGGAGGCCTCGGCCAGGGCGGCGGCCAGGTCGACCCAGCCCTGCACGGTCAACGCGTTGACCGGGGGCGCGTCCATCGTGACGACCCGGATGCCGTCCGGGCGCAGCTCCGAAGTGATGCCCACGTCGTGTCCCTCTTCCCTTCGCAGCCACCAAACCAAGCATTTGCTTGGTAGGGTAGCAGCCATGGCGCTCGCCCTGGATCTGACCGGCCGCGTCGTGCTGGTCACCGGCGGCGTCCGCGGCATCGGACTGGGCATCACCGAGGCGTTCCGAGCCGCCGGAGCGCACGTCGTGACCTGCTCGCGGACGCCGGTCCAGGGTCTGGCCGACCACCGCGTGTGCGACGTACGAGACCCCGGGGCCGTCCAGGAGCTGGTCGCGGCCATCGTCGACGAGCACGGTCGGCTCGACGCACTCGTCAACAATGCCGGCGGCGCTCCCGCGGCGGACGCGGCCACCGCGTCTCCGCGGTTCCACGAGAAGATCGTCGGGCTCAACCTGCTCGGTCCGCTCCTGGTCGCCCAGGCAGCCAACGCCGTGATGCAACAGCAGGACACCGGCGGCTCGATCGTCAACATCTCCTCGATCAGCGCCCATCGCCCCGCACCCACCATCGCGGCGTACGCCGCCGCGAAGGCCGGGCTCGACTCGCTCACCCGGTCGCTGGCGATGGAGTGGGGACCCCAGGTCCGCGTGAACGCGGTCGACGTCGGGCTGTGCCGCACCGAGGCGACCGACGACCACTACGGCGGCGACCAGCGGGTCGCCTCGATCGAGCGCACGATCCCGCTGGGCCGGATGGCCCGACCGGAGGAGGTCGGGAACGTCGCCGTCTTCCTCGCCAGCGACCTCGCGTCGTACGTCTCCGGCGCCCGGGTCGCGTGTGACGGCGGCGGCGAGCCCCCGGTCTTCCTGCACATCGACTGATCACCACGAGCCCACGACGAGGGAGTTCCATGACTGGACTTTTGGAGGGTCGCGTCGCGATCGTCACCGGAGCCGGACGCGGCATCGGCCGGGCGCATGCGCTCGAACTGGCCGCACACGGTGCGGCCGTCGTGGTCAACGACTACGGGGTCTCGCTGGCCGGCGAGAAGGATGACAACGCCAGCGAGGGCGGCCCGGCCGACGAGGTGGTGGCGGCCATCGAGGCAGCGGGCGGCCGGGCGGTGGCGAACCGTGCCGACGTCGCCGACTTCGAGCAAGCAGCGGCGATGGTCCAGCAGGCGATCGACACTTTCGGCGGTCTCGACGTGCTGGTCAACAACGCCGGCTTCGTCCGCGACCGGATGCTGGTCAACACCTCCGAGGAGGAGTGGGACGCGGTGATCCGGGT
>DOWL01000059.1:0-169 GCA_003519585.1 Nocardioides sp. | reverse complement strand
GGAGTGGGACGCGGTGATCCGGGTGCACCTCAAGGGCCACTTCGCACCGTTGCGGCACGCCGGCGCCTACTGGCGGACCGAGGCGAAGGAGGGCCGGCCGCGGGCCGCCCGGGTCGTCAACACGTCCTCCGGGGCCGGGCTCCAGGGCTCGGTCGGCCAGGCGACGTAC
>DOWL01000024.1:23290-23651 GCA_003519585.1 Nocardioides sp. | reverse complement strand
CTCCCGCGCCCAACGCATCGCCAAGCTCCTGACCGCCGGGGGCTGTCAGGTCGACGGCTGCGACGCCCCACCCGGACTCACCCACATGCACCACAAGATCGAATGGTCACAAGGTCGCCGCACCGACCTCGACAACACCATCATGATCTGCGCACCCCACCACACCCGAGCCCACGACCCCACCTACACCCTCAAACCCATCCCCGGCGACAAATTCACCTTCCACAGACGCACGTGAGACCGGACTCGACCAGTGGTCAAGCAAGTGCCATCCCCGCGGCGGTCTCGACACCGATCGGCGCTGGCGCGCCTCCGGGCTCAACCACCGATCGGGACGACCGCTGGTTGAGCCGCGAGCGCA
>DOWL01000024.1:22820-23071 GCA_003519585.1 Nocardioides sp. | reverse complement strand
CCGCCGGCGACCGGAGCACGCAGAACTGGTTGCCCTCGGGGTCGGCGAGGGTCACCCAACCGCTGCCTGGGCCGTAGATGCCGCGGTGGTCGGCGACCTCAGTGGCGCCGTACTCCTGGAGCCAGGCGACCTCGTCGTCGCGGCTGCGCTCGCGGGGGCGGACGTCGAAGTGCCAGTTCTTGCCGCGCACCGGCTCGGGGACCTCGATGAACAGCACCTGGTGGCCGGTCTCGGGGTCGCGAATCATGCTA
>DOWL01000024.1:10740-22632 GCA_003519585.1 Nocardioides sp. | reverse complement strand
ATCATGCACTCCTCGTGGCCCGGGAGGTTGGGGTCGCCGTCGAGGTCGACGTACCCGAGGACCGGCTTCCACCACTCCGAGAGCTCGTAGGCGTTGGTGCAGTCGATGGTCGTGTGCGAGATGAAGGAAGACACCGCGCCACTCTTGCTCAGCCCCGTGGTCGGACTCAACGCAGTTGTGGGCTCGCTCCCACCTCACCAAAATCAGGGGATTCGGGCGCACAGGTGGCACATGTGGGCCTCCGAGTCCTGTAATGCCACTCTGGAGGGGGTCAGCCGGGGCAGTTGGGGGATTGCCCGGACGGACCCTCTCCGCCAGTCAGCCCCTGGTCAGACTGGTGGGTTGGGTCACCAACCCCAAGCTTCGCGAAGCCGCAGTCCGAGGCTGAGTTCGAGCGACTCGATCTCGGCAGCCAGAGCGGCGCGGACCGTCGCGACGTCCTCGGTGGCCGGTCGGACCGCCTCCCGGTCGATGGGGCGGTAGAGCGCCTTGTGCACCAGCGGCGACCGCTTGACGCGACCGACGATTCGAGCGCCGTCGTGCTCGCGGATCCAGTCTGCGCCGCGGCGCGCGACGTGCGCGAGCCGGACCGAGCGAGCCTTCGCCGCGGGCAGCCGGGCCTCCATCTCCTTCTCGGAGAGCGGCAGCGGGTCGACGCCGAGGAAGTCGGTGACCGCGTCGAGGAAGCCCTGCGGGTCCTTGGTGAGGTCGTCGAAGAGCGCGACGTGCACGTTCTCGCGCGGGTAGTACTCGAGGAACCGGTCGAGCCCGGTGGCGTAGCGACCGTGCTCGAGCAGTTCGGGCCGGCTGCGCAGCGCCTCGGAGAAGGTGTCGGGGCCGATGCCGTGCTTGCGCATGTAGAGGTACGACGACCAGGCCCGGTCGACGGGGTCGCGCAGGGACACCATGACCCGCACGTTGGTGCCGAGGGTGTCCCGGATCCGGCCGGCCGCCTCGGGGTGGAACAGGTAGTCCTGGCAGATCTCGCCCACGATCTCCTGGCCGCCGGCGTCCCGGAATTGCGCGGCGTACCAGTCGGTGCCGCGGTCGTAATAGCGGTCGAAGTAGTAGAGGTCCTTGGCCGGGGTGAGATAGACGTCGGGGTGCTTGATCAGGGTCTCGTGCAGCCACGACGAGCCGGCCTTGTCCGGACCGACGTAGAGGAAGTTGGGCAGCCGGTTCACGAGAGCCCCCTTCCGAGGCGGCGGGACGCCGCCAGCATCTTCTGGGGCTCCACGCCCGGAGCGGCGACGGCCACGGCGAGCCAGGCATGCGGCGCGGCCGGGTAGCGGCACAGAGCCTGGCCGGCGATCCGCAGCCCACGGCTCCGCTGTCCGCCGGTGATCCGGGCGTAGGCGATCTGGCCGAGGATCCGGGCGTGACCGCGTCGACGGTCCCGGAAGTCGGGGTGCTTGTCGAGCAGGTACTCCAGCGCGGCGGCGGTGTTGAGGGACTTGTCACGGAACCACGACGGCTGGTCCTTGCGGATGTCCACCAGCGTCTCCTGGACGGCGCCGACCTTGCCCACCCGCGTCGCACGGAGCAGCCAGTCGTAGTCCTCGGCGTACCCGTGGGGCAGCTCCTCGTCGTACAGCCCCGCCTTGTCGAAGGCCGAGATCGGCATCATCAGGTTGGAGCTGTGCAGCTCCTTGACCCGGTTGCCCAGCAGCCGCTCGTGGCTGATCACCGGCTCGCGCGCCGGCCATTCGATCTTCTCCTGCGGCATGAGCAGCCGGATGCCGGTGCCGACGCAGAGCAGGTCAGGGTCGGACTGCAGCAGCTCGACCTGGCGGCGGACCTTGCTCGGGTACCACACGTCGTCGTCGTCGCAGCTCGCGTAGAACTCGCCCTTGGCCTCCGCGAGGCCGCTGTTGCGGGCACCGCAGAGCCCGCCGGTGCGGGTGTTGTTGATGGAGCGGATCTCGCGTCCCGGGCAGGAGAACCTCGCCAGGGTCGGGTCGATCTCCTCGCGGTCGTGCACGATGATGATCTCGAGCGGGCCGGCATAGTCCTGGGCGACGATCGCCTCCAGGGTCTCCTGCAGCAGGGCCGGGCGACCTCGGGTCGGGATGACCACACTCACCAGGGGCGGTTCCCCCGGGCTCTCGTGCGTCTCGGGTCCGGGTCCGGTCACGGGGTGCTCCTCAATACGTCTCGACGGGTGTCACTGTGTACTTCTCGTCGGGCCTCTCGGGGGGCGGAGCCCTGATCGCGGCCGGCGGTGCCGGTCGCGCGGGTGATCGTGGGATAGCCGTACGCCCACAGCAGGGGCAGCGTCAGCGACGTGACGACGGCCTTGTCGGTGACGGGCATCTCGCTGGCCCAGCGGTCGTCGCGGCGCAGCTCGACGGGGCCGGTGCGGAACCGGCCGGGGTTGCCCGACAGCCCGTGGCTGGAGCCGAGGACGATGCGCCCGTCCTCGACCGCGGGCAGGTCTTCGGTCGAGAGCGGGAGGCCGAGCTGGGCGGCCGCGGCGACGAGGCTGCCGACCGGATCGGCCACGAACTGCTCGTAGCGCAGCCGCGAGGACGGCACTCCGCCGAGGCCGGCGATGGCCGACATCTCCAGCTGCAGCGCGCTCCACTGGGCGGCCGAACGATGTGACGGGATCCGCCACATCTCGCTGCTCTCGCCCGCGGCGGCCTGGGGCCGCTCGACGTGCCGCTGCCACGACCAGGCGACGGCACGCGGGTCGCGGACGACGTTGAGCATCCGCAGGTCGATCCCCGGAGCGCCCGCGAGCGCCTGGCCGAAGGCCGGACCCTTGGAGGCGTCCACGATCACGCGGCTCCCGGTGACCTCGGCGACCGCCTTGTAGATGCGGGTGTACGCCGTCCGCAGGTCGACCAGCGCAGGCGACGGCGTGCGCCGGGAGCTCAGCAGCGCCGGCAGGTGCCGTTGACGGGCCGCGGCTCGGTGCAGGGAGGTCAGCCGGTCGAGAACGTCCGGGGTCCAGCCCTTGAAGGCGAGCTCGCCGACCCTGGTCCAGACCGGGCAGGCCGAGAACCGCTCACCGCAGCCGCAGAGCTCGTCCTCGGGGGCGACGTACCGCGCCAGGTCGACCAACTCGCCGATGTTCACCCAGCCGTCCGCCTCGCCGAGCACCCGCTCGACCAGCGTGGACCCGGAGCGGCCGAAGCCGCCCAGGTAGACGACGGTGACGCCTGACATGTGTGTCTCTCCCCCTAGACCGGCCCCGAACGCGAGAGCACGGCTGACAGTGCTGCCAAGACCAGACAACCTGGATACCGCTTCCGACGGGTCGGGGTGGCCGGAACGTCCCTTATTCGGGGTACGGCGGGGGGCATGCTCCAGACCAGTCGAGGGGCCAGGATCGGACCTGCCGTCAGACGCGGGAGCGGAACCGGAGGTTGAGCCGCTGCGGGCGCACCGTCATCAGTTCGTCGAGCTGGGCCGCGAGTCGCGCGCGGGCGTCGTCCCGGGCCACCGTGGCCGGCGAGAGCTCGCCCGGCGAGGCGGCGGCCTCCAGGGCGCTGTCCAGCTCGGTGTCGAACGAGGCCTGCGAGGTGACGTGCCGGACCACGCCGGCCTCCCCGACGTGCGCGGCGAACCGCTGCTGGTGCCCGTCGACGTGCTCGCCCAGCGCCGGGTCGCGCGGCACACACAGCGGGACGTGGCCGGCTTCGCGGGCGTCCATGATGGTGCCGGGCCCGCCGTGACAGACGACGACCGAGGCCTCCGTCAGCAGCGCGACGAGCCGGTCGTGGGTCAGGAAGTCGACGCCCTCGGCGGTGCGCGGCGCCCGCGTGGTCGAGCCGTGCTGGACCAGGAACCGCACGTCCGGACGGCGCTGCGCCGCGGCGTCCATCCAGTCGACGAGCCGCTCGAAGGGGTGGTGGTCGGTCCCCGCCAGCGCCACCACGAGCGCCTTCACAGGATCGGCCGTCACAGGATCGGCCCGACGAGGTGTGCGTCGGGGTAGAACTCCAGCTGGCTGGGCCACTGGACGATGCGCCGAGTGGTGAACGGGCCGCAGAGCCGACCGGTCATGGTCGGGGTGTCGACCCGGTCGTAGACCTCGATGAACACCGTCGGGATGCGCAGCAACCACGCGGTCACGAAGAACGGTACGGCGACGCCGGCACCGGCGCTGACCAGCAGCGCGGGCCGCTCGCGACGGAGCACCCGGAGCGCCAGTACCCAGTTGCGCACCAGGTTCGGGATGTTGCGGGTGGTCGGCGAGTAGGACTGCACGACCCGCTCCCCCGCCAGGCGATCGGCGACATCGGGAGTGTCGGGACACACCCAGAGCCGGTCCCGCGGCTCCCACCAGCTGCGCAGCGCCACCAGGTGGGCGAGGTGACCACCCTGGGTGCTCACCATCAGCACCGGGCCGGGCGTCGGCTGTGGGACGTCTGTCGGGCTGCTCATGATGAACCGATCGTCGCGAGGCTGGAGCGGCGAGGTGTCTGCCGCATCGAGGAATGCCCCATTTTGGGGCCGTCAGGGACCGTTCGGGGCGGCTTTGGCCGCATCCGGTCGTCCCCACCCGGCGTGCGAAAGCCGTCCCCAATATGGAGGACACCACTCGCAGACGGCGTCTGGGCGTCTCCGCGCCCTTACGGTCACGCCATGCAGATCGGTCGGCGCAGCCTGCTCGGGCTCGGTGCGGCCGCCGTCATCTCGGCCGCGACCGGCTGCAGCATGCGTCAGGACGACGGCGGTCTCGCCGGTCCGATCGCCGAGCCCACGCCGACGACACCTCCGGTGCCGACGCCGGCCGCGGGCTTCCCGGGGCAGCCACGGCCCGGGCAGATGTACTACGGCGCGTCGGTGCCCTATGGCCGCTCGCTGCGGGAGTGGGAGCGCGAGCTCGAGTCGACGCTGGCGCTGCACCGCTCGTACTTCAAGCCGGACGACAACGAGACCGGCCAGCTCATCCACCGCTGTCAGGACGACCTATCCCACGGCCGGCTGCCGCACGTGTCGATCAAGCCGACCTGGCCGTGGAGCGACTTCGCGAACGGGTCGCACGACTACTGGATGGACAAGCTGCTCGAAACCCTCGGGGACCTGTCGGCGCCGCTGATCTTCACCCTCCACCACGAGCCGGAGAACGACGTCCACCCCAACGGCCGGGAGCCGGCCGACTACGTCGCCATGCAGCGCCGGCTGCTCGAGCGAGCGGCCAGCCGCGCACCGGAGGTGATCGTCGCGCCGGTCCTCCAGCACTGGACCTTCGACCCGCTGCGCACCGACATCGACCCCTCGGAGTGGCTGGTCCCCGAGGCCAACGTGCTGGGGCTGGACATCTACAACCCGTGGTCCGTGGAGAACGGCAAGGAGTGGCGCTCGTTCGGCAGCAAGATGGACGAGGTGATGGGCTGGTTCGACGGCAAGCCGATGGTGATCGGTGAGTACGGCTGCCGCAACGACCCGTCCAACCCAGGTCTTTCCGCCGAGTGGCTGCGCGACGCCGCGGCGTACGGCCTCCAGCACGGCTTCGTCTCGATGTCCTACTTCAACTCCGGCGTCCAGTCCCCCGACGGCACCTGGGCCCTCTCCGGCGACATGGAGCAGGCGTTCAAGGAGATGCTCAACTCCGACTGGGTGGCCCGGCCGGCGTAGCACTACTCGTCGATGACCAGGTAGACGTCGTCGATCTGGCCGTGGAACTGGTCGTCGCCCTCGCTGACGCCGGGGGCACCGATCCGCAGGGGCGCGACGTTGGTCACCGAGCCGGTCTTGCCTTCCTTCTCGTCCACGGTGCCGTCGACCGAGATGCTGACGCCGTCGGCGTCGCGGCTGCACGAGACCTGGTGCCACTCGCCGTCGGAGATCGAGACCGTCGAGCGCACGACGAGCGGCTCGGCGCCCTCCTCGTCGCCGCGTACGACGCAGCTCGGGTCGCCCTCGTCGCTGTCCACCTGGAGCTTCCACTGGCCGCCGTCGGTGCCGAACCGGCCCTTCTGGACGATGTTGGAGCCGGTCGTGGTCTGGTCGGGCTCGAGCCGCACGGTGGCGCCGTACTCGAAGGGGTGGTCCTCCGGGTCCAACGCGGGGTTGTTGAGCACCTCCACCATGGCCCGCGGGCAGCCGGTCGGCTCTTTGCACAGGGCGGGGAAGGCGAGGGCGAACCCGGAGCCGTCGGCACCCTCGACCTGCTCCACCGAGCCCCCGTTGGCGGCCACGATCCGGCCGAGGTACTGGCGGCCGTTGCTGTCGGGATACTCCGTCAGCCCGTCCGCGCCGGCGCTTCCGTCGTCGAAGGAGAGCCAGAGGTCGGCGGTGGCGAGGTCGACGGTCTCGTCGGCCTCCGGCACGTCGTCCGGCGGGTCGTCATCGGAGCAGCTGGCGAGGGTCGCCAACCCGAGCGTCAGCGCCAGCGCGACCCCCAGGAACGACCGGACAGGTGCCACCTGACGCCACCGGACCAGACCGCTCACGTCTCCCACACAACACCCCTCGTCCTACCGTCCCCCTTTTTGGGGATGGCTCCCGAGACCGCACGTCGTCGTGCCATCGTCCGCATAGCGTCGCACCCAGCCGTTGGATGGGGACGGTGTTGACCATTTTTCACAGGATGCGGGAGACCCCGGTGAAGGTGCTCTATATCGCAGGGGTGGGCCGCTCGGGCAGCACCCTGCTGGAGCGCGTGCTCGGGGCGGTACCCGGCTTCGTCAACGCCGGTGAGGTGAACGCGATCTTCTCCCGCGTCGCCAGCCAGGACCAGCGCTGCGGCTGCGGCGAGGCCTTCTCTGAGTGCCCCTTCTGGACCGCGGTCGGCGCGGAGGCGTTCGGGGAGGCATTCGGGGGGGCATTCGGGGGCTGGGACGAGGTGACCGCGCGGATGTCGGCGCTGCAGCCCCGGCTGATCCGCCAGCGCCAGGTCCCCCGGCTGGCTACCGGAGCACTCGGTACGGCGTACGGGCTCGAGCTCGCGGAGTACCTCGACGTGCACCACCGGCTCTACCAAGCGATCGCGTCCGTCTCCGGGGCCGAAGTCGTCGTCGACGCCAGCAAGTCGACGGCTCAGCTGTTCGCATTGCGGCGGATCGATGGTCTGGACCTGCGCGTGGTCAACCTGGTGCGCGACTCGCGTGGTGTCGCCAACTCCTGGAACAAGTCTGGGATCGTCAAACCCCAGTCGCAGGAAGGCGCACACATGGGCACCTACGCGCCGCACCGGCTGGCCGTGCTCTGGTCGGCCCTGCAGCTCGAGTGCACCGCTCTCCGTGCAGCCGCGCCGCACTCGACGCGGGTGCGCTACGAGGACCTGGTCGCCAAGCCGCGGCCGACCGTGGAGCGCGCCCTCACCGAGCTCGGGCTGCCGCCGAAGGCCGGTGACCTCGCCCATGTCGGCGAGAACAGCGTCGAACTCGGCGCCAGTCACGGCGTGGCCGGCAGCCGGACCCGCTTCACCCACGGCCGCATCGAGCTCCAGCTCGACGATGCCTGGCGCTCGACGCTGCCCGCGGGGGCCCGCCGCGTGGTCACCGCGGTGACCCTGCCGCAGCTCGTCGGGTACGGCTATGTCGGCCGGCGCGCCGACGCCCGGACAGGGACCGCCTGATGGGGAAGCCCGCCAGCGTGCTGCTGGCCCCACCTGCGCCCGTGGCGAAGCCGGAGCCCCGGTTCTTCAAGCCGGGCTGGCCGCTCGTCGTGCTCTACGTCTTCTTCCCACTCTGGTGGGCACTCGGGCTGGCGCAGCTGATCTTCTTCGTGATGGCCGCGGCGATGGTCGTGATCCTGCGGAAGAAGGGGTCGCTGAAGGTGCCGCACGGCTTCGCGCTGTGGCTGCTCTTCATGATCTGGATGTTCGCGGGCGTGCTCATGGTGCGCGCCGTCGCGCCCGACACCGCCCCGGGCTTCGGACTCGGGCGGGTCTTCAACTTCGCCGTCTGGGCCGGGTGGTACGTCGCCGTCACCGTCGCGATGCTCTACGTCGCCAACACCGCGAAGGAGCTGCCCACTCAGAAGGTGGTGCGACTGCTCGGCTGGATGTTCGTGGTGACGGCGGGCTTCGGAGTTCTAGCGGTGCTGATGCCGACCCTGGAGTTCCCGTCGCTCATGGAGGTGATCCTCCCCAAGAGCCTGGTGAAGACGAACTTCGTCCGCACCCTCGTGCACCCCTCGCTCGCGTCGTCGAGCGACTTCCTCGGCTACGTGCAGCCGCGACCGACCGCGCCGTTCCCCTACTCCAACGCGTGGGGCAACAACATCGCGCTGTACCTGCCGTTCTTCATGCTCGCCTGCTTCGGCAAGGGGGCCGGCTGGCGTCGCAAGCTCGGCCCGGTGGTGCTGGTGGCGGCGACCTTCCCGATCATCTTCTCGCTCAACCGCGGACTGTGGATCTCGCTGGCGTTCGCCGCGATCTACGCCTCCGTGCGACTGGCGGTCAACGGCCGGACCCGCGCGCTTCAGGCACTGGTGGGGGCGCTCCTGGTCGGCGGCATCGTCTTCGTCTCCTCCCCGCTCTACGACACGGTGGTGCTGCGCGTCGAGACCCCGCACAGCAACGACCGGCGGGCCGGTACGGCGGAGACCGTCATCTCCGTCGCCGCGCAGGGCTCGCCGATCCTCGGGTTCGGCACGACCCGCACCATGCAGGGCAGCTTCAGCTCACTCGCCGGCGGCGAGACCGCCGCCTGCCACCAGTGCGCGGCACCACCGCTGGGCACCCAGGGCTTCATGTGGCGGCTGGTGCTCACCACTGGTTTCGTCGGCACCATCTTGTGTCTGGGCTTCTTCGCCGTCTCGTTCCTCCGTCGCGCCCGCGGGCCGAATCCGCTCGACGTCGCCTGCTGCACCGTGCTGCTGGACGCCGTCCTCTGCTTCTTCGTCTACGACTCCCTCGGCTCGGCGATGTTCACCGCGATGATCGCCATCGGACTGATGGCCCGATCCGACCTGCCACCCGAGGACCGCGCGCCCGTGGACCTGGCGCCTGAAAACCTTGTGCCCAAGGAGGTGACCGCCTGATGTCCGCCGACCCGTCCGCGTCGTACGCCGTCGAGGTGGCGAACCTGCTCTGGCCCGCCGCGGATGCCGGCGCAGCGCCGTACCTCGCGAGGTCCCGACGCCAACCCGCTCCAGGAGTCCGGGACGCTTACGTCTTCCCGAGCACACGCAGCCCGCGGCTCCTGGTGCCGGCCGACGTACCCGCAGCGGCCAGCATGCTGCGTCGGCTCGGTTCGGGCCGCTCGCGGCTGGCCGGCCCGGCTCGCGCCGCACTCGAGCGCGCCGTGCGGACCCGCGCCTTCTCGCTGTCGCGCTGGCCGGTGCTGCGGGTGCCGGACCGCGGCGCGGGCGCCGACTCGATCGAGACCCACCTGTCCACCTGCTTCGACACCGACGTGCGGGTCGGCGTGCTGCTCGGCACCCGGCGGGTCAACCAGAAGCCGGTCCTCCAGGTCTTCGGCGTCGACGGCCGACTCCTCGGCTTCGCCAAGGTCGGGCACAACCCGCTGACCGCCGAGCTGGTACGCCGCGAGGCCCGGTCGCTCGCCGCCGTCGAGGCCCGGCGACCCACGACCTTCGTCATCCCCGAGGTGCTGCACCACGGTCAGTGGGCCGGCCTCGAGGTGCTGGTCATGTCCGCACTCACGACCGACCCGCAGCTGCCGGTGACCCGCGCGATGCGCGAGGCCGCGATGCGCGAGGTCGCCGGACTCACGGCCACCGAGGCGACCGAGCTCGCCGGCAGCTCGTTCTGGACCCGGCTCCGTGCCGAAGCCGGTCGGCTCGCTGCCGAGCCGCAGGTTCAGGCGCAGGGCCAGCGACTGGTCGCGGCTGGCGACGCGCTCGAGCAGGCGCACGGCAACGACCCGGTGCGGCTCGGTGGCTGGCACGGCGACTGGGGCCACTGGAACATGGGCCTCGGCGACGGTGCCCTCAAGGTCCTCAAGGTCTGGGACTGGGAGCGGTTCGACCCCGAGGTGCCGATCGGCTTCGACGCGCTGCACTACGCCGCCCAGGCGGTCCGCCCCGGGCAGCGCGAGGAGGCCAGCCAGCAGGAGACCTTCCTCCGGTCGGTGCCCGCGACCCTGAGCGCGCTGGGCGTCTCCCCTGAGGACCACCAGCTGACGCTCCGGCTCTACCTGCTGGAGATCGCCACCCGTTACGTCGACGCGCTGACCCACGGCGCGACGCCTGCCCTGACCCGCCGTACCGAATGGGTGCTTGGGCTCCTGGAGCACCATGGGGAGCCGGCGCACCACGCCCTCGTAGAAGGAAGATCATGAGCGTTCGCGCAGCCATGCCGCACCCCGTCAAGACGATGGGGCGTGCGGTCTCGGTGCGGGTCGGCACCGCCACCGCCGGGCGCCGGCAGCTCCCGTCGTTCATCATGGTCGGCGCGCAGCGGGCCGGCACCACCTCGCTGTTCCGGGCACTCATGGCGCACCCGCTGATCCACTCGGCCAACTACCACAAGGGCGTCAACTACTTCGACGTCAACTACCACCGCGACTTCTCGTGGTACCAGGGGCACTTCCCGACCACGGCTGGGCTGCGGCGCCAGCAGCGCTCGGTCCAGGGCGACCCGATCACCTTCGAGGCGAGCGGCTACTACATGTGGCACCCGTGCGCCCCCGAGCGGATGGCCCGGCACCTGCCCGACGTCAAGATCCTGGCGATGCTCCGCGACCCGGTCGAGCGCGCCTTCTCGGCGTACAAGCACGAGCTGGCCCGCGGGTTCGAGACCGAGTCGTTCGAGCGCGCCCTGGAGCTCGAGGACGAGCGGATGGCCGGCGTGGTCGAGCGGATGGTCGCCGACCCCACCTACCAGAGCTCTGTCCACCGGCACCAGGCCTACGTCCGGCGCGGCCAGTACGCCGAGCAGCTGAACCGGCTGCGCGAGTACTTCCCCGCAGAGCAGATCCACGTGATCGAGAGCGAGAACTTCTTCGAGCAGCCCGAGTCGACCTACGTGAGGCTGCTGGAGTTCCTAGAGCTGCCGCTGTCGATGCCCGACCGCTTCGACCGCTGGAACGGGCGGCCCAGCTCCCCCATGGCCCCCGAGACGCGGGCGCGCCTGCGCGAGCACTACGTCAGCCACGACCGTGACCTGGCGGAGTTCCTGGGACGGGAGCCCGCATGGCTCCAGTGACCGCGCCGGGGCTGCCGCTCTGGTCCGACTACACGCGCTTCGCTCGGCGGCACGCGTGGCTGATCGCCGCGTGCATGCTGGCGGGCAGCCTGATCGGGCTGGTGTGGGCAGTTCAGCAGACCTCCACCTACTCCGCGACCGCCTCGATCGCGCTGTCACCCGTGCCCAAGTACATCGTCCCGTCGACCACCGAGCTGGTCGCCCCCGAGGTCACCATCGACACCGACGCGCAGTTCCTGCAGAGCCCCCAGGTGCTGACCGCGGTCGGCGACGCGCTCGGCATCGACCCGGAGGCCGCGAGCGAGCGGCTCGGGGTGACGGCCTCGGCCAACAGCCACGTGCTGCACGTGACGGTGCACGGAGAGTCGCCCGAGCGCGTGGCCGAGGCGGCCAATGCCGCCGTCGCCGCACTGATCGACGTCCGCCGCGAGGAGCTCGGCGCGATGCAGCAGTCGCAGCTCAGCCAGCTGCGGCTCTACATCGCCTACCAGGAGCGGGCCCTGGCCCGCGAGCAGGCGCGGCGCGTGATCATCACCGACACCGACAGCCTGTTCAACCAGATCCTCCAGCTCCGCACCGGGCTCGACGAGCTCGAGGAGGCCCAGGCCGAACCGGCTCGCATCGTCCAGCCCGCCACGCCACCCAAGAAGACCGACTACGCCAACTCCGAGGTCCCGGTTTTCTCGGGGATGATGCTCGGCTTGCTCATCGCCTGCGGAGCAGGTGCGTTGCTCGACCGGCTGCCGCAGCTCACCGGCGCCGCGTCGTTCTCGCACCGGCTCGCCCGCACCCCGCTCCGCCACCTCAGATTGCCCACCACC
>DOWL01000024.1:7381-10614 GCA_003519585.1 Nocardioides sp. | reverse complement strand
ACCATGAGGACAGCCATGTCGTCTGAATCGACCGCCGCCCGCCACGTCTCGTTGTCGCGAGCGGTCCGTCATCACCTGCCGGTCGTCCTGGTGTTCTTCCTCCTGGGCGCGGTCGCGGGCTACCTGTACGCCGGATCGGTGCCGACGGCGTACACCAGCACCGCCCGGGTGCTGGTCAACCCGTCGGTCGGCAACCCGTTCGTCCCCACGCCGTCCTCGGTGCGCCAGGACGAGCTGACCAGCCTCGAGACCGAGGCACAGGTCGCGCGCTCGGACGACGTCCTCGGCGCGGTCCACGCGCAGTACCCCGACGTGTCGCTGGCCACCATGCGCAAGAACATCGCGGTCCTGGTCCCGGCGAACACCCAGGTCCTGGAGATCAGCTTCACCGCGGGCAACGCGGACACCGCCCAGGCGGTCACCAACGCCGTCGCGGACGCCTACCTCGCCAACCGCGCGCAGCGGTTCGAGACGGTCAACAACGAGCGCATCGCGCGCGTCGAGACCCGCACGGATCAGGTCGTCACCGATCTCCGCACCCACTCCAAGGCGGCCAAGGACGAGACCCAATCGGCGGGCGACCGGCTCTTCGAGCAGGAGATGGCCGACGCGCTGCGCAACGAGCTGGTCAGCCTGCGGGCTCAGCGCACGGCGCTGGAGAACAGCGAGGCGCCGACCGGGTCGGTGATCGCCCCGGCGGTCGAGGGCAAGAGCGCGGCCGGACTCACCGCGACGATCCTGCCTTTCGCCTTCGCGCTGGTCGGCCTCGCGATCGGCTGCGCCATCGCCCTCCTCCTCGAGCGGAGCCGCGGCGTGGTCCGCTCGCGCGCCGACGTCGAGGCGCTCGGCGTCCCGGTCGTGGCCTCCATCCCCCGGCGGACCTGGCGCGAGCGCATGCGCCGGCACGGCGACGCGGCGGCGATCGACACGACGGTCCGTCGCGTCCGCGCCACGCTCCTCGACCTCGAGCCGAGGCCCGACGTGGTGGCGATCGCGCCGGTGGGCTCTGGCCGGTCCGACGCGAACGTCTCCGAGGCCGTGGCCGAATCGTTCGCGAAGGCCGGGCACCGGGTGGTGCTGGTCCGCGCCGACCGCTCGCCCAGCGGCGGCGGCATCGGTGTGGACGACAAGGGGCTCGCCCAGGCGTTGATGTACGAGCGGCTCAACGTCGTCGACCTGCTCCAGCCCAGCGTCGAGCCACTGCTCTCCCTGCTCAACGACGGCGGCTTCAACGAGCAGAGCCGTGAGCTGCTGGTCTCCGACCGGATCCGCAGCGTCCTCACCCCGCTGGTCACCGAGGGGCACCTGGTCATCATCCAGTCGCCCGGCATCGACAGCGCCGAGGGCGAGGCGTTCCTCGGTGCCGCCGACCTCGGCGTCGTCGTCGTCCGCACCGGCAAGAGCCGGCCGGGCGCCGTCGAGCAGATCGCCGAGCTGGCCCGGACCAAGGGGCTGCAGCTGACCGCGCTCGTGGTCGGCCGGCACGGTCCTTCGCGCCGCAACCGGGTCCCTGCGGACGTGCGCGAGGACGGCATCGACCAGGACACCCAGGCGGACCGCGCCGAGCGCTCAGAGCGGTCGGAGCGGTCCGACCGCGCCGAACGCGGCGGAAGGGCCGGTCGACGCAAGTGACCCACGCCGCCCAGACGACCGGGGTCGGAACCGAGCACCGGGGAGCGCTGGAGACGCTCGCCCGGCGCGGGTCGGCCAGCGTCCTCGGGGCGGGCTTCAGTGCGATCTTCGGGATCCTGCTGGTCGTCGTCGTCACCAACGGCTTCACGCCGACGGTCGCCGGCACCCTGTTCGCCGCGACGTCGGCGTTCCTCATCCTGGAGTCGGTCGCCCTCCTCGGCACCGACACCGGCCTGGTCAAGTGGATGCCGGCCCAGATCGCATCGGGGCGGCCGCAGGACCTGCCCCGCACGCTGACCGTGGCGATCGCGCCGGTGCTGGCGTTCGCGCTGGTGATCGGGGTCGGGCTGTACGCCGTCGCACCGTCGGTGTCTGGCCACCTGGTCGGCGAGGACGCCGCCGACGTGATGACCACCATGCTGCGCGTGGTCGCGATCATCATGCCGGTGGCCTCGGTCTACGACCAGCTGGTCGCGGCCACCCGGGGCACCGGCTCGATGCGCCCGACGGTCATGGTGGAGAACATCGGCCGGCTCGGCCTGCAGGCCCTGGCGGTGCTCGTCGCCATGCTTGCGGGCGGCGGTCCGCTGATGCTCGCGCTCGCGTGGTCCCTGCCGTACGCCGTGGGGCTCGTCGCCGTCATCGTGTGGCTGCGCAAGCTGGTCCGGGCGCGGATGCGCGGGGCGACGGGCGTGGTGACCGACTGGCTCGTGGTGGCCCGTGAGTTCTGGGCCTACACCGCCCCCCGGGCGATCGCGCGGGTCACCCAGACGGCCCTCAAGCGGTCCGACATCGTGCTCGTCGCGGCGCTCGCCTCCCCGGCCCAGGCGGCGCTCTACACCGCCGCCACCCGGTTCATCGTGCTCGGCCAGCTCTTCGTCCAGTCGGTCCAGCAGGCCCTCTCCCCCCAGATCGCCGCCCTGTTCGCGCGCGACGAGAGCCGGGCCGCCAACTCCGTCTACCAGGCCGCCACGCTGTGGAGCATGATCGCGGCCTGGCCGCTCTACCTCGTGCTGGCCGGCTTCTCCCCCACCCTGATGGGCATCTTCGGCGAGCAGTACGACGTCGCGACCGACGTCGTCCTCATCCTCGCCCTCACCATGCTCCTGGCCACCGCCTGCGGTCCCGTCGACTCGGTGCTGCTGATGGCCGGGCACAGCTGGCTCAGCCTGCGCAACAGCGTGGTGTCGCTGGCCGTCAATGTCGCCCTCAACTTCATCCTGATCCCGATCTACGGCATCCGCGGCGCCGCGATCTCGTGGTCGGTCGCCATCGTGGTGCGCAACCTGCAGCCGCTCTTCCAAGTCCGCCGGCACCTGTCGATGTGGCCCCTGGACCGGATCCACGGCGTCGTCGCCCTGGGTGCCGTCGCGTGCTTCGGCAGCGTGGCCCTCGTGGGCGGTCTCACCGACTTCCCCGTGGTCATCGACCTGGCGATGCTCACCGTCGCGTCACTGATCTACCTCTACGGCGTGTGGACCTGGCGCGACCGTCTCGGGCTGGGCGCCTTCCGCGCCGCGCTGCGCCGTCGGGGTCGGTCGCGGCAGGCCCGGCTCGCAGCTCGACCCTCGTGAGTTTCGGCCCCGAGCCCATGGCGACGC
>DOWL01000024.1:1677-7222 GCA_003519585.1 Nocardioides sp. | reverse complement strand
GGCTTCGCAGTCGCCATGGCCATGGGGCCGATCACGAGGCGCGCTCGCTCCGCTCGCGAAGACACCCCGGGACGACGCGTCACGTTAGACACCGTCATAGACGGCGGCGATGCCAGACGACGTGCGCGGCACGTGTGAGTTGTGACCGCCGCCACCAACTTCCCCAACCTGGGAGATGACGGGCGGGCTGGCCTTGACGCCTGATGAGGTATGACGAAGACGGACCCCAAACTTCGCAGGCGGGCACTGATCGGAACTGCGGCCGCAGCGGTTCCGATCACCGCGGCACTGCGCTATTCGGACACGGCATCGGCGAACGACCTGGTGGGCGCGTGGTCGGCGCCGTTCGACATGGGTGGCGTGGCGATCCACGCCACGTTGATGCACACCGACGAGGTGCTGTTCTTCCAGTACGTCGAGGGCCAGGCGGGCGTCGACCGCACGTCGTACGTCGCGACGTGGAACTGGAAGACCGGGCAGCTCCGCCAGGCGAACTTCACCGATCCGCGCGACGTCTTCTGCGCGGCACACAACGTGCTGCCGGACGGACGTGTCTTCATCGCCGGCGGCCATGACCCCAACACCGGGAAGAAGCAGGACGCGCTCGGCGTCGTCGAGTGCGACATCTTCGACCCGGTCACGCGCACCTGGACCCGCACCACTCCGATGAAGCAGAAGCGCTGGTATCCCACCAGCGTCGGCCTCGCCGACGGTCGAACCCTGATCTTCGGCGGCACCGCCAGCCCGGGCGTCAACTCCACGACGGTGGAGGAGTACAACCCGGCGACCAACACCATGCGCACGCTCCCGACGACGGCCAACAAGAGCGTCGGCCAGTACCCCCGGATGTTCCTGCTCGCCAACGGCAGGGTGCTCATGGCCGGCCCGGCGGCGACGGCCAACACCTTCGACCCCACCACCAACCGCTGGGCCACGGTGGCGTCGATGATCTCCGGCAAGCGGTCGCACGGCGCGGTCGCGCTGCTCCCGGGGGCCATGAGCGTCCTCACCGCAGGAGGCGGGGCGCCGGTCCGCACCGCCGAGCTGCTCGACATGTCGCAGGCCACCCCGCGGTGGCGTTCCACGGGGTCGATGACCTACGCCCGGATGCTGTCGGAGCCCGTAGTGCTCCCGGACGGCAAGGTCCTGGTCGTCGGAGGCGGCGCGGCGTTCAAGTACACGCGCCCGGTGAAGATCCCCGAGATGTACGACCCCGCCACCGGCACCTGGACCGCGATGGCCGCGCACCAGGCGAGCCGGATGTACCACGCGACTGCGCTGCTGCTCCCGGACGGACGGGTGCTGAGCGCCGGCCAGGACAACGGCTCGCTCGCGCGGTACGGCGAGATCTACTCGCCGCCGTACCTGTTCAAGGGCGCACGCCCGGTGATCACCGGCACCCCGGCGTCGGTCACCCGCGGCGGGCAACTGGTCTTCGACAGCGTCGACGCGGGCAGCCTCTCGCGCGTCGTGCTGATCCGACCCGGCTCGACCACCCACGAGATCGACACCAACCAGCGCTCGATCCCGCTGTCGTTTACGGTCTCGGGGAGCACCGTGACCGCCCAGGTGCCGAGCACGCCCGCCGCGCTGGTGCTGCCGGGCTACTACATGCTCTTCGCGGTCAACACCGCCGGCGTCCCGTCGGTAGCGCCCTGGGTCCGCGTCGTGTAGACGCGCGTCTCTCGGACCACCACCCACAACTCAGAGCACGGCGGGGGCAGAACACATGGCAACACGACGACGCACGCTGGCAGGACTCGTGGTCGCGGCGACCACGATCACCGCGGGGCTGGCGGTGGCCGCGTCGCCACCCGCGACCGCCGCGCCGACCGACGTGGTGATCAACGAGATGATGTACCACGCCGTGTCCGACCTCGACGGCGACGACTATCTCGAGCTCTACAACCGGGGCACCACCCCGGTCGACCTGTCCGGGTGGTCCTTCAGCGGGATCACGCTCACGTTCGCGGCCGGCACCTCCATCGCCGCCGGCGGCTTCCTGGTGGTGGCCAAGGACGCCGCCCAGTTCCAGGCGACGTACGGCTTCGCCCCGGCGGCCGTCTACGGCGGCAACCTGTCCAACTCCGGCGAGACGGTGGCCCTACGGGACGCCACTGCGGCGACCATCGACAGCGTCTCGTTCCTCGACGTGGACCCGTGGCCGGTGACGGCCGACGGCGAAGGTCCCTCGCTCGAACTGATCGACGCCACGCTCGAGAACAACGACCCGCTCAACTGGGCCGCCGCGACCAACGGCCCGCGCCGGACCCCGGGTGCGCCGAACTCCGTCCGGCGGGTCGGCCTCGGCCCGCGGGTGACCAACGTGACTGCGACCCCGACCGCGCCGACCGCCAACCAGCCCGTCACCGTGACCGCCACGATCACCGGCCAGACCACCGCGCAGCTCCTCTATCGCATCGACTTCGGCGCCGAGCAGACCATGACGATGACCGCGGCCGGCGCCGACACCTACACGGCGAACATCCCGGGCGCGGCTGCCGGCCACCTGCTCCGATACCGGGTCCGGGCGACCAACGCCACGGCGACGACCCTGGTCCCGCGCGTCGACGACTCCGTCGTCTACCGAGGGGTGGTCGTCGCCCACGGCATCACTAGCGCGATCCCCGTGATCGAGTGGTTCATCTCCGACGCCGACTACAACCTGATGGTGGCCAACCCCCAGGACGAGATCATCCGCTTCGGCGCGATCGCGTACAACGGCCAGGTCATCGACAACGTCGAGATGAACATCAAGGGCCACGCGTCGCGGCAGAACCCCAAGGTCAGCTGGAAGTTCCACACGCCACAGGGCTACGACCTGTCCATGCCGGGGCTGCTCGTCGACCCGGTGGACGAGTTCGACCTGCAGGCCGACTGGGCCGACAAGGCCCACGGTCGCGCGATCGTCTCGTGGGACGCCTACGAACGCGCCGGTAACGTGCCGGACCACCAGATGTTCCCCGTCCGCGCCCAGCGCAACGGCGCCTTCCAGGCGCTCTACAACCTCCAGGACACCTACGACGGGACCTGGCGCGAGCATTGGGGGTACGACGACGACCAGTTCTTCGAGGCGGAGACGAGCGCGTTCTCGACCAGGCCGGTGAACGTGCAGTTCTCGAAGAAGTCGCCGGACGAGACCGACTTCTCCATGATGTCGGCGTTCGTGAGCTGCGTGCGGCTGTCCGGGAACGCCCAGCGCGACTGCCTCCTCGGAAGCGCGGACCTTCCGCAGATGATCAACTATGCGGCCGTGACGGCGATCGTCGAGCACGTCGACTCCTCTTCGAAGAACTTCTACCTGGCCCAGGAGCCGACGACAGGCCGCTGGTCGATCCTCCCCTGGGACCTCGACCACACGCTGGGCAGCGGTTGCTGCCAGGTCGACAGCACGTTCGTCACCCCCGCCGAGCCAGGTGACAACACCAGCGCGCTGATGCGGGCGCTGCTCGCGCAGCCGCAGTGGCGTGACATGTACTTCCGCCGGCTGCGGACGCTGGTCAACGACCTGCTCGCGACCGGCCGGATGGAGGGTGTGTACGACGCCGCGCTCGGTGCCGCGCAGGCCACCGCGGCGCTCGACTTCGCCGCCTGGCCCTACCCGAACAACCCGAACTACGCCCAGCAGCGCACCCGGCTGTTCAACGACATCCAGGCCCGTCGCACGGTCTTCGCCAACGACGCCCGAGTGCCGGGCAACCAGCCCGCTGCGCCGAACATCGTGATCGACGAGATCCAGCACTCTCCAGCTGCCGGGGACGGGGCAGAGTTCCTCGAGGTCTACAACCCCCACGCTCAGGCGATCGATCTCTCGGGCTGGACCCTCTCGGGCGCGGCGACCCTGACCGTGCAGCCGGGCACCGTGATCCCGGCGGGCGGGACGATGACCTTCGTCGCCAACGACCCGACCTTCCGGGCGACCTACGGCTCGACGGTCTTCGTGGGCGACCGATTCACCGGCCCCCTTCCGGCCACGGGCACGCTCACGCTGGCTCGGCCGGACGGTTCCACCGCCGACCAGGTCACCTACGGGGGCGCCGGATGGCCGGTGCCGACCACCGGTCAGTCGCTCGAACTCCAGGCCCTGGGTGGCGACAACGACAACGGCGCCAACTGGGCCCTCTCGACCGGTGGCGGAACGCCGGGCAGCGTCGGCGGCCCGGTCGTCACGGTGCCGGGCGCACCCACGATCGGCACCGCCAGCCAGGGCAACGCCTCGGCGACCGTGCGGTGGACCGCACCGGGCAACAACGGTGGCTCACCGGTGACCGGTTACTCGGTGCGGGTCCTCAACAACGCCGAGCAGCAGGTCGGCGCGCTGCGGCCCAGCGCCGCCGGCACGACGAGCCTGGTGGTCACGGGGCTGATCAACGGGACGGCGTACCACTTCCAGGTCGCCGCGACGAACAGCGCCGGCACCGGTGCGTTCTCGGCCTCCTCGAACACCGTGACCCCGACCGCCGGAGCCACCGTGCCCGGACCGCCGGTCATCGGGACGCCCACCCAGGGCGCCGTGGGTGGAGCGCTCACCGCCATCGCGAGGTGGACGCCACCGACGAGCACGGGTGGCTCGGCGATCACCGGGTACGTCGTCACCGCGCTCCGGATGAGCTCGGCGGCCGACGACGCGACCGTGCTCTCCCGGACCGACTCGCGAGTCCTGGGGCCGGGCGTGCGGCAGCGTGAGTTCACGCTCGCGGCCGGCAACTACCGCTTCGAGGTGGTCGCGATCAACGCCGTCGGCACCGGCCCGGCCTCGGCCCGGTCCGTGAACATCGTGCCGCGCTGACGGGTCGTACTAACGCCACGTGGCCGCCGGCTCAGGGGAGCCGGCGGCCACGGAAGGCACTGCTGTGCTGCGGGTTGGTGCAGGTCCGCTCAGGCGGTAACTGAACGCGGTGCTGCGCTGCGTGGGTCGGCCAGCGTGCGCTGGAACGCCGTCAGCCGCTCGCCGGTGAGGACGTTGCCCTTGCCGCCGGTGGAGTTCCACATGCAGCCGAACCACACGTTGGGCGTGGCCATCAGGGCTTCGCCCGCTGCGGCGATGGTGGTGCCGCTGTAGCCGTTGTACTCGCCGACCCCGAGGGGCAGGTGGCCGGCGCCGCGCGACTTGAGGAACGCCGCCATCTTGGGGACGCGGTCGGCCGGCTTGTTCTTGCCGGGCGCCGACATCGTGCCCGACTCGTAGGTGTCGATGCCGAACCAGTCCCAGAGGCCGAGCAGTTCGTCGGGCGCGAACGAGGCGAACGTCGAGAGCTTGTTGTCCAGCAGCCAGCCGTTGAGCAGCGGACCGACCTTGAGCTGGCCGCGCTTGAAGATCGGCACCAACTGCTTGCTCGCGGCGGCGTACCGGGCACCGTCCATGTCGCCGTACGGCTCGTGCCAGAAGGTCACCGCGGTCGGCAGGTTGTACGACGCGAGCCGAGCCGCCGCCTGCTCCGCCACGGCGTTGAACCGGCCGCTGGCGGCGCCTGCGGCGTCTCCGGCGGTCTTGTAGGAGATCACCGGGAGCATCCCGTCGGCGTGCGCCTGCTCGACCAGCTTG
>DOWL01000024.1:1060-1541 GCA_003519585.1 Nocardioides sp. | reverse complement strand
CCAGCTTGAGCTGGCTGGTGGCACCCGCGCCGAGGTCGGCGAAGATGCGGCGGGCCGCCAGGCCCACGCCGACCTCGGACACCCGACGACTCCACTCGCCCGAGGGTGCGCTCATGCCGATCATCGCGGCGCCCGCGGTGGCCAGCAGAGGGCTGCCGTAGACCTCGTACTTGACGCTGTCGCGGAACCGCGCGTTGTGGACGATGCGACCGTCTGGCCACGTTGCCGAGACGGTGATCTTGCCGACACCCTGGTGGTTGGCGACGGCACGGAACACGTGGAGGTGCTTCGACCTCGCGATCCGCTTCCAGGTGTGGCCGCCGGTGTCTTGGATCCGGAGTTTGCGCCCCGCCGCGAAGGTCTCGTGGACCCGCAGCGTCATCTTCTGACCGGACCGGTAGCTCTTGGTATCGAGGTGGACGATGATCTTCCTGCCGCTGGCCGCGGCTGCCGACGGGAGCAGCCCGGGGCCACTCACCAG
>DOWL01000024.1:422-924 GCA_003519585.1 Nocardioides sp. | reverse complement strand
AACACCAGGCCGGCAGAGACGATGCCAGCGGTGCCGGCTGCGCCGCCGACGAGGCGCAGGGCGTTTCTACGACTTACTTCCATGGGGATGGGGTTGCCTTTCTGAGGGGGGTCGAACCCTCAGAATCACCACTGAATCGTCGGTTTTTCGTGAAATTGGTGAGTCTTGCCTCAAATCCGTCCAGTCCGACTTGGCGTCGGTCTAGGCGGGCCTGACACAACGGGGGTCCGCGAGGGTCTTCTGGAACGCGGCAAGACGCTCACCCTCGAGGGTCAACCCCTTGCCTCCCGTGGCGTTCCACATGCAACCGAACCAGATGTTGGGGGTGCTGAGCAACATCTCGCCAGCCGCCGAGATGGTCGTGTCGCTGTAGCCGTTGTATTCGCCTACCCCCATGGGTATCGAGGCGCCACGCGACTTGACGAAGGCCGCCATGGCCGGGATCCGGTCGGCCGGCTTGTTCTTGCCCGGGCTCTCGATCGTGCCCGACTCGTAGGTGTCG
>DOWL01000024.1:0-165 GCA_003519585.1 Nocardioides sp. | reverse complement strand
TGCCAGAAGGTCACCGCGGTCGGCTTGTCGTACGACGCCAGCCGGGCGGCCGCCTGCTCGGCCACCGCGTTGAACTTGCCGCTGATCGCCCCGGCGACGTCACCGCCGACCTTGTAGGAGATCACCGGTAGTTGGCCGGCCGCGTGCGCCTGCTCGACCAGCTTG
>DOWL01000022.1:20635-20929 GCA_003519585.1 Nocardioides sp. | reverse complement strand
AGCGCCTTCTCCTTGCGCTTGCGGTGCTTGAGGACGCCCGCGGCCTCCTCGATGAAGCCGCGGCGATCCTCGGGCGTCGCGTGCAGGATCGAGTCGAGCTGGCCCTGCCCGACGATCACGTGCATCTCGCGGCCGATGCCGGAGTCGGAGAGCAGCTCTTGTACGTCGAGCAGCCGGCAGGGCGTGCCGTTGATGGCGTACTCGGAGCCCCCGCTGCGGAACATGGTCCGGCTGATCGTCACTTCGGAGTACTCGATCGGCAGCGCGCCGTCGGTGTTGTCGATGGTGAGGAGC
>DOWL01000022.1:15734-20411 GCA_003519585.1 Nocardioides sp. | reverse complement strand
ACGTCCTCCATCTTGCCGCCGCGCAGCGACTTGGCGCCCTGCTCGCCCATGACCCATGCCAAGGCATCGACCACGTTGGACTTGCCAGACCCGTTGGGCCCGACGATGCAGGTGATCCCCGGCTCGAGCTGGAGCGTCGTCGAGGAGGCGAAGGACTTGAACCCCTTCAGGGTCAGGCTCTTCAGGTACACGCGGGCTCCCTCGCAAATAGCGGCACGTCACAGGCTGACGCGGGGGAAGCTCAGCCCTCCGAACCCTACCTGCGAGCACCTCCGAGACCACGAATCCGGAGCGCTTCGGGACGCGCGTGTTCTTGCGCGACCGAGGTCAGCTGTAGCGCTTCGAGACGGCAGCCAACCCACTGATCAGCACGTCGAGGCCGAACTCGAACCGGTCGTCGCCGCCGCCGGCGGTGAGTTCGGTGGCGAATCGGACCAGCACGGGGAACCGGTCACCCATCCCCTCGACGAACGTGCGCAACTGCTCGTCGATGGCCGCATGGTCGGGCTGCTCCCCCGCGGCGGTGGAGTTCTCGCGCGCGGTCCAGATGGACTCCTCGTAGGCGATCGCGCCGACGTAGGCCGCGGAGAGATCGCAGAACCACGCGGCAGCCTGCGGGGTCACCCCGCCGGCGATGGCGATTGCCATCATCCCTTCGGCGGCCCGCAGCCCGCCCTCCATGGTCGGGATCATCCCCATCGCGGCACGCGCGGAGCCTGGGTGCTCGCGGAACAGCTGCAGCATCCCGCGCATCAGCTCCTTGAGCTGCTCCTGCCAGCGGTCGGGATCGGGGTCGGGGATCTCGAGCATCCCTGAGATCCGGTCGATGACGTACTGGTCGAGCTCGTCCTTGTTGGCGACGTGCGCATAGAGCGAGGCCGGCCCGGTGTCGAGCTCGCGGGCCAGCGACCGCATGGAGACGTTGTCGTAGCCCTCCCGCTTCATCAGCTCCATGGCGGCGTCGACGATCCGATCGACGGTGAGCCGGGCCTTGGGCTCGACGCGATCGGCACGCCCGCTCGGGAGGGCCACCCGGACCCGCACCGGACCCGCTTGCCAACTGCGCTCGCGCTGCGGTCGCCCGCCGGGCGGGAAGGGGATGGGGTCGGGCACTCGAACAGTGTACTTGACACGAACACTGTTCGTTCGCGAGGAGTGCTCGTGCCCGTCACCACTCCCTCCTCGCCCGAGGCCGGCGCACCGGGATCGTCGGAGTCGAGAGTTGGGCCGGGTCTGCGCTCGTGGCACCCAAGGTGGGTGTGGTCCTGCGGGCCGGGGCTGGGACTGGCCCGGGTGCGATCCCTGCGGAGGCTTCGAGGCTCGGCCGTGGACGGCCTCGCACCTCAGCCACCGCAGGTGGGGCTCAGCTCTGCAACTGCTCTATCTGGTCGGCGACGACAGATTCGCGGGCAGCACCCTCTGCTCGCAGGCCCCGGACGACGCCCGCGCGATCTTCGTCGGAGCGGTTCTGGCTCAGCTTGGCCTTGCCCTCGACTCGCTCGATGGTCAGCTCCAGCCCGACGATGGCGCGTAGTTGCTTGTCGACGAACGTCGTGGGCGCGTCGGTGACCGCCCAGGGCTCGGCGCGCGCGGACTCGTGTTGGTCGGTGAGCATGGTCACGGCTGCCCGGAGCCACGATGGGTCCTCGATCCGGCGGAGTCGGCCGGTGATCTGGATCGCGGAGTAGTTCCAGGTCGGCACCACCCGGCCGTGCTCTGCCTTGGTGGCATACCAGCCGGGTGAGATGTATGCCTCGGCGTCGGTGACGACGGCGAGCGCGGGCACGGAGGCATCGACCGGCACCGAGCGCCAGTGCGGGTTGGCCCGGGCGATATGGAAAACGAGCCGCTCGTCGTCCCAGACCACCGGCAACCGGGTGGCCAGTGGGTAGCCGTCCTCCCCCACCGTCACCAGTTCGGCTGAGCCGACCCCGGTCACCATTGCGCGGATCGCGGCGTCGTCGTCGAGCGCATTGAAGCGGGGCACGTACATGGCGACATCCTCCTCCCCGGAACGGAGACGGTCAGGCAGCGGTCAGGAAACAGCCGGGGAGAGATCCTCGTCGTGGGCGATGTGGCTGAGCTGCCCCCAGATGAGCACCACGAAGAGGGCCGAGCCGACGAAAGCGAACCAGAACGGCGCGGTGACGCCCCAGTGCTGCGCGAGCACTCCGCCGATGGCGGCGCCGACCACGAGGCCGCCGAAGACGCCCATCAGGTTGACGGCGTTCACGCGGCCCTGGAGCTCGCTGGGGACCGCCCGCTGCCGGATCGTGATCGAGGTCGTGCCCCAGATGAACGCGTGCGCGCCGAAGACGAAGAAGACCGGCAGGGCGACGTACGGCGACGTGGTGAGCGCGAGGACCAGGTGGGTGATCGTCTCGATGATCAACCCGATCCGCATCAGGTTGCCGAGGCTGATCCGGCGGCTCAGCCAGCCGTAGGAGACGGTGCCGAGCAGGCTCCCGAGTGCGCCCACCGAGGTGATCAGCCCGAAGCCGATGCTGCCGAGGCCCAGGTGCTCGGTGGCGTACAGCACCAGGACCGACCAGGCCGCGCCGAAGGTGACGTTGAAGATGAGGATGGTCAGCACCAGGGTGCGAACGGCGGCGTGGTGCCACACCCACCGGAACCCCTCCACGATGTCGTGCCACACGGGGGTCGCCTCGTCCGGGGACCTGCGGTGAGCGGGGAGTCGGAGCCGCGAGATCAATACCACGGCGAGCACCCCGATCAGCCCCTGGGTCGCGAACGGGACGGCCTGCCCGACCGTGAACAGGAAGGCGCCGATCGGTGGGGCCACCAGTTGGTTGATCGTCACGAACCCGGTCATCAGCCGGGCGTTGCCGATCGCGAGGTCGTCGCGGTCGACGAGCATCGGCAGCAGGGTGCTCGCGGTGTTGTCGGCGAAGACCTCGGCCGTGCCGAGCAGGAACATCGTGACCAGGACCAGCGCGATCGGCGCCGAGTCGACGGCGATCGCCACCGCGAGCAGCACCACGACCACGGCTCGGAGCGAGTCGACGGTGACGATGATCAGCCGCCGGTCGAGGCGGTCGGTGAGCGCCCCGGCCCACAGCCCGAAGACCAGCGGTGGCGCCCATTGGAGGAGCGCCGCGAGGGCGACGAGGAACTCCTGGTCGGTCTTGGAGGCGACCAGGAGCGGGCCGGCCGCCAGTGCGATCCCGTCGGCGACGCTGCTGGTCCACGACGAGGCCATGAGCAGCCGGAACCTGGGCCCGAGACGCGGGGGCGCGAGGACATCGACGAGACGGCTCACAACCACGGCAGGCTAACGCCGTGTCAAGCCCCGTTCACCTGGTTTCTCGGCCGGAGCCGGCAGCACCTGGCGGGCTGCAGGGGTGCCTTGTCAGGCGGGCTGCATCTCCTGCATGCGGGGAGCGGTGTCGACCAGCAGCTCTTCGGCCCGAGCGGCCACGAGCTTGTCGTTCTCCTCGCTGAGCCGGAGGACCACAGCCTCCAACTCACGAACCCGCGCACGCAGCCGAGAGTTGTCGGCGGCGAGTCGGGGGTCACGCAGGTCGCTGTTCATGTAGCCGATCAGCGCCTTGGCCATATGGGGACCTTCCAGGGTGTGTCATGGCGGTGGGCCCGAGAGGGCGGGCCGTCTTCAAGCGTCCCACCACGAAGCCCTGTGGTCAATCCGGCGTAGACGTCCTGGCGACAACTGGCCGGCGTCGCCTCGGGGCCGGTTGGCACACCGGGCAGAAGTACGACGAGCGGTTCATGAACGCGACCCGGCGCATCGGCGCCCCACACCGGTCACAGGGCTCACCCTCCCGCCCGTACGCGTGCAGCGCCCGGTCGAAGTACCCGGACTCGCCATTGACGTTGACGTACAGCGCGTCGAACGACGTCCCGCCCTGACCGAGGGCCTCGTTCATCACGTCTCGGGCGTGGCCGAGCAGCTCCCGGACCTGGGCGCGGGTGAGCCGGTCGCCGCCCCGCTCGCCGTGCAGCCGAGCCCGCCACAGCGCCTCGTCGGCGTAGATGTTGCCGACCCCGGAGACGAGATTCTGGTCGAGCAACTGCCGCTTGATGCCCGAAGCCCGTCGGCGCACCCGCGCGACGAAGGCGTCGTCGTCGAAGGCCGGGTCGAGCGGATCGCGAGCGATGTGCGCGATCTCGGGCGGCAGCTCGGCCCCGCCGGCCGAGACCGAGAGCCCGCCGAACATCCGCTGGTCGACGAAGCGCAGCTCGCGTCCTTCGTCGGCGCCCTCGAGTGCCAGGCGAACCCGCAGGTGCCGCTCCGGCTCGGCGTCGGGCGGCTGGACGAGGAGCTGGCCGCTCATCCCGAGGTGGCCGAGCAGGGCATCACCGTTGTCGAGGGGCAGCCAGAGGTACTTGCCCCGGCGGCGCGCATCCTCGATCCGCCGGCCGGTCAGCGTGTCGGCGAACCCCTGCGGGCCGCGTGGGTCGCGGCGCACGGGGCGCGGGTGCAACACCTCGACCGACGTGATGGTGGCGCCCAGCACGTGCCGCGCCAGTCCGGCGCGGACCACCTCGACCTCGGGCAGCTCAGGCATTGCGGGCTAGTGTCGCGTGTCGGAAGTTGTTGAACAGTTGGCGTGCTCAAGATGCGGGCATCGCGAGGCGCCGGAACGACGCTCTACCCGTACGTCCAGCGAGTTTCGGCAACGAAGCGAGGTGCGTGGC
>DOWL01000022.1:15000-15638 GCA_003519585.1 Nocardioides sp. | reverse complement strand
GAACTTTCGACACGCGGCACTAGGCTCGCGATCAGGCGTCCTCGGCGGCCTGCTCGGCCGCCTCCTCCAACGGGTCGGCGATGCCGAGCCGGGCCGCGATGTCGCCGTACGCCGTCTCCGCGGCGGCCTGCTCGGCCTCCTTCTTGGAGCGGCCCACGCCGTTGCCGTAGAGGGTCGCGGCGACCCGCACCTGCGCGGTGAAGGTCTTCATGTGGTCGGGCCCCTCGTCGGCGATGACGTACTCGGGCACGCCGAGGCTGTGCTCGGCCGCGAGCTCCTGGAGGGAGGTCTTCCAGTCCAGACCGGCGCCGAGGGCCGAGGCGGCCTCGATCAGCGGGTCGAAGAGGCGGTGGACGACGGCGGCGGACACCTCGATGCCCCCGCTGAGATGGACCGCGCCGATCACGGCCTCGACGGTGTCGGAGAGGATCGAGGCCTTGTTGCGGCCGCCGGTGGTCTCCTCACCGCGACCGAGCTTGACGTGCTCGCCCAGGCCGATGCCCCGGCCGACCTCGGCGAGCGCGCGCGCGTTGACGACGGCCGCCCGGAGCTTGGCCAGCCGGCCCTCGGAGAGATCGGGGTGCTTGGTGTAGAGGGTCTCCGTGACGACGACGCCGAGCACCGAGTCGCCGAGGAAC
>DOWL01000022.1:0-14890 GCA_003519585.1 Nocardioides sp. | reverse complement strand
CCGAGGAACTCCAGCCGCTCGTTGGTGGGCAGCCCGCCGTTCTCGTAGGCGTAGGACCGATGGGTCAGGGCGCGCTCGAGCAGCCCGGGGTCGAGCACCGGATCCCCGAGTGCCGCGCGGAGCTGTCCGTAGTCGGACAGCGGAGTGTCGCTCAGCGGTCTGTTGCGCTGCGCCGCGGCCGGATCAGAGAACCTGGCGACGGTCGTTGCGCGCGCCGTACTGGCCGCAGTTGCCGCACGCACGGTGCGGCAGGTGCTTGGCGCCACAGGCGGGGTTGGCGCAGGTGACCAGGGTCGGCGCGGTGGTCTTCCAGGCCGAGCGACGGTGACGCGTGTTGCTGCGCGACATCTTCCGCTTCGGGACAGCCATGGTTCCTACTTTCTCAGTTCTGCTCGGTCTGGCCGGTCTGATGTGCCTCGGTGAGCTCGGCCAGCGCTGCCCACCGCGGGTCCACCGCCGCATCGTGTGCATGGTCCGGGTCGTCGGCCAGTCGCGCCCCGCACTCGGGGCACAGACCGGGACAGTCGTCCATGCACAGCGGCTGGAACGGCAGTGCGAGCACCACCGCATCCCGCAGCAACGGCTCCAGGTCGATCAGATCGTCCTGGAGCACGCTGACCTCGTCGCCCTCCCCGGGGAGGGCGTGGTCCTCGTAGACGTACAGCTCCTGGAGGTCGACCTCAATCTCGTCAGTGATCGACTCCAGGCACCGTGCGCACTCCCCTGCCAGCGAGGCTTGCGCTGTCCCGGTGACCAGCACCCCCTCCATGACCGCCTCGAGGCGCAGGTCAAGCTCGACCGGCGACCCCTCGGGGACCTGGAGGACTTCGATGCCCAGATCTGCCGGCGCGGGCACCGTCCGTGACACCTGACGCTGGGACCCCGGGCGGCGGCCGAGCTCGCGAGTGTCGAGCACGAGCGGCGCTCTCGGGTCCAGGCTGTTCAGGAGTTCACTTCCGGTATCCGGGCATACAGATCCAATCGAGAATCGTACGCGGGCGGCGTCGCGGGGACCAAACTGCGCCGAACCGGGTCTACTCCTCGCCGCCTGCCCGCCGGGCGGCCAGCTTCTCCATCAGCGGCCCGAGGACGAAGTCGGGCACCAGCGCCGACACGTCGCCACCGAAGGTCGCGACCTCCTTGACCAGGCTGGAGGCCAGGAACGACCACTCCGGGCTGGTCGGCACGAAGACGGTCTCGATGCCGGTGAGCGAGGCGTTCATCTGGGCCATCTGGAGTTCGTACTCGTAGTCGCTGACCGCTCGTAGCCCCTTGACGATCGCGTGCGCGCCCTGCTCCTGGCAGAACGTCGTCAGCAGACCGGTGAAGCCGGCGACGGTGACGTTGGGCAGCTCGGCGGTGGCCTGTTCGAGCATCGCCAGCCGCTCCTCTGCGGCGAAGAGCCGGCTCTTGGACTTGTTGACGCCCACGGCCACCACCACCTCGTCGAAGAGGCCGGCGGCGCGCCGGACGATGTCGATGTGCCCGTTGGTGACCGGGTCGAAGGAGCCGGGACACACGGCGCGTTTCACGAGGCGTGACCGTACCAAAGCGTGGTCTCGCCGTACCGCTTGCTCCGCCGGCCCTGGATGCCGCTCGGCCATGTGGGCTCGGGACTGCGGGAGGACCGCTCGACCACGACCATCGCGCCGGGCACCAGCCAGTCGTGCTCGGTGAGACCGGCCAGGTCGGCAGCGAGCGCCTGGTCGTCGAGTGGGTACGGCGGGTCGAGGAAGACCACGTCGTACGGCGCCGCGGGCGGCCGGCCGAGGGTCACCGTGACCGGCGCCGTGACGACCTGGGCGGCCGTACAGCCCAGGGCACGGGCGTTGTCGCCGATCAGCCGGGCGGTGCGCCGGTCGGACTCGACCAGCGTGACCACGCCGGCGCCGCGCGACCAGGCCTCGAGGCCGATCGCGCCTGAGCCGGCGTAGAGATCGAGGAAGCGCAGCCCCTGGAGCGATCCGCACCACGCCTCGACGCTCGAGAACAGCGCCTCGCGCACCCGGTCGGTGGTCGGGCGGGTGTGCTGTCCGGAGGGGGTGGCGATCCGGCGCCCCCCTGCGTCGCCCCCGATGATGCGCGTCATCGTTCGGTCACGACTTGTCCATGAAGTCGCTCTCGCGCGAAGCCTCCATCATGAGGACACTCTCCGCCAGCAGCGGCTGGCCCGCCAGGTCTTCGTCGGAGTCGAGCAGCGACTCGGCGGCCCGTCGCGCCGCGAGGATCGTGTCCTCGTCGCGCAACACCCGGAGGTCCTGCAGGCTCGAGCGGTAGCCCGACTGCGACCGGCCCAGGACATCACCCTCACGGCGCTGCTCGAGGTCGACGCGACTGAGCTCGAAGCCGTCGGTGGTGGACGCGACCGCATCGAGCCGGGCCCGCGCGTCGGACCCGACGGGTGCGTGGGACACCAGGAGGCAGAGTCCGGGAAGGCCACCCCGGCCGACGCGCCCACGCAGCTGGTGCAGCTGGGAGATACCGAACCGGTCGGCGTCCATCAGCACCATCGTCGTGGCGTTGGCGACATCGACCCCGACCTCGATGACGGTCGTGGAGACCAGGACGTCGATCTCGCCGGTGGAGAAGGCTCGCATCGTCCGGTCCTTCTCGTCCGGCGTCATCCGGCCGTGCATCTTCGAGACCCGCAGACCGGCGAGCGGGCCCGTCGACAGCTCGACCACGAGCTCCTCGACGGCTCGCAACGGCCAGGTTGCCGGCTCCTCCCCCTCCTCGACGGAGATGTAGTGCCAGAAGTCGGTGTCGACGGCTACCTGCTCGGACTCGTCGGTGCTGATCCGCGGGCACACGACGTAGGCCTGGTGCCCCGCCTCGACCTCCTCGCGGACCCGCTGCCACACGCGGTCGATCCACGCCGGCGCCTCGGCCAACGGCACGACGTTGGTCTGGATCGCCGCTCGGCCGGCCGGCAGCTCGCTCAGCGTGGAGACCTCGAGGTCGCCGAAGACGGGCATCGCGACGGTGCGCGGGATGGGAGTCGCGGTCATCACCAGCACGTGCGGTGGGCTGCCGGCCTTGTCTGTGAGCGCGGCGCGCTGCTCGACACCGAACCGGTGCTGCTCGTCGACGACCACGAGACCCAGGTCGAAGAACTGGACCTGCTCCTCGAGCAGAGCATGGGTGCCGATGGCGATCCCGGACTCCCCGGTGGCCAGCCGGGACAGTGGCTCGGCGCGCTGGGTCTTGGTCATCGAGCCGGTGAGCAACTCGACGCCTACCCCGCCCATCATCCCGCCGGGAGCCAGGTCACCGAGCAGGTCGGTGACGGAGCGGTGATGCTGCTGGGCAAGCACCTCGGTCGGAGCGAGCAGCGCGGCCTGGCCGCCTGAGTCGACGACCCGGAGCATCGCCCGCAGCGCCACGAGCGTCTTGCCCGAGCCGACCTCGCCCTGGAGCAGCCGGTTCATGGGGTGCGGCTGCGCAAGGTCGGCCTCGATCTGGGTGCCGATCTCGCTCTGCCCAGCCGTGAGCTCCCAGGGCAGGGCGGCGTCGAACGCCGCGAGCAGCCCACCGTCGCCGCCCGCGCGCGATCTGGCCCCGGCGCGCCGGATCGCCCGGCGACTGCGACCGAGGACCAGCTGGGTGACCAGCGCCTCCTCGAACCGGAAGCGGTGGCGAGCCTTGGTGATCTGGGCCCAGTTGTCGGGTGCGTGGACCAGGTCGAGGGCGGTGCGCGCGTCGAGCACGTCGTACTCGTCCATCACCGACTCGGGCAGCAGTTCGGGAACATCCTCGATCAGGGTCCGCGCGAAGGTGATCGCCTTCTGGAGGTCCCAGGACTCGACGTCCTTGGTCGCCGGGTAGATCGGGTACAGCGGCCCGATCGTCTCGAGGGAGAGCGCGGCGAGCTCCTCGCTGGCCTCGCCGTCGGCCCCGAACAGGACCATCTGCGGGTTGGCGAGCTGCCATTGGCCTCGGAACGACCCGACCTTGCCCATGAAGATGCCGCGCCGGCCGCGGCTGAGGCGCTGCTCGTTGAACTTCCCGACGTGCGCCTGCTGCGCGAAGAACGTGAGCTGTAGCGACGGTCCCTCGGTGCGCAGGGTGACCTCTTGGCGGTACGCCGTGCGACCGGTCCGTCGATCGCGATAGGTCCTGCTCTGCGAGGAGGAGATCTCGCCGACGACCGTCAGCAGCTGGCCCTCCTTGAGCTCGTCGAGCGCGGACAGCGAGCCCGTCTCGAGGTAGCGGCGGGGGAAGTGTCGGAGAAGCTCGCCGACGGTGCGAATGCCGAGGCGCTGACTGATGCCCTCGAGGCGCGCCTTCGCCTTGTTGCCCTTGGCGGCACCGAGGACGGACTCGACGGGTGAGTCGAGGGTGATCATCTCGCTCCTGGCTCTACTCGACGGCGACGAGGAGCGGGTAGCGCTCCTGACCCCCGTCGTACACCACGACGTCGACAGCGGGGTGCTGCTCCTCCAGCCAGTCCGCGCACGCACGGGCCAACGCGCCACCGGCGTCGTCGTGGCCGGAGACCAGCGTGACCAGCTCCCCGCCGCCGCCGAGCAGGCGGCCGAGGACGTCGACCGCGACGTCGGTGAGATCGGCTCCGACCACCACGAAGTCGCCGCCGATGGCACCGAGCACGTCGCCCGGCTCGCACGGCCCGGCCATCGTGATCGCCTGCTTGGCTGCCACGGTGACCGCACCCTGGCGGGCGTGCCGGGCCGTCGCGGTCATCTCGAGCACGTCCTGGTCGAAGGTGCGGCCGGGCTCGTGCACCGCGAGCGCAGCCAGCCCCTCGACCTGGGCCGTGGTCGGGATCACCGCGACCCTTACGCCGTGATCGGTCTCGGCCGTGCTCGCGGCCACCTGCGCGGCCCGCACCGAGTCGTGGTCGTTGGGCAGCACCACGACCTCCTGCGCGCCGGATCCGGCGATCGCCTCGAGCAGCATCCCGGTCGAGGGCCGGTTGCCGGGGCTGCCGACGACCACGACCGCGCCAGATTGCTCGAACAACTCGGCCAGCCCCGGCCCGGCGGCCACCGCGACGATCGCGCGGCCGGTCCTGGGCTGACGGTCGCGGGCCGCCGCCTGCTCGGCGAAGTGGGTCACCCGGACACGGTGTGGGCGGCCCGCCTCGATGCCCGCCTCGATCGCGGCCCCCACGTCGTCCACGTGGACGTGCACGTTCCACAGGCCCTCGCCGCCGACCACCACCAGCGAGTCGCCCAGCGCCGCCAGCGCCGTACGCAGGCCCGCGATCGCCTGGTCGGGCGCGTCGAGCAGGTACATCACCTCGTACGCCGGACCGCCGTCCACCAGGTCACCACCGGGTTCGGCCAGCACCGGCCGCGGGATCCGTCGACCCGCCTCGACCCGAGGGGGCCGGCGGCCGGTGAGTGCTGTCTCGGCCGCGTCGAGGATGACGACCACACCACGGCCGCCCGCGTCGACGACCCCGGCAGCGCGCAGTATCTCGAGCTGCTCCGGCGTCCGGGCCAGCGCCTCCCGGGCGGCGGCCGCGCTGGTGGTGAGGACGTCGCGCGAGCGGACCATCGGGTGCTCGGCGAGGAGCGCCTGCGCGGACTCCGAGGCGGCCCGGCAGACCGACAGCATGGTACCTTCGACCGGCGTGCCCACTGCCGCATAGCTCGCCTCGGTCGCCCGCCGCAGGGCGTCGACCATCACCGCCCCGTTGCGCTCCTCCGGCGTCGCCTCGGCGATCCGGCGGATGATGGCGCGCAGCATCTCGCTCAGGATCACCCCCGAGTTGCCCCGCGCCCCCAGCAGGGCGCCGCGCGTGAACGCCTCGAAGGTCGCATCGCGGTCGGCCGCGGGGTCTCCCCCGGTCCGCTCGCGGACGGCGTCCCGCGCAGCGGCCATGGTGAGGTACATGTTCGTCCCGGTGTCGCCGTCGGGCACCGGATAGACGTTGAGCGCGTCGATCTCCTCGCGGGCACCGGCCAGGGCGTCGACCGCGATGTCGAGGAAGCCCAGCACGGTCGCGAGCCGGATCCCGCTCCCGACGGTGCCGCTCCCGACGGTGCCCGGTTCGCTCACGGGGGCGAGACTAGTGGTCCGTGCCGAGGCCGATTCCACCGTTTTGGGTGGGAGGGGCTGGTTCGGATATTCTCTTTCGGTTGCCCGGAGCACGGGCACCCACGAACTTGAACTGACACCATTCTCCAGGAGCTCACAGTGGCCGCCGTCTGCGACATCTGCGCCAAGAAGCCCGGCTTCGGCAACAACCGGCCGTGGTCGCGCAAGATCACCAAGCGTCGCTTCGACCCCAACATCCAGCGGGTCCGCGCGACGGTCAACGGCACGCCCAAGCGGCTCAACGTCTGCACCGGCTGCATCAAGGCCGGGAAAGTAACCCGCTGATTTCTGCTTCACGCCGAGGCCGTCACCCGTGAGGGTGGCGGCCTTTGGCATCTCTGGGGCCTTAGAAGTGCGTCCAGCCGGTCTCGCCGTCGTACGCCGCACCGTCGACCGTGACGCCCTCGCCCTCGGCCACGACCCCGATGGCGGTCCAGCCGTCCGGCAGCGAGGCGCCGTCAGCGAAGGTGGCCAGCAGGGAGTGGTCCTCGCCGCCGCCGAGCACGAAGGACATCGGGTCCGCGCCGGTGGCGGCGGCGACGGCGTGCAGGGGTTCGGGGACCTCGAGCGAGGCGGAGTACACGTCGATGGCGACGCCTGAGTCGGCGGCTAGGTGTCCGGCGTCGGCCAGCAGCCCGTCGGAGACGTCGATCATGGAGGTGGCGCCGGCCTCCGCCGCCTGCGGCCCCGCGGCGTACGGCGGCTCGGGGCGACGGTAGGCCTCGACCAGGACCCGCGGCGAGCGGAAGCCGCGCGAGAGGACGGCCAGGCCGCCGGCGGACCAACCTTGTCGGCCGGTGATCGCGAGGACGTCACCGGGCCGGGCACCCGACCGCAGCACGGGGGCCTGGGTGCAGGCGCCGAGCACCGTCACGGCGATCACGACCTGGTCGCTGCCGGTCAGGTCGCCCCCCACCACGCTGGCGCCGACCAGATCGCACTCGGCGGCGAACCCGGCCGCGAAGTCGAGCGCCCACTGGGCCGCCAGGGTGCCCGGAGCGGCCAGCCCGACGGTCAGCGAGTGCGCCCGGCCACCCATGGCGTTGATGTCGGAGAGGTTCTGCGCAGCGGCCCGGTGGCCGACGTCGCGGGCCTCCACCCAGCCCTGCCGGAAGTGCCGTCCCTCGACGAGCAGGTCGGTGGACACGACCACGTGCCCCTGGCGGACCCGCAGCACCGCGGCGTCGTCGCCGGGCCCGACGAGGACCTGCTCGCCCTGGCCGAACATCCCGGTGAGTTCGCCGATGAGGGCGAACTCACCCACCTCCGCCAGGGTGGCCTCGGGCGGGAACGGCATGGCCTCATCAGAGCAGATCCCGACCCGACCGCGTCTATGACGTGCCGGAGGGGCGCGATAGGTTGGCCCCGTTCTCACACTTGCAGAATCCCCACACCGCAGAGCAGCAGGGAGTGTTCGCACATGGTGGTGCAGGCCTACATCCTGATCCAGACCGACGTCGGCAAGGCCGCGGAGGTCGCCAACGCGATCGCCCAGGTCAAGGGCGTGACGATGGCCGAGGACGTCACCGGCCCCTACGACGTCATCGTGCGCGCCGAGGCCCGCAACGTGGACGAGCTCGGCAAGCTCGTGGTCGCCAAGGTGCAGACCCTCGACGGCATCACCCGCACGCTCACCTGCCCCGTGGTCCACATCTGACCGACCCCGTCTTTCCTTCCGTCATGGTCGAGGAGTTTTCAGGCCCCGTCGCGGTGATCGCGGGCGGGCTGAGCCACGAGCGCGACATCTCCTTGGCCTCGGGCCGCAACCTGGTGCGTGAGCTGCGCGGCCTGGGGGTCGAGGTGCACGCGTACGACTTCGATCGCAACCTGCTGCACACCCTCGAGCGCGACAAGGTGGTCGCCGCGCTTCCTGCGCTGCACGGTCAGTTCGGCGAGGACGGCGAGATCCAGACGCTGCTGGAGCTGATCGGGATGCCGTACGTCGGCTCCCGGAGCAGGGCGTGCCGGCTCGCCTACGACAAGGCGACGGCGCGCGAGCTGCTCCGCCGCGACGGCATCCCCGTGCCCGAGTCGGTGGGCCTCTCGGCCCAGACCTTCCGCGATATCGGCGCTGCCGCCCTGATGGAGCACGTCATGCACAAGCTCGGCACCCGCGTCGTGGTCAAGCCGGCCCGCGGCGGCTCGGCCCTGGGCGTCGCGGGCGTCGACGGACTGGCCGCGCTGCCCTCCGCGCTGGTCGGCACCTACGCCTACTGCGAGGACGCCCTGGTCGAGCGATTCCACGACGGCGTCGACGTGTCGGTCATCGTGCTGGAGACCGACGACGGGCTCCGTTCGCTGGAGCCGGTGGCCATCGAGTACGAAAAGGGCCACGAGTTCGACTTCTCGGCTCGCTACACCGCCGAGTTCGTCTCGCTCACCCGCCCCGAGCTCACCGACGAGCAACTCGACCGGCTGGGCGAGGTCGCCCGCCAGGCACACCGCACCCTCGGGCTCCGCGATGTCTCACGCTCGGACTTCATCGTGGAGGCCGACGGTTCGTTCGTGGTGCTCGAGACCGCTATCACGCCGGGCACCACCGAGACCTCGGTGTTCCCGTTCGCGTGCACCGCCAGCGGCACCTCGCTGGGTGAGGTCGCGCACGACCTGCTCCGGCGCGCGATCGCCGCAGGCCCGCCCGCCTGATCGGGCGGGATTCAGCGCAGCCCGGTCGGCCGCTCCGCGGCCAGCGCGATCAGCTCGTCGATCAGCTCCGAGTACGGCAGACCGGAGGCCTCCCAGAGCTTGGGGTACATCGAGATCGGCGTGAAGCCGGGCATCGTGTTGATCTCGTTGAGAACGACCTGGTCGTCCGGCGTGACGAAGAAGTCGACCCGGGCGATGCCCTCCGCCCCGATCGCCTCGAACGCGCGGACGGACAGCTCGCGCACGCGCTCACTCACCGCGGGCGGCAGGTCCGCCGGCGCTTCGGTGCGGGCGGTGTCGGCGTCGATGTACTTGGCCTCGAAGTCGTAGAACGTCCCGACCGAGTGGTCGACCACGATCTCGCCGGTGACCGAGGCGCGGGCCGGGCCGCCGTCACGACCACCGAGTACGGCGCACTCGATCTCCCGGCCTTCGATGCCCTCTTCGACGAGCACCTTGGGGTCGTGCACCTGGGCGTCCTCGACCGCGCGCTCGAGGTCGGCCAGGTCATCGACCCGGGTGACCCCGAGCGAGGATCCGGCCCGCGCGGGCTTGACGAACAGCGGCGGTCGAAGCTCCTTGATCCGGGTGAGCACCTCCTCGCGCCGGTGCGACCAGTCCCGCGGCGAGACCACGACGTACGGTCCGACCGGCAGGCCGTGCGCGGCGAAGACGAGCTTCGCGTAGTGCTTGTCCATCCCGACGGCGGACGCGAGCACCCCCGAGCCGACGTAGCGGACGTCCGCGAGCTCCAGCAGCCCCTGCACGGTGCCGTCCTCGCCGAATGGCCCGTGCAGGAGCGGGAAGACGACGTCAACCTGACCCAGGAGCGCCGGGACCGAGTCACCGTCGCCGAGCGCCTGCAGCTGCGCGCCGTCGGTGGTCGTGGAGAGCATCACCTCAGACCCGGCGGCCGAGGTGACCTCGGGCAGCCGATCCGCGCGCAGCTCCCACATGGCCGGGTCGTCCGAGACGACCACCCAGCGACCGTCCCTGGTGATCCCGACCGGGATCACGTCGTACTTCTCGCGGTCGATGGCCCGGAGCACCCCCGCGGCGGTCGAGGAGGAGATCGCATGCTCCCCGGATCGTCCGCCGAACAGGAGTGCCACTCGGATCTTGGCGTTGCTCATGGGGTCCTACGCTACGCAAGAGCGGCGGCGACCTCGTCGAGGCGCGCGCCGCGAGAGGCCTTGACGAGCACCGCGTCACCCTCGTCGAGGTGCTCGCGCAGCCAGGCGATGGCGCTGGCGTTGTCGGGGACCTGGACGCCGCCCCCGCCCGCATGGATACCGGCGGCGCCGTCGCCCACGACCACGAGCTGGTCGACGCGCGCCGCGGCGTACACCCCCAGCGCGCGGTGCTCCGCCTCACTCTCGGCCCCGAGCTCGAGCATCTCGCCGAGAACGGCGACCCGCCGGCGGACGTCACGCATCGAGGCGAGGGCGTCGAGTGCGGCGCGCATCGACTCGGGGTTGGCGTTGTAGGAGTCGTTGAGCAGCACCACGCCGCCCGGGAGCTCGTGCAGCTCCATCCGCCACTTCGACAGGCTCTGCACGCGGTCGAGCGCGGCGCTGACCTTCGCGAGGGGAAGCCCGACCGCGATCGCGGCGGCGGCCGCCGCGGCGGCGTTGAGCGCCTGGTGTGCGCCGACCAGGCGCAGCTGGACCGGCTCGCCCGCCAGGCGGAACCCGGGCCGCCCGAGCCGGTCGAGCGTGAGTTCGGTCAGGCGTACGTCGGCGGTCGGGTCGGTGCCGAACGTGACGACGCGGCTGGAGGTGAGTCGGGCCATCGCCGCGACCCGCTCGTCGTCGGCGTTGAGCACGGCGACGCCGCCTTCGCCGAGCGCCGAGACCAGCTCACCCTTCGCCTCGGCGATCGCGTCGCGGGAGCCGAACTCCCCGAGGTGCGCCGTGCCTACGTTGAGCACCACCGAGACGTCTGGTGCCACGAGGTCGGTCAGCTCGGTGAGGTGGCCGCGGCCGCGCGCGCCCATCTCGAGCACCAGGAAGCGAGTCTCCGGCTCGACGCGCAGCGCCGTGAGCGGCATGCCTAGCTCGTTGTTGAAGGAGCCGTACGTCGCGACCGTCGGCCCCGCCTCGCCCAGCACCGCGGCCAGCAGGTCCTTGGTCGAGGTCTTGCCCTGCGAGCCGGTGAGCGCGACGACGGTCAGGGCATCGGTGCGCACCTGGGCCACGACGTACGCCGCGAGCCGCTGGAGGGCGGCCTGAGGGTCGGCCACGACGACCGTGGGGAGCGAGGTCGCCCGGGTGCCCAACACGGCGACAGCGCCGTTGTCGGCAGCCTGCGGCACGTGCTCGTGGCCGTCCACACGCTCGCCGACGAACGCCACGAACAGGCTGCCCGGCGCAGCCTCGCGGCCGTCGATGACCACCGGCCCGTCGACCACGACATCGCCGTCGCCCTCGACGCGGCCCCCGACCACCTCGGCGACGACAGCCAACGACAGCGGGATCACCCATCAACCCTAGGCTCAGGGCCATGCCCGAACCGCTCCGCCCCGCCACCACCGCCGTGCATGCCGGACGGCCCGCCCATGAGCCGGACCAGCCGCTGAACGCGCCCATCACGATGGCCTCGACGTACGTCGCGGGTGGGGACCTGGAGTACGGCCGCTACGGCAACCCGACCTGGACGGCGTTCGAGACCGCTCTCGGCGAGCTGGAGGGTGGCCGGTGCCTCGCCTACGCCTCGGGGATGGCCGCGGTGACCAGCTTGCTCGACCTGGTCGCGCTGGGCGACAAGGTCGTCATCCCCCGGCACTCCTACAACGGCACGCTGGTCCAGCTCGGCGATCTCGAGCTGCGCGGCCGGCTCACCACGACGCTGGTCGACATCACCGACACCGCGGCGGTCCTCGAAGCCTGCGACGACGCGGCGCTGGTGTGGTTCGAGTCGCCGACCAACCCGGCGCTCGAGGTCGCCGACGTTCCCGCGATCATCGCGGGCGCGCACGAGGCCGGCGCTCGGGTCGTCGTGGACAACACGTTCCTCACCCCGCTGCTGCAGCGACCGCTGGAGCTCGGCGCCGACCTGGTGCTGCACTCGGCAACGAAGTACCTCTCCGGTCACAGCGACGTCCAGATGGGTGCAGTCGTCACCCGCGACGAGGAGGTCTACGCGGTCCTCAAGGGCCGCCGTGACGTCCAAGGCAACGGTCCGGGGCCGTTCGAGGCGTGGCTCGCGCTACGCGGCCTCCGCACGCTGCATCTGCGAGTCGAGCGGGCCCAGGCCAACGCTGCCGAGCTCGCCCGCCGGCTCGCCGACCACCCGCTGCCCTCCGAGGTTCGCTACCCCGGACTCGGCGGCATGATCTCGATCGTGCTACCGAGCGCGGACCACGCTGACCTGCTGGTCCGCTCGACCGCACTGTGGGTCAACGCCACCAGCCTCGGCGGCGTCGAGTCGACCTTCGAACGTCGGCGCCGCTGGAAGTCCGAACCGACCTCGATCCCCGAGGGACTGGTCCGGATGTCGGTCGGGATCGAGGACGTCGAGGACCTGTGGGCCGACCTCAGCCAGGCCCTGGACGGGCTTGCACTGCACGGTGACTGAGGCGCAAGAAGTCAGTCCGACTCGGCCTTGGTCTCGCGCGCCAGGGTCTGGTCCATCATCTGCTCGACGGTGATCCGGCCCGCGACGACATCGTCGACGTACTGCGCGATCGGGGCATCGACACCGGTGCGCTCGGCGAGGGCGCGGAGCGAGGCGCACGACTTCGCACCCTCGGCCACCTGACGGGTCGAGGCGATGATCGCGTCGGTGGTCATCCCCTGGCCGAGCTTCTCGCCGAACGTGCGGTTGCGCGAGAGCGGCGACGAGCAGGTGGCGACCAGGTCTCCGAGCCCGGCCAGACCCATCAATGTGAGCGGGTTAGCACCGAGCCTGGTGGCGAGCCGCGCGGTCTCGGCCAGTCCGCGAGTGATCACCGAGGCGGTCGTGTTGTCACCGAAGCCGAGGCCGACCGCCATGCCGACAGCGAGGCCCACGACGTTCTTGTAGGCACCGCCGAGCTCGCAGCCGAGCACGTCGACGGAGGTGTAGGGACGGAACGCAGGTGCGTGCACACGGTCCTGGATCATCCGAGCGACGTCTTCGTCCGCACAGGCCACGACCGATGCCGCCGGCTCGCGGCGCGCGATCTCCTTGGCCAGGTTGGGGCCGCTGATCACCGCGATCCGCTCGGGGCCGGCGTCGGTGACCTGGGCGATCACCTCGCTCATCCGGTTGAGGGTCCCGAGCTCGACGCCTTTCATCAGCGAGACCAGCACCGCGTCACCGGCGAGGTACGGCGCCCACTCGGTGAGGTTGCCGCGGAAGGTCTGCGAGGGAGTGGCGAAGATGACGACATCCGCGTCGTGCGCGGCCTTCTCGACGTCGTGGGTCGCCGCGACCGCCGGCGGGAGCTCGATGCCGGGGAGGTACTCCTCGTTCTCGCGGCGCTCGTTGATCGACTCCGCGACCTCTTCGCGCCGAGCCCAGATGGTGACGTCGTTGCCGGCGTCGGCGAGCACGATCGAGAACGCCGTCCCCCATGACCCTGCACCGAAGACTGCGACCTTGCTCATGAGCCGTTACCTCGCCGTCCGTCTTTGTGGGGATTGCCGAACTCCGAGACTCCGGCGGTGCGCGGGTTGAACCGTTCCGCCGGCGCGGTCTCGCCACGCACCTCTTCGACCAGCGAGGTGAGTGCAGCCATGATCCGCGTGGTCGCCTGGTTGACCGCCGCGTACGACTGGTCACCGACCAGGTCGGAGAGGTCCACGGGGTCGCCGACCTTCATCGTGATCAGCTTGCGCGGGAAGAGATCGGGACGCTTGGCGTACGGCGCCAACAACTCCTGCGCGCCCCACTGCCCGATCGGGATCACCGGCGCTCCGGTGGCCAACGCGATCCGCGCCGCACCGGACTTGCCGACCATCGGCCACAGGTCGGGATCACGGGTGATGGTCCCCTCCGGGTAGACCACGATGCACTTGCCCGCGCGTACGGCGGCGACCGCGGCATCGTAGGCGCCGACGGCGTCCTTGCTCGCGCGATAGACGGGGATCTGCCCGGCGGCGCGGAGGAAGAAGCCGAGGAACTTGTTCTTGAACAGCCCGGCCTTCGCCAGGTAGCGCGGGATCCGGCCGTGGTCCCACACGATGTGGGCCACGATCAGCGGGTCGACCTCCGAGATGTGGTTGAGGACCAACAGGAAGCCGCCCTCGGCGGGGATCTTCTCGCCGTCGATCCACCGACGCTTGGTGGTGGCGAGCAGCAGCGGCCGGACGATGGGCACGGCGATGCCCCAGGCCCATCCGCGTCTGCCCTCCTGGAGGTGCCGCACCTTCACCCGCGACACCCTAGTCATTGCCTCCGGCCAGCAAGGCGCCGACGCGGGTTGAGAGGATGGGCGGCGATGGAGAGGTACGTCGCGCTGGTCCCGGTGAAGCCGCCGGCGCTGGGCAAGTCACGGCTGGTCGGTCTGCCCGACACCGAACGCCGGGCGTTGGCGGCCGCATTCGCACTCGACACGGTGGCCGCGTGCATCGCCGCCGAGTCGATCGCCGAGGTCCTGGTCGCCACCGACGACGCATCGTTCTCCGTCGAGTTGGTCGCACTCGGGGCGGTCACGATCCCCGACGGCGTGGCGATGGATCTCAACGGCACGTTGCGGCAGAGCGCTGCGGAGGCGCGACGTCGGTGGCCGGCACTCGTGCCAGTGGCGCTGACCGCGGATCTGCCAGCGGTTCGGGGCAGCGATCTCGACGCGGCGCTCGCAGGTGTTGTGCCCGGCGAGGCGGCGTACGTCGCGGACAGCGAGGGACTCGGGACAACGCTCTACACCGCGGCGTACGAGAGGTTCGACCCGAGGTTCGGTCCCGGTTCCGCGCTCGCACACGACGCGACAGGCGCCCGCCCGATCACCGCGCCACTCCCCCGGCTCCGGCGTGACGTTGACGACCTGTCCGATCTCGATGCGGCCTTGGCCCTGGGAGCGGGCCCCCGAACAACGGAACAGGCCGCCTCCCGATAGTGGAGGCGGCCTGTTCGCGGGTCGAACTGGGGCTACTTCTTGGCTGCGGCCTTCTTGGCGGGCGCCTTCTTGGCCGGTGCCTTCTTGGCGGGCGCCTTCTTGGCCGGAGCCTTCTTGGCGGGCGCCTTCTTGGCCGGAGCC
>DOWL01000219.1:27414-27675 GCA_003519585.1 Nocardioides sp. | reverse complement strand
GGGCGGCGCGCAGCCGCTGGCCGTGACCATGAACGACGGCGTCGCGATCTGCATCGAGTGCGACCCCGCGCGCATCCAGCGAAGGATCGACCACCGCTACCTCGACGTCCAGGCGGACTCGCTCGAGGACGCCGTACGGATGGCGGTCGACGCCCGCGACGCGAAGAGGCCGCTGTCGATCGGCGTCCTCGGCAACGCCGCGGAGCTGTTGCCGCAGCTCCTGGAGTCCGACGCGCCGATCGACATCGTCACCGACCAGAC
>DOWL01000219.1:27063-27234 GCA_003519585.1 Nocardioides sp. | reverse complement strand
GACCAGACCTCGGCGCACGACCCGCTGTTCTACCTGCCGGTCGGGGTCGCGTTCGAGGACTGGGAGACCGAGCGCACCGAGGACCCGACCGGCTTCACCAAGCGCGCCCAGGAGTCGATGGCCGCGCACGTGCAGGCGATGGTGGAGTTCCAGGACAAGGGCGCCGAGGTG
>DOWL01000219.1:26580-26823 GCA_003519585.1 Nocardioides sp. | reverse complement strand
GGGCCCGTTCCGCTGGGCCGCGCTCTCCGGTGACCCGGCCGACATCGCCGCCACCGACAAGGCGATCCTCGAACTGTTCCCCGACAACGAGCGGTTGCGGAAGTGGATCACCATGGCCGGTGAGAGGGTCGCCTTCCAGGGGCTGCCGGCCCGGATCTGCTGGCTCGGGTACGGCGAGCGCCACCTCGCGGGGTTGAAGTTCAACGAGATGGTCGCCTCGGGCGAGCTCAAGGCGCCGATCGT
>DOWL01000219.1:20533-26411 GCA_003519585.1 Nocardioides sp. | reverse complement strand
TCGGCCGCGACCACCTCGACTGCGGTTCGGTCGCCTCGCCGTACCGCGAGACCGAGGCGATGCAGGACGGCTCCGACGCGATCGCGGACTGGGCGATCCTCAACGCACTGGTCAACACCGCCTCCGGCGCCACCTGGGTGTCGTTCCACCACGGTGGTGGCGTCGGCATCGGCCGCTCCCTGCACGCGGGCCAGGTCACCGTCGCCGACGGCACCGAGCTCGCCGCGCAGAAGATCGAGCGGGTGCTCACCAACGACCCAGGGATGGGCGTGATCCGGCACGTGGACGCCGGGTACGCCCGCGCCGTCGAGGTCGCCGAGGAGCGCGGCGTCCGGGTGCCGATGTCGGATAGCCCGAATTGACGGTGCGCGCGCCCGGTTGACGCCACTACCGTCCTCGGGTCACGGGGAGGCCGTCTGTTCGCGACCCCGGAGACCCCATGGACATCAGCACGTTCTACGCACTGTTCTCGGCGACCTGCTTCGCCCTGCTCGGGTTCTGGTGGAACCTGATCCAGGGCAACCCGCACTGGCTCCGTGACCCCGACACCCGGGTGGCCGTCGGCGGCGTCTACCTCGCGCTGCTGCTGCCCGCGCTGATGGGCCTGTTCGCGCAGGTCGGTGGCAACGGCACCACCACGATCTGGCGGATCAGCTTCGTCGCGATCGCGGTGGTCGGGTTCGTGACGACGGCGCGGGCGCTGCCGCACAGCCGTCGTTCGTCGGTCGACGACACCCCGACCCGAGTGGCGACCATCGTGATCTACGCGCTGATCGCCGTGGTCGGTGTGTTCCCCGAGATCGGGAAGCTCTTCGACCTCAAGGCGATCCAGGTCGAAGCGATCCTGCTGATCCTGATCGTGCTCTCTGCGCACGGCCTGGTGTGGCGGTTCATGACCTCCGGGCCGGTGCCGGGTCGGCACGAGGCGATGAATCCACCGCAGTAGGACAGTCTGACCCGCATGAGCCAGACCGCTGCCCAGGAGTTCACCGAGATCGGGGGCCGGTTCGGCGCCCTCTGCGACGCCGCCCCGGCCGGCGCGTGGGACCAGCCCGCGCCGGTCGAGGGTTGGGCCGCGCGCGACGTCGTACGCCACCTCGTCGAATGGTTCCCGTCCTTCCTCGCCGCAGGCGCGTCCGTCGAACTCCCGCCGGGTCCGTCGGTCGACGAGGACCCCGCCGGCGCCTGGCGACATCTGCAGGACCAGGTGCAGGCGCTGCTCGACGACCCCGCCACCGCCGACCGCGTGCTCAGCAACCCGCACATCGGCGACGTCCCCCTGCCTCGGGCGGTATCCCAGTTCTTCACCGCCGACGTCTTCATGCACACCTGGGACCTCGCCCGCGCCACCGGCCAGGACGCCACCCTCGACGCCGACCGGTGCGCGGCGATGCTGGCCGGCATGGAGCCGATGGAGGAGGTCATCCGGGCCAGCGGTCAGTACGGCCCCCGGGTCGAGGTGCCCGCCGACGCCGACGCGCAGACCCGGATGCTGGGGTTCATCGGACGCGACCCCTTCTGGGATTCGTCTGAGGTCTGACCGCCTTTTGTGCACTGGTAGACCAAGACGAATCGGTGGATCGCGTGCCTAGGCTGAGTCCGTGACGACCACGCCCGCTCGCGCCCGCGCCACCCTGTCCGGCATCAGCTCGCGGGCCTGGGAGCATCCCGCCGACCGCGGCGCGCTGGTCGCGCTGCGCAAGCTCCGCGGCTTCGACACCGTGCTCAAGGCGCTGTCGGGGTTCATGAACGAGCGCAAGGTGCGCCTCGACTTCATCGGTGGTGGCATCCGCGTCGACGAGCGCCAGTTCGCCGGCGTACACCGGGTGCTCGCCGAGGTCGGCCGGGTGCTCGACGTCGACCGGCTTCCCGAGGTGTACGTCGTCAACGACCCGACCACCAACGCGATGACCATCGGTCTCGACAAGCCGATCGTCGTGCTCAACTCCGCGGTGTTCGACCTCCTCGACGAGGACGAGCTCCGCTTCGTGATCGCCCACGAGCTCGGCCACGCGGTCAGCGGCCACGCGGTCTACCGGACCCTGCTCCTGTGGTTGATGAACATGACCGGGGTCTGGAACTCCATCCCCGGTGGCGCGCTCGGGATCCGGGTGATCATCGCCGGGCTGTTCGAGTGGTCGCGCAAGGCCGAGCTCTCCGCCGATCGAGCCGGGCTGCTCGCCACCCAGGACCCCGCGGTGGCGTTCCGGGTGCACATGAAGCTGGCCAGCGGCTCCGGCGACCTGCGCGACTTCGACCAGACCTCGTTCTTCGCGCAGGGCCAGGAGTATCTCGAGTCCGCCGACCTGCGCGACTCCGTGCTCAAGCTCGTGCTCAACGAGCGCGCCTCCCACCCCTACGCCGTCGTGCGTGCGGCCGAGCTCCGGCGCTGGGTCGACTCCGGCGACTACACCGCGATCCTCGGCGGCACCTACCCGCGCCGTGAGGACGACGCCACGGCGACCATGTCCGCCGCCGCTCGACAGGCGGCCGACTCCTACTCCGAAGCGTTCAAGTCCTCCCAGGATGCGCTGGGCAAGCTGGTCCACGACGTGGCCGGCTTCTTCGGCAGCGCAAAGCTCTGGTTCGACGAGCAGCTGCGCCGCACCCGCGACTGATCTGGATAGGCCGTGGGTGCAACGCCTGCTGCCGAGAAGCCCCGCTGCGTGAGGGGGCGTACGTCAGGTGCCCCTGGCGTCGTCCGAGATCACCACCCGGAGGGGTGGTCTTGTCGCTCGGCCAGCGTGCGGTTGCTCGCCGGTCCGAAGCAGCCCTGACCCAGGCCGTTGACGGCGAGGCCGGCCAGGTCGCCGGCGTCGTACTGTCCGCGGAAGGTGCCGTCGGGATAGACGCCGGCGCCGACGTCCGGGTACATGATCTCGTCCGTGGCTGCGACGTGATCGAGGCCGAAGGCGTGGCCGAGCTCGTGCAGGATCACCTCGCCCCAGGTCGGCAAGGTGTCGAGGTAGCTCTGGCTGTACGTCGCGGAGTCCGCGAGGTCCTCGCTGTCGAGCGCCACGGCGGACTGCACGATCTCGGTCACCGGTCGGCCGCGGCCGTCGGTCGCCTCGCGCAGCCGCACCGGCCCGCCCACGCCGACCGCCCCGGGAGCGACAAGTGCCGGCACCTCCTGAGCGGTGGCCCAGGCGATGAGCAGGTCCTGCCCCAGGGGGGGTCGGGTGGGCTCGACACCGAAGGGGATCTGGTGCGAGACCCCGACGTACCTCACCTCGATGCCGGTCGCCGCCGACACCTGGGCCATCCCTTGCTGGACCAGCTGCAGTTGGTCCGGCCCGACGTCGTCGGTGTTGACGGCGTACCGGATCGGCCGGCACGGGTTGAAGCTGTAGCGGACCCCGCGAGCGGCGTCGGTGAACGCATGATCCGCGCGGTTGCCTCGCGGGACGTACGTCGGGCGGACCTTCACCCTGGCGAATCGCCGGATGGGGTGCTGCCCGGTGGTGGTGAGCCGGATCCGATGCGTGCCGTACCAGTCGAGGCTCCCCGAGACCGCGAACCTGCCGTTCGCCGCGCTCCGCGTGGTGCCGAACGTGCGCCAGCCGCCGGGCAACCGGACCTGCAGCGCGACCAGCGCCTGACCTCGCGGCGTGCGGCCGCGCGCGGTGATCGGCGTTCCGGGGTGGATCCGCAGGCCGTCCCAGACGACCTTGAGTGATTCGCGGTGGGCATCAGCGCTGGCGGGAACGGCGGGGATGGCCATGACCGGGAGCAGAGCGGCGGCGAGGGCGACGGCAGCCGCGACGCCGCGCACCCGGTTCACCTTCCAGCTCACCTTCGGGAGGTGCCCACCGGTCTCTGACGGAAGCAGGTCCGTCAGCCGCTGAGCTCGCCGATCGCCTGATGGATGTCCAGGGTGCGGCGAGCCGACTCGACGTGCAGGTTCTCGACCATTCGGCCGCGGTAGGTGACCACTCCGGAGCCGGCGCCTGCCTCCCACGCCTCGAGGATGCCACGTGCGTCCTCGACCGCCGCCTCGCTGGGCGCGAAGGCCTGGTTGGCGCCCTCGACCTGACCGGGGTGGATCAGCGTCTTGCCGTCGAAGCCCAGCTCACGACCCTGACGGCACTCCACCAGGAAGCCGTCGACGTTGGAGACGTCGTTGTAGACACCGTCGAGTACGGCGATGCCGGCCGCCCGACCGGCCAGGAGTGCCTGGTGCAGGCTGGGCAGAATCGGCGCGCGGCCGGGGACGTGCTCGGCGTACAACTCCTTGACGAGGTCGTTGGTGCCGAGCACGAACGCGCTGAGCCGCTCGGAGGCTCGGGCGATGTCGAGCGCGTCGAGGATCGCCACCGGCGTCTCGACCATCGCCCAGAGGGTGGTGTGATCGGGCGCTCCCGCCGCCTCGAGCGCGCTGACGAGCTGACGCACCTCGGCGGCGCTTCCGACCTTGGGGACGACCACGGCATCCGGCCCCGCCTGGGCGGCGGCGACGAGGTCGGCGTCGTGCCACTCGGTGCCGATGCTGTTGACCCGGATGGTGAGGGTACGGCGGCCGTACTCGCCGCTGGCCGCCGCCGCGCAGGCTGCCTCGCGAGCGGCCGGCTTGGCGTCCGGCGCCACGGCGTCCTCGAGGTCGAGGATCAGCGCGTCGCAGGGGATGGACTTGGCCTTCTCCAGCGCCCGCTCGTTGGAGCTGGGCATGTAGAGGACGCTGCGCAGTGGAACGAACTCTTCGCTCATGCGTCGACCTCGATCGCGGCGTACTGCTGCTCGAGGACCGGATCGATCTTCGCCAACTGCTCGGCCAACTCGACCATCACCAAGCACTGCTTGAGCGAGGCGTCGTCCTCCATCTTGCCGTCGAGCATCACCGCGCCGGTGCCCCCGCCGCCCAGGGCGGCCATCGCGGCCACCACCCGACGCGCGTGCCGGACGTCCTCGACGCTGGGGCTGAAGACCTTGTTGGCGATCGCGATCTGCTTGGGGTGCAGCGACCAGGCGCCGACACAGCCGAGCAGGAACGCGTTGCGGAACTGGTCCTCGCACGCCACGACGTCGGTGATGTCGCCGAACGGCCCGTAGTAGGGGTAGATCCCGTGCATCGCACACGCGTCGACCATCCGGGCGATCGTGTAGTGCCACAGGTCCTGCAGGTACGTCGCGCGGGTGGCCTCGAGGTTGGCGACGCCGTCGGTGCGGGGCGGATCGTCACGCACCAGGTAGCCCGGGTGGCCGCCGCCGACCCGCGTCGTCTTCATCCGACGGTCCGCGGCCAGGTCGGCGGGGCCGAGGCTGATCCCCTGCATCCGCGGGCTGGCGCCGCAGATCGCCTCGACGTTCGCGACGCCACGCGCGGTCTCGAGGATCGCGTGCACGAGGATCGGCCGCTCCAGGCCGGCCTTTGCTTCGAGCTGAGCCAGGATCCGGTCGACGTAGTGGATGTCCTCGGCGCCCTGGACCTTCGGCACCATGATCACGTCGAGGCGGTCGCCGATCTCGGGGACCAGGGTGGTGAGATCGTCCAGCACCCAAGGGCTGTCGAGTGCGTTGATCCGGGTCCAGAGCTGGGTCGGTCCGAAGCTGGTGCCCTTCGCGATCTGCACCAGCCCCTGTCGAGCCGCGACCTTGTTGTCGGCCTTGACGGCATCCTCGAGGTTGCCCAGCAGTACATCGACGGTGCCGACCATGTCGGGGACCTTGGCCGCCATCTTCTCGTTGCTGGGGTCGAAGAAGTGGATCGCCCGGCTCGGCCGCGCGGGGATCTCGCGCAGTGGCTCGGGGGCTCCGACGGCCAGGGGTCGGAAGAAGTCCTTGGCGCTCTTGCCGCTCATGCTGCGGAAGGTAGCCGGTGACGGGGGTCGGCGGGTATGACCGATCTGACAGCGGTGGGGAGTTTCATCGGCTGGCCGACAAA
>DOWL01000219.1:19274-20343 GCA_003519585.1 Nocardioides sp. | reverse complement strand
CATCGGCTGGCCGACAAAACTCTCACCGACGCCACCACCGACGCTTGGGCTCGGGTTCGGCCGCCTGATCGGCCAAGGCCTCACGCGCCTTGCGGCGCTGCTCGGCCAGCCGGGCCGTACGCCGCTCGCTCCACGCGGCGACGGTCTCGTCGACGTCGCGGGGCATGGTGATCAGCGGCGGTCCCTCGGGGAGGCGATAACGGGCCGCGACGACGCGTTGGTTGAAGTCGTCGACGTGGCGGCGTACCTCTGCCTCGGTGTTGAACCGGTCGAGGGTCTGGTCGAGTTCGGCGTCCTCCTTGCGCAGCGCGAGGCTCGGGGGCAGCAGGGCGACGTGCTCGCGTTCGACGAGCTTCTTGAGCCACCAGTTGGGGTCGTGGGAGTCGCCGAGATCCTGGATCGGCTTCCCGGCGCCCGGCAGATCGTCGAAGTCGCCGCGGTCCATCGCCTGCCGGACCTGGAGGTCGACCCAGGTGTGCTGTTGGGCCATCCGGGCCCGCGCCGCGGCCTTGCTCTCGGCGCGCGGGCGTGGCGTCGCCTCCGGACGCGGCGAGCCCTCCGGACCTTCCGACCGTTCGCGGGTCACGCCACCACGGTAACCAGGGACCTATGAGAAGTTCGCGACGTCCCAGAGGTGACCGTTGGCTGCGGTGATGGTGCCGCGGTCGGTGGCTCCGTCCCACGCGGTGACCGCCGTGGTGCCGAGGCCGGTGTGCACCGAGAGCCCGGTGAAGAGCTTGACGGTGTCGGCGCCGATCCCGAAGTCGGTGATCGACGAGGGGCCGAACGACTCGATCGCGCCACCAGCGAAGCTCTCGCCGAACATGAACGTGTCATCGCCGAGCTCGCCAGTCACCTGCGAGGTCTGTGCTCCGGCCCGCAGTTGGTCGGGACCGTCGCCGCCGTTCATCACCGTCGGGCCGGTGCCCGCGGTGAGCTTGTCGGGTGCACCCTCACCACGCAGGTCGGCCGTCCCGGTGCCGCCGGTCACGACGTCGGGGTCCGCGCCGCCGAAGAGTTGGGCCGACACCGCGGGACCGGCGACGAGGGTGTCGCTGCCTACGCCACC
>DOWL01000219.1:19023-19156 GCA_003519585.1 Nocardioides sp. | reverse complement strand
AGGGTGTCGCTGCCTACGCCACCGTCCACGACCACCGGACCGGTACCGCCCTGGAACGAGTCGTTGCCGGGGCCGAGGTCGACCGTGGCGCTGCCGCTCCCACCCTGGGCCGTGTCGTTGCCACCGCCGGCGT
>DOWL01000219.1:15202-18783 GCA_003519585.1 Nocardioides sp. | reverse complement strand
CGATCAGCGTGGTCTTGCCGGACCCGCCGGTGAGGTCGTCGTTGCCCGGGCCGCCGTTGAGGGTGGCCTTGGGGAGGGGGCCGGCCTTCTCGACCAGCCGGACGGTGTCGTTGCCGCCGCGCCCCTGCACCTCGATCTGCTTGACCTTGCGGGGCTTGATCGGCTTGCCGATCCGGATCTTCTTGCCGTCGACCTTGACCTTCACCGCCTTCTTCGCCCTGGTGATGACGATGGTGTTGCTCGAGTCGGTCCCGATCACGGTGAGCTTGCCGTTGTCGAGAAGGACGCGAGCGCCGCGCGCTTCGGCGGGCGGAGAGACGAGGACGACCCCGGCGAGGACGATCCCGGCGAGGGCGGTGGTACGAGCGATCATGAGCGGCCTTCCACGACGTTCCGAGACCATTCGCGATCCTAGACGGTGGTCAGAAGGACGCCCACGACCACGAGTACGACGGCCACGGCGTACCACAGCAACTCGATGCCCAGGGTGGGCGCAGGCGGCGGGGGGTGCCCGGCCTTGGCCTTGGGCCCGTCGGCCCGGATCAGCGCGAGCGGTACGGCGAACACACAGAGCCCGGCCAGGACGCCCGGCCAGTGCCGGACGCTGACCGCGCCGATCGTCATGAATGCGCCGAAGGTCCCGAAGACGGCGGAGAGGTAGACGTTCCACGGTCGGCGCCAACGCCGTCGCCGGCCCGCTCCGGGGTCGCCGAAGGGTTCGTCGTCCCAGCGGGAGCCGCGGTTCTCACCCATCGAGCCCCACCGGGTGCGCGGTCGCCTGCCGCGGCATGAGCAGCAGCGCGACCGCGGCGAGCAGTGCGGCGACCGCGCAGATCGCCCACACGGTGAGGTAGCCGGACAGCGGCGCGTGACCCTTGACCGGGTCGTCGATCGAGCCGGCCGAGGCGAGGCAGATGGCGAAGATCGAGGACGCGATGGCCCCGCCCACGGTCTTGGTGGCGTTGGTCATCCCGGTCGCGAAGCCGGTGCGATCGGGAGGCGCGGCCGCGGCCGCCGTCGCCGGCAGCGCGGCGACCAGGGCCCCCGAGCCGACGCCCGCGATCGCCATGTTGATCATCGCCTGGGTGGTCGAGTCGTGGAACGGCAGCCACAGCGCATAGCCGAGGGCGACGAGGAGCGCGCCGAGGACCAGCGCCCCGCGCGGGCCGAGCAGCCGCGAGGTGAGCGGCAGGGTGAAGGCGCCGATCGCCAGGAAGATCACGTAGACGCCGATCAGCGTCGATACGAACGACGCGTCCGCGCCCAGTCCGTAGCCCGCGGTGTCCGGGTCGGTGCGGGCGAACGTCGAGAGCGGGATCTGCGCGCCGAGCACCGACATGCCGAACAGGAACGCGGTCAACTGCACCGGCCATTGCCCCGGCGTGGCCAGCAGGCGTACGTCGACCATCGGCTCGGGGTGCGCCGCCTCGTAGCGGGCGAACGGCACGAACGCGAGCGCGCCCAAGAGCACCAACCCCCATGCCAACACCGAGTCCGGACCCTGCACGCGGATCGCGACCAGGCCGCCCATCACGAGTCCGAGCGCGATGGTCACGAGGATCAGGCCGCCCCAGTCGTAGCCGCCGCTCGCCTCGCCCGGCGCGTCCTCGATGCCGAACCAGATGACGAAGAAGACCGTGGTCACGGCGATCGCGGGCAGGGCCAGAAGGAAGCCCATCGAGGTGGACTCGACGAGGGCGCCGGAGGTGAGCGCACCGACGATCACCGCGAGCTCGAGGGCGCCGACCAGGATGCCGGCGGCGCGCCGGGTAAGCAGCCCCTGCCGGCCGGTGCCCGCCGTACGGCGGTGGATGATCGAGATCTCGAGCGGCAGCCAGACGACGTACGCACCCTGCAGGGCCCAGCCGATCAGAAAGGTCCAGAAGCCCGGCGCGAACGCCAGCGTCCAACTGCCTAGGGCCGTGACCGCGGTGGAGAGCAGCAGCACCTTCTTGTGGCCGACGAGGTCGCCGAGCCGGGCCAACGGTGGCACGAGGAGCGCCGAGACGATCAGCTGGGCCGCCTCGAACCAGTTGACGTCGGCGTCAGCGATGCCGAGGTGGTCGGCGATGTCGCTGAAGATCGGCGTGTAGTAGCCCTGCAGCACCCCGCTGGCCAGCTCCACGCAGACCAGGAAGCCGACGATTGCGAACAGGCCGTGCATGGGCCTCGCGGTTCGGGCGGTGGTGCTCACGAAAGCCGCTCGATCAGCCGGCGGTACCACCGGACGCCGTCGAGGAACGCGTCGACCCCGAGGTGCTCGTCGTAGGAGTGGATCGCCTCCCGCTGCGCCTTGGTCATCCGGAACGGCGCGAACCGGTAGACCCGGTCGGAGATCCCCAGCGGACCAGCGAAGTGGCGCGAGTCGGTCGCCGCCATCATCACGTAGGGGGCCGGCACGGCGTCGGGGAAGACCTCGACGATCATCTCCTCGATCAGCGCGAACGCCGGATCGGGCCGGTCGGGCATGGAGTACGGCGAGAGCGGGCTCGGCTCGTGCGCCTCGATGACCTCGACCTCCACCTGGTCGTCGCCGATCGCCTTGCGCACATGTGCGACCACGCTCTGCGACGTGTCGCCGAGCATGATCCGGACGTTCACGCCGGCAGTCGCGGTCTGGGCGATGACGTTGAGCGCCGGGCTTCCCTGGAGCGTGGTCACCGCGAACGTCGTCCGCACCATCGCCGCGCTCTCCGGTCCGATCGCGATGAGTGCCCGGGCCACCGCGGGACCGAGTCGTCCGGCGTTCGCCATCAACGGCCGGAGTGGACGAGGCGCGTGCGGCGCGAGCCGGCGGAACAGCTCGACGGTCGGTGGGGGCAGGGCGGTCGGCATCGGTGAACGGTCGAGCCGGGTGATCGCCCGGGCCAGCCGGGCCGTCGGTCCGTTGCGGGCCGGGGTCGAGGCATGGCCACCTCTACCGACGACGCGGAGCAGGAGCGACATGATGCCCTTCTCGGTCACCCCCACCACGCCCATCGGTTTGTCCACGCCGGGGAACGCGTCGTGCGCGATCGCGCCGCCCTCATCGATGACGAACCACGGGCGTACGTCACGCCGCCGGAGCTCTTCGACTGCCAGCGCGGCCGCGACGCCGGCGACCTCCTCGTCGCAGCCGAAGGAGAGCCAGACATCCTGAGCGGGAGTGAAACCCTCCTCCAGGAGGGTCTCGACGGCCTCGCAGATCCCGACCAGGCAGCCCTTGTCGTCGAGGGTGCCGCGCCCCCAGATGTTCCCGTCCACCACCGCACCGCTGAAGGCGTCGTGCTGCCAGGTCCCTTCCACCGGCACCACATCCAGGTGCGCCATCAGCACCACCGGCCGGTCGGCGGCGGCGCCGGGCCAGTGGAACAGCAGCCCGTGCGTGTGGACCTTGGTCAGCTCGAGCCGCTCGTGGAGCAGCGGGAACTGCCGTGCGAGCTCGTCGACGAAGGCGTCGAACGCCGCGGTGTCGACCCGCTCCGGCTCGCGGTAGGACACGGTGGGGATCCGGACCAGCGCCTGCAGCTTGGCCACCGCACGCGGCAGCTCGGCCTCGCCCTCCCTCATGAGGGCAACCTAGTGCCGTGAACGGGAAATGA
>DOWL01000219.1:0-14961 GCA_003519585.1 Nocardioides sp. | reverse complement strand
AGTATTTTCCGTTCACGGCACTAGATGATGCTCAGCGGCGGTCGTAGGTGTAGAAGCCGCGGCCGGACTTGCGGCCGAGCAGGCCGGCGTCGACCATCCGCTGCAGCAGCGGCGGGGCGGCGTACAGCGGCTCCTTGAACTCCTCGTAGAGCGACTCGGCCACGGCCTTGGTCGTGTCGAGCCCGATCAGGTCGGCCAGGGCCAGCGGCCCCTGCGGGTGCGCGGCACCGAGGACCAGGCCGCGGTCGATGTCCTCGGCCGAGGCGAACCCGGACTCATACATCCGGATCGCGGAGAGGATGAACGGGACCAGCAGCGAGTTGACCACGAACCCGGCGCGGTCCTGGCAGTCGATGGCCTGCTTGCCCAGGCCGCCCTCGACCCAGTTGCGGGCCCGCTCGGTCGTCTCGGAGGCGGTCAGCAGCGAGGGCACCAGCTCGACCAGCTTCAGCACCGGGACGGGGTTGAAGAAGTGGACGCCGACCACCTGGGTCGGCCGGGAGGTGACCACACCGAGCTTCATGATCGGGATCGAGGAGGTGTTGGAGGCCAGAATCGCGTCGGGGGCGGTGACGATCGCGTCGAGCTTCCTGAACAGCTCGACCTTCGCGGCCTCGTCCTCCACGATCGCCTCGACCACCACGTCGCGGTCGGCCAGCGCGTCGAGGTCGGTGAGCACCTGGACCCGGGCCAGTACGTCGGCGGCCCGCTCCTCGAGCTTGCCGCGCTCCTCGGCCCGGTGCAGGGAGTTCTCCAACCGGGCGAGCCCGGCCTTCGCGAACTCCTCGCTGGACTCGACCACGACCACGTCATGCCCGGTGCGCGCGCTCACCTCGGCGATGCCCGACCCCATGAGGCCACACCCGACGACGCCGACCTGCAATGTTCCTTCACCCATGGGCGACACCTTAGGGCTCAGCCGGACCAGCGTCCGCGGTGCACCAGCTCGGCCAGTGGCCGTCGGGCGCGGGTGCGCGGCGAACCCGAGGGGCGCTCGGCCTCAGCGCGGTGGCCGATGGTGACGACGCCGACGGGGTCGTGGTCGTCGGGGATGCCGAACTCGCGGCGTACGGCGGGCTCCTTGTCCGGCGGGATGCCGATGAACGCACTGCCGAGCCCGGCGTCGGTCGCGGTCTGGAGGATGAGCAGGCTGGCCATGGCGGCGTCCATGTGCCAGAACGGCACCGGCCAACGCGCCTCGTCCTGGTCCTCCCAGCCCTTGTCCTCCTGGGCGTAGCGCTCGAGGTAGATCGCCTTGCTCGAGCAGGGCACGATCACGACCGGCGCCTTCATCATCCCGGCCAGCCAGCTGTCGGGATGGTCGAGGTCGTCGGCGGCCGCGGCCCAGAACCGGCGTACGTCGTCGGGTGTGTCCAGCACCAGGAACGCCCAGCCCTGGCTGAAGCCGGCGCTCGGTGCGCGTACGGCGTTGGCCAGCGCGGTGTCGATCACCGCCGGATCGACCGGCTCCTCGCTGTAGTCACGGACCATCCGGCGGCGGCGTACGACGTCCTGGAACTCCACGCGTCCAGTATGTAGATCTCGGATCCGAGACCTCGTACTCCGCGTGGCGGTGGCGCCGGGCCGCGCTGCTGCGTTGGATGGGGACGTGCCCGATGACTTCGAGCGGATGTGGTCCGACCTGGCGCCGATCGGCCGGTCGAGCACGTCGGGCGGCTACTTCCGCCAGCCCTTCACCCAACCCGAACGTGAGCTCGCCGACTGGTTCCGCGGTCAAACAGAGGCCCGTGGGCTGACCCTGGAAGCCGACGACTTCGGCAACCTGGTCGCGTGGTGGGACCCGGCGCCTGTGGACAACGGTGCGGTAGTCCGTGACGTTTGGGCCCCTCATGTGGACAAACAGGGGCCCGTAGGTCACGGACTACCCCGGACCGGGGCCGTGCTCACCGGCTCGCACCTCGACTCGGTGCTCGACGGGGGTGCGTACGACGGGCCGCTGGGGGTGGTCTCGGCGCTGGCGGCCGTCGACGAGTTGCGCGCGCGGGGGGTACGGCCGACGCGGCCGATCGGGGTATCGGTGTTCGTCGAGGAGGAAGGCTCGCGGTTCGGGCTGGCCTGCCTCGGGTCGCGGCTCGCCATGGGGGCGATCGACTGGGATCGGGCCAGGGTGCTGCGCGACCGGGACGGTGTCGCGCTGGAGGAGGTCGTCGAGGGAGGCGGGCCGGGGCTGCTGGCCGGCGTCGAGACGTTCGTCGAGCTGCACGTCGAGCAGGGCCGCGACCTGGTCGACCGCGGCGCGGCGGTCGGGGTGGCCAGTGAGATCTGGCCGCACGGGCGCTACCGCTTCGACTTCGGCGGCCAGGCCAACCACGCCGGGACCACCCGGATGGAGGACCGCGCCGACCCGATGCTCACCTACGCCATGACCGCGCTGGCCGCGAACAAGCAGGCCCGGCTGGCCGACGAGCGGGCGACGTTCGGCCGCCTCGAGGTCACGCCCAACGGCACCAACGCCGTGCCCTCCCAGGTGCTGGCCTGGCTGGATGCGCGCTGCTCCTCCGAGTCCGCGCTCGCCGAGCTCGTGGAGACCGTGACCCGGCAGGCGACCGAGCGCGCCGAGCGCGACGGGACGTCGGTGTCGGTGACGGCCGAGTCGGTGTCCGGCGCGGTGGCCTTCGACCCGTCGCTGACAGCGCGGATCGCCGCCGACCACGAGGAAGGCGACTGGCCGATCATCCCGACCGCGGCCGGACACGACGCCGGAATCCTTTCTGCACAAGGGATTCCGACCGCGATGCTCTTCGTACGCAACCCGACAGGCGTCTCGCACTCGCCCACCGAGTTCGCCGAGCTGCCCGACTGCCTGGCCGGCGTCCACGCGCTGGCCGAGACGCTCAAGAGGCTGGCCACATGACCTCCACCGCGAGGTCGGCGTACCTCCTGGGGCGAGCCTGGGTCGCCGGTGCCGTCCGCGACGACGTCCTGGTCGAGATCGAGGACGGCCGATTCACTCAGGTCACACCCGGCATAGCCAACTCGCCCGCTCCCCGCCTCGCCGGGCTGACTCTCCCCGGCCTCAGCAACGACCACAGCCACGCGTTCCATCGAGCCCTGCGCGGACGTACGCAGCGCGAGCGGGGGACGTTCTGGACCTGGCGCGACCAGATGTACGCCGTCGCCGAGCAGCTGACGCCGGAGAGCTACCTGGCCCTGGCGCGGGCGACCTATCGCGAGATGGTGGCGGCGGGCTACACGTCGGTGACGGAGTTCCACTACCTGCATCACCAGCCCGACGGCACGGCGTACGACGACCCGCTGGCGATGCGGCACGCACTGGAGGACGCGGCCCGGCAGGCGGGGATCAGGATCACGCTGCTCGACACCTGCTACGTCAGCAGCGGCTTCGGCGCGCCGCCGGAGGGCGTGCAACGGCGCTACTCGGACGGGGACGCGGAGACCTGGGCCAAGCGCGCCGGCGCCGGCCCGGCGGCGATCCACTCTGTGCGCGCGGTGCCGCGCGATCAACTGGCGACCTTTCGCGGCCGAACGACGTTGCACGTGCACCTCTCCGAACAGGTGGCCGAGAACCAGGCCTGCCTCGCGGCGTACGGCGTCACCCCGACCCGGCTGCTGCACGAGGCCGACCTGCTCGGCCCGGACACGACCGTCGTGCACGCGACCCACCTCACCGACGACGACGTCGAGCTGCTGGGGACCACCGGCACGACCGTCTGCATCACCCCGACCACCGAGCGCGACCTGGCCGACGGCATCGGCCCGGCCCGACGGCTCCACGAGGCCGGCTGCCGGATCACCATCGGCAGCGACAGCCATGCGGTGGTCGACCCGTTCGAGGAGCTACGCGCCCTCGAGATGGACGAACGGCTCGCGACCGGCGAGCGAGGGCACTGGACCGCCGCCGAACTGCTGGCGGTCGGTACCACGGGGCGGATCGAGGTCGGTGCACCCGCCGATCTGGTCACCCTCGACACGGCCAGCCTGCGGACCGCGGGCACCGGTGCCGACGAGCACACGGCCGTGTTCGCCGCCACGGCGGCGGACGTCACGCAGGTCGTCGCGGGCGGGCGCGTCGTCCATGTCCGCGGTGACGAGGAGGAGATCGGGCGCGAGCTCGACGAGGCGATCGGAGCACTGTGGCAGTCCTGATCACGAACATCGGCGAGCTCGTTACCAACGACCCCGAACCGTCGACCGAGGCCGACGATCTGCTCGGCATCCGCACCGACGCGGCGCTGGTGGTCGAGGGCACCCGGGTCGCGTGGGTCGGCCCGGCGGCCGAGGCGCCGGCCGCCGACGAGGTGTTCGACGCGGGTGGCCGAGCGGTGCTGCCGGGGTTCGTCGACAGCCACAGCCACCTGGTCTTCGCCGGCGACCGGGCGCGCGAGTTCGCGGCCCGGATGGCCGGTGAGTCGTACGCCGCCGGCGGGATCCGCACGACCGTGGCAGCGACCCGCGCCGCCACCGACGAACAGCTCACGGCCCACGTAGCCCGGCTGGTGCAGGAGATGACCCGCCAGGGCACGACGACCGTCGAGATCAAGAGCGGCTACGGCCTGACCGTGCACGACGAGGCGCGCAGCCTGGCCGTGGCGCGCCAGTTCACCGACGAGACCACCTTCCTCGGGGCGCACGTCGTGCCGGCGGAGTACGCCGAGGATCCGGCCGGCTACGTCGAGCTGGTCACCGGCCCGATGCTCGAGGCCGCGGCGCCGTACGCCCGGTGGATCGACGCCTTCTGTGAGCGGGGCGCCTTCGACGTCGACCAGGCTCGCGCGGTGCTGGCGGCCGGCGCGGCGCACGGTCTCGCGGGGCGGCTGCACGCCAGCCAGCTCGGCCCGGGGCCGGGAATCCTGCTCGCGGCTGAGCTCGGCCTCGCCGCGGTCGACCACTGCACCTACCTCACTGACGGCGACGTGGACGCTCTGAGCGACTCGGGCACCGTGGCCACTCTGCTTCCCGGGGTGGAGTTCTCGACCCGCCAGCCCTATCCGGACGCCCGGCAGCTGCTCGACGCGGGCGTGACGGTGGCGCTGGCCAGCGACTGCAACCCGGGGTCGTCGTTCACCAGCTCGGTGCCGTTCTGCATCGCGGTCGCGGTGCGCGAGATGGGGATGACCCCCGCCGAGGCCGTGCACGCGGCGACGTACGGCGGAGCGCGCGCGCTGCTGCGCGAGGACGTCGGCCGGCTCGCGGTGGGCGCCCGGGCGGATCTGGCGCTTCTCGATGCCCCGTCGTACCTCCACCTGGCCTACCGGCCCGGCGTACCCCTGGTCGCGGGGACCTGGGTGGCCGGTCGCCCCGTTCACGCCTAGGACGACGAGCCATCTGAGGCACCCCAGGCTCCGTAACTACGGTGACCGGAGTGACTCTTGGGGATGGTGGGGCGAATTGAGCGTGAATCCCGGCCGTAGGTGTCGTACCTAAGGCATCTCGTTCGTCGCCTAGGTGTCCGGGGACCCGCACAGATAAGGAACCTTCCCGATGTGGGGGTCTACCTCAGACAGCGAGTGTTGTCTTCGCCAGGCAGCACCAGGAACCACTGAGGAGCACACCAGTCATGTACAACACCTTCGACACCTACCAGGCCGAGATCGAGTACCGCGCCAACCGCTTCCGCAAGGACGTCAACCGCAAGGGTCGTCGAGGCCGGAGCTCGTTCGGGCGCAAGTCCGCCCAGGCCACTCGCACCACCAGCTGACGCCCCGCGACGCCGGCTCGACATGAGCGTCGACGTGGCACCAACCCAGAAAATTCAGGGCGGCGGGGTGCGAGACAACACAACTGAACACGGGATCATGGACGGCGTGGCCCACACGACCAGCCGGACCTTGATCGGCCGAGACGCCGAGCTGATGGAGTTGACCTCACAGCTCGGCGTTCGGTCGTCTGCGGGGGACCTCGCCGAGGAGCCCGTGCACGTCGTGTTGTCCGGAGACGCCGGCGTCGGCAAGACCCGGCTCCTCCAGGAGCTGCGCGACGTGGCAGTAGAGGAGGGGTGGCGCGTGGTCGCCGGGCACTGCCTGGACTTCGGCGACAGCGCGCTGGCCTACCTCCCGTTCTCCGAGGTGCTCGGCCGCCTGGAGGCCGACCTGCCCGAGCTGGTGCAGCAGGTCGCCGACGCCCACCCCGCCCTGGCTCGGCTCCAGCCCGGGCGTCGGATGATGGCGCGCTCCGGCGACCCGTCCGCGGGCCGGGGTGAGGGGGAGATGGTCGACCGCGTCGACCTGTTCGGCGCCGTACACGCACTTCTCTCCGAGGTCGCCGAGGTCGCGCCGCTGCTGCTGGTCATCGAGGACTGCCACTGGGCCGACCAGTCGACCCGCGACCTGCTCAGCTTCCTGTTCACCCGGCCCTTCGAGAGCAGCCATCAGGTGGTGATCGTCGCGTCGTACCGCTCCGACGACCTGCACCGCCGCCACCCGCTGCGCCGCCAGGTCGCCGAGTGGTCCCGGCTGCGGGGGGTCGGCCGGCTCCAGCTCCGCCCACTGGGTGACGACCAGGTGCGGTTGCTGGTCGCGAGTCTCACGGCCGAGGCCATCGGCGAGAAGGAGCTGCGCGCCATCGTGCGGCGCGCCGAGGGCAACGCGTTCTTCGTCGAGGAGTTGGTCGGCGCCGCCTCCGAGCCCGGCAGCTGGGTGCCCGACGACCTGGCCGACGTGCTGCTGGTCCGCCTCGACCGGCTGGGCGACTCGTCGCGCCAGACCGTACGCGTCGCGAGCGTGGCGGGTCGCAAGGTGGCCCACGACCTGCTCGTCGCCGCGTCTGGGCTGGGCTCGGCCGAGCTGGAGGAGGGGCTGCGGCAGGCCGTGGAGATGAACCTGCTCGTCCCCGGCGACGGCACCTACTCCTTCCGGCACGCGCTGCTGGGCGAGGCGGTCTACGACGACCTGCTGCCCGGCGAGCGGGTCCGCCTCCACGCGCAGTACGCCGAGGCGCTGCGCGAGGGCATGGGCCGCGGCACCGCCGCCGAGCTGGCCCGGCACGCCCGGCTGGCCCACGACCTCGACACCGCGCTCGACGCCAGCATCCGGGCGGGCGACGAGGCGATGGCGGTCGCCGGCCCGGACGAGGCGGCCCGCCACTACGAGCAGGCGCTCGAACTGCTGGCCGACCCGCGCCGGCGCTCCAGCTGCGAGATCGACATCTCCAAGCTGGCGGTCAGCGCCGCCGACGCGCTCACCACCTCGGGCCAGCCCACCCGCGCGGCGGCGCTGCTGGGCGAGCAGCTCGAACAGCTCGCGCCCGACGCCCCACCGGCCTGGCGGTCCCGCATGCTCGCCGCCCGAGCCGATGCCGTGCTGTTGACCGAGGCCACCGACGTCAGCGCGCTCGACCTGGCCCGGGAGGCAGTCGAACTGCTTCCCGAAGATGCCGGCGGACTGCGCGCCAAGGTGTTGGCGGTGCTGGCCCGGGTGCTCTCGGCGTACGGCAAGTACGACGAGGCGCAGGCCGCCGGACTCGACGCGCTGGCCCTGGCCGAGCGCCTCGACCTCCACGAGCTCGCCTCCGACGTGATCACCACGCTGAGCCAGCTCAAGAAGGCCGGCCCGAAGGACGCCCTGCGCACCGCACTGCTCGAGGCGGTCGACCGCGCCGTCGAGACCGGCGCCATCCACGCCGAGATGCGCGCCCGGTTCTTCCTGGGCCGCTCCTACGAGGACTGGGGCGAGTGGGCGCAGGCCGAGCACTGGTTCAAGGGCGGGATGAAGGCGGCGAGCGCGGCCGGGATCCCCAATGCTCCCTACGGCTTCGAGTCGCGGTGGCAGCTGGCCTGGATCAAGTACGTCGTCGGCGACTGGGACGAGGCGCTGCGGCTCACCGACACCCGCGACGAGCAGGTCCCGCCGATCCCGGCGGCCCTGGTCGAGGCCGTCGCCCTACTGGTCGAGGGCGCGCGCGGCGAGCCGGTGGCCGAGCGGGCGCACGCGCTGCGGAAGTTCTGGGAGCTCGAGGGCGGCGTCGCCATCAACTCCGTCGTGGCCGAGCTGCTCGACGTCACCCACGCCGACGACCCGGGCTCCGTCATCGCGATCTACCAGGACGCCGTCGGCGTGCTCGGCCGGATCTGGCACGAGTGGTTCAGCGCCCGCATCCGGCTGGCCGCGATCACCATCGGCGCGATCGCCGACGCGCTGCCCCGGCTGAGTGCGGCCGACCGCACGACGTACGCCGCGGAGGCCGAGCGGCTGCACGGCGAGGGGCACGTGGTCCTCGACAAGTACACCGATCCGTCGGGGTTCTGGGGGCCGGAGGGACGGGCGTGGGTGAAGCGGCTGGATGCCGAGACCCTCCGGGTCCGCTGGCTGGCCGGCATCGACGCACCATCGCAGGAGACCCTCGTCGAGGTATGGCGCGAGGCCGAGCAGCTGTTCGCCGACTTCGGCCACGTCCACGAGCTCGCCACCGTCCGCGCGATCCTCTCCGGCATCCTGCGCAGCACCGGTGATGCCGCCGGCGCGCGCGAACTCGGCGACCAGGCCCGCGAGGTCGCGCATCGGTTGGGCGCCGACCCGCTGCTCGATCGGCTTCGCGTGCAAGGGACCGCGCCGGGTCGGGGAGAGGGTGCCGGCCCCGGATCGCAGGCCACGCTCACCGCTCGCGAGGCCGAGATCCTCGCGCTGGTGGCCGAGGGTCGTTCCAACGGCGAGATCGGCAAGCTGCTGTTCATCAGCGCCAAGACCGTGTCCGTGCACGTCTCCAACATCCTCGGCAAGCTCGGCGCCTCGGGGCGCACCGAGGCGGCCGCCATCGCCCGCCGGAGAGGGTTGCTCGACTGACGCTGGCTGAGACGCCCCTCTAGGGGTGTGTACAGGCAGGGGCCGGGGGTACTTCACTGTCCTCACACCCACCCCAGCACTTGGAGGACCGATGAGCGACGACGTGCTCGACGACGACGACATGACCACCACGCCGGGCGGCGGTGGTGACCTCGGTGGCGGTGATGCCGACGGCACCGACGGTGGGGACGCGGATGGCACTGACGGCGGCGACGCCGACGGCACCGATGGCGACGCGACCGACGCAACCGACGGCGACGGCGGCGACGCCGACGGCACCGACGGGGACGCCTCCTGAGCGCACTCGACCGGCTGACCGGTGACGCCCAGACCTTCCGCGAGAAGGTCTGGGCGTCGCGGGTCCACCACCACCGGGTCGATCCGGCCGAGCTGGCGGCGTACCTCTCCCTCGAGGATGCCGACCGGCTGCTGACTGCGACCGCGATCCGTACGCCGAGCGTGCGCCTCGTCCGCGACGGCAGCATGCTCCCCGAGAAGGGCTACACCCGGCACGCCACGATCACCGGCCGGCAGCTGACCGGGCTGGTCGACGCGCGTACGGCGGTCGATGAGTTCCGGCGCGGCGCGACCGTGGTCTTCCAAGGTCTGCACCGCTCCTTCCCGCCGCTGGTCGAGCTGATCGGAGAGCTCGAACTGGAGCTCGGCCACCCGTGTCAGGCCAACGCCTACCTCACCCCGCCCGGCACCCAGGGGTTCGCGGTGCACGCGGACACCCACGACGTCTTCGTCCTGCAGACCGCAGGCACCAAGCAGTGGGAGCTCCATCCGATTGACGGTGACGCGGAGGCGCCCCTGCTCGAGCCCGGCCACGTGATGTACCTCCCGACCGGCACCCCGCACGCGGCGCGCGCCCAGGACACGGTCTCGCTGCACATCACGATCGGCATCAACCAGCTCACCTGGCGCGGCCTGGTCGAGCGCGCCCTCGCCTCCCTGGCCTCGGAGGTGCCGGCCGACCACCTGCCCGCCGGCTACCTCGACGATCCCCACGTGCTCGCGCACCAGCTCGGCCGGCACCTCTCCGACGTCGCGGACCGGCTGCGCGGTATCGACCCGGATGTGGAGGTGCAGCGGGAGGTTCGCCGGTTCCTCACCTCGCGGCCACCTCGGCTGGAGGGTGCGCTGGTCGACGTGCTCGCCCTCGACGCCATCGACGACGACACGGTGCTGCGCCGACGCCCTGGCCACGCGTGCGTGCTGGTCGACCGCGAGGACCGGCTGGAGGTCTTGCTGGGCGACCGCACCCTCGACGTACCGGCGCGGCTCCGACCGGCGCTCGAGCTGGTCCGAGGCAGCGACGAGCTGCGCCCGCGCGACCTGCCGCTCGACGGACAGAGCCGGTTGGTCCTGGCCCGCCGGCTGGTCCGCGAGGGGCTGCTCACGGTGCGGCCGGGATCCTGAATGATGTAGGGGTGACCTTCCGCTGCGCCGTTGCCAGCGAGGGGCGCCAGGAGTCGATGGCCGGTACGGCGTCCACGGTGCGGTCGTTCCTGATGGTCGAGCACCCGGGGCCGTGGGGCGTCGATGCGCTGCGCGACGCCCGGATGCCCGAAGGGATCGGGCCCGAGCTGCGCGCCCGGGCTGCGGCGACGAAGACCAAGGTGCTGCTGATCCGGCGTCCCGCGGGCGGATCGAAGGGCGGTGCGGGCATCCGGGTCTTCGCGGCGTACGCCCACCACGCCGAGCCGTGGCTCGAGACCACGCTCCTCGACGACCTGGCGCAGGTGCACGACCTCGACCTGGAGGCGCTCGCGGCCGGGCGCTCCACCGGCCTCACGCCACACCCGGGGCCGGTGCTCGCGGTCTGCACCCACGGCCGGCACGACACCTGCTGCGCCGAGCGGGGGCGGCCCGTGGCGGCGGGCCTGGCGGAGGCGTTCCCGGAGGAGACGTGGGAGTCCTCGCACCTCGGCGGCGACCGGTTCGCCGCGAGCATGCTCGTGCTTCCGCACGGCCTCTACTTCGGTCGTCTCGAGCCGGCGAGCGCCCGCGGTGTCGCCCGGCTGCTGGCGGCCGGTGAGCTCGACCTCGACCACCTGCGCGGGCGGTCCGGGCTCTCGACCTCGCTCCAGGCCGCCGAGGCGGCGCTGCGCCGCTACGTCGATGAACGTCGCGTCGCCGCCGTTCGTTTCCTTTCCCGTGAGGTGCGGGACGCAGGGCCAGAGGTGCGCCGCGAGTCGGCGTTGTTCGAGGTCGACGGGCGCAGGTACGCCGTGACCGTGACGACGACTCAGCCCGACGAACTGCACCGGCTCACGTGTCGCGCGCTGCGCGAGAATCCGGTCATGCACCACGAGGTCCACGAGATCCGGCTCGTGTGAGGCCTCGTGATGCCTAAGGCCGTCGCTCTCCTCGGGGCCGCTCACCCCGGCCCCGCGTTCGCGGTCACGGTGCTCGCCGGGCTGCTCGGCGTCGCCGTCGGCCTGGGTCCCGGTGAGGTGACGCTGGTGGTAGCCGCCGTGCTGACGGGTCAGCTCTCCATCGGGTGGAGCAACGACCTGGTCGACCTCGCTCGTGACCGAGTGGTAGGCCGCACAGACAAGCCGCTGGCCGAGGGCCGGATCAGTGAACGAGCCGTGCGGATCGCCTGTGCGCTCGCCGTGGTCGCCACCGTCCCGCTCTCGCTGGCCTGCGGCCTCCTGGCCGGGCTCGTGCAACTGGTGTGCGTGGCCGCGGGGTGGGCCTACAACCTGGGGTTCAAGTCGACGCCGTGGTCGTGGGTGCCGTACGCCGTCGCCTTCGGCGGCCTCCCGGTCTTCGTGTCGCTCACCGACAACCCTGACGCGCTGCCGCCGCTGTGGTTGCCGCTCGCGGGCGCACTGCTCGGGGTCGGAGCGCATTTCGTCAACGTGCTGCCCGATCTGAGCGACGACGCGGCCACCGGCGTCCGCGGACTGCCGCACCGGCTCGGCGCTCGCGGGAGCCAGGTCGCCGCGGCCGCGGTCCTGGTCGCCGCGGCGCTCGTGATCGTCTTCGGTGCGCCGGTCGAGTCCGGACTCGTCGCGGCCCTTGCGCTCCTGCTCACCGCCGGCTTGGCGGCGGTCGCGCTGCTGGCTCACGGCCGGGCGCCGTTCCGGGCCGCGATCGCGATGGCGTTGGTCGACGTGGCCATGTTGGTGTGGGTCAAGTGAACGAGTCCTGGGACCTCGTCGTCGTGGGCGCCGGTCCGGCGGGCGCCTCCGCCGCGCTGGCGGCCCTCCACGCGGAGCCGTCACTGCGAGTGCTGCTGCTCGACCGCGCCGACTTCCCGCGCGACAAGTCCTGTGGCGACGGCATCGCACCGCACTGCTTCGAACAGCTCGCAGCCATCGGGGTGACCGGCGTCGAGTCCGGGTGGACGCCGCTCACCCGGCTGGAGCTGGCCCGGGGAGAGCAGTCGGTGGCCCGCACGATGGCCCGTCCCGTCTACGTGATCCCGCGTGAGGTCTTCGACGCCCGACTGGTCGAGCGGGCGGTCGATCGCGGCGCCACGTTCCGTCGCCAACGGGTCACCTCGGTCGACCAACTGCCCGACGCGGCCGTCGTGGTCGGTGCCGACGGCGCGCACTCGGTGCTCCGCCAACACCTCGGACTGCCGTACGGACGTCGTGCGATCGCGATCCGCGGCTACGCGCCGACTCCGGCGGGTCGGCGCGGGACTCAAGTGATCCGGTACGGCGATCGCCGGCAGCCGGCGTACGCCTGGGCCTTCGACCGGGGCGACGGGCTGTCCAACGTGGGCTACGGCGAGCTGCTCCCGTCTCCAGGCACCGATGCTCCGCCCTCCCGGGCGCTGCTGCTCGACCAGCTCGAACTGTTGTTGCCCGGCTCGGTCGAGGCGGGCGAACACTGGAAGGGCCACCACCTGCCCCTGTCCGGCTGGCGCTGGCATCAACCGGACGGGCGGGTCCTGCTCGCTGGAGACGCGGCGGGGCTGATCAACCCGATGACCGGCGAGGGTATCTACTACGCGATCGCGACCGGCATCGCCGCCGGCCGTTCGGCGGTCCGCGCCCTGCGTGAGCACACCGACCCGGGGGCACTGCACCGCCATGCCGTCAGGAAGCAGCTCGGGACCCATCTCAAGCACACCTTCGTGGCCTCCCGGCTCGCCGAGCACGCCGTGATCGTCGACGGCGGCATCCGGGTGGCGCGGCGCGACCGAAGAGTCTTTGACGAGCTCGTCGAGCTCGGGCTGGGAGACGGACGGATCTCCGGCCGGTTGGTGCGCGGCCTGGTCGCCGGCCTCGGTCGCAAGGCCGTCACGGGACTGAAGGGAGACCGCTGATGTCGATGCAGATCCTGACCGTGCGCGGCGCTTTGCCGGCGTACCGCCACACCCAGGCCGAGATCACCGATGCGTTCGCCGGCTTCATCGCGGGTGGTGGGGGCTTCGACGAGCGGCTGCTGCGTCGGTTTCACGCCAACGCCGGGGTCGAGTTCCGACACACCGTGCTGCCGCTGGATCGGTACGCCGAACTGGACGGCTTCACCGCGGCCAACGACCTGTTCATCGAGCACGCGGTGGAGCTCGGGGCGCGGGCGCTGCAGGATGCGCTCAAGGCCGCGGACCTCACGCCGTCCGACGTCGACCTGATCGTGTCGGCGACCGTGACCGGGCTCGCCGTACCCTCCCTCGACGCGCGGATCGCGGCGCTGGTCGGGCTGCGTCCGGACGTGAAGCGGGTGCCGTTGGTCGGGCTCGGCTGCGTCGCCGGCGCGGCGGGGGTGGCTCGGCTGCACGACTACCTCACCGGGCACCCCGACGAGGTCGCGGCGCTGGTCGCGGTGGAGCTGTGCTCGCTCACCGTGCAGCGCGACGACGTGTCGGTGCCCAACCTGGTCGCGTCGGGGCTGTTCGGCGACGGCGCGTCGTGTGTCGTCGCGGCCGGCGATCGCCGGGGTCGCGGCCCGGGCTCAGTGCAGGTGCTGGCCACCCGCTCGCGGCTCTACCCGGACTCCGAACGGGTGATGGGGTTCGACGTCGGCTCGACCGGGCTGCGGATCGTGCTCGACGCGGAGGTGCCGGCCGTCATCGGGCGCTATGTGCGGGAGGACGTCGATGGCTTCCTGGCCGACCACGGGCTGGGCCGCAGTGACATCGGCTGGTGGGTCTGCCACCCCGGCGGGCCGAAGGTGATCGAGGCGCTGGAGACCACGCTCGGGCTCGATCCCGAGGCGGTCTCGTTGACCCGGCGCTCGCTGGCGCAGATCGGCAACCTGTCGTCGGCCTCGGTGCTGCATGTCCTGGAGGACACGCTGCGCGAGCGGCCACCGCCCCCGGGCAGCCACGGGCTGATGCTGGCGATGGGGCCCGGGTTCTGCTCCGAACTGGTGCTGCTCCAGGCGGCCGCGCGATGACCTCGCTGACGGCGTTCACCGTCCTCGTCGTCCTCGTGGGCCTCGAGCGGCTGGCCGAGCTGGTCGTCTCCAAGCGCAACGCCGCGTGGTCCTTCGCGCGCGGCGGGGTCGAGACCGGCTTCTCGCACTATCCGGTCATGGTGGTCCTGCACACCGGGCTGCTGGTGGGTGCGCTGGTCGAGGCGTACGTGCGCCGGCCCGACGTCCCCTCGGCGTTGGCCTGGTCGATGCTGATCGTCGTCGTGCTCACGCAGGCGCTGCGGTGGTGGTGCATCGCGACCCTGGGTCGGCAGTGGAACACCCGGGTGATCATCGTGCCCGGCCTCGCACCGGTGCGGCGGGGTCCCTACGCGCTGATGCGGCATCCCAACTACGTCGCGGTCGTCGTGGAGGGCATCGCGCTGCCCCTGGTGCACGCCTGCTGGATCACCGCCGTGGTGTTCACCGTGCTCAACGCCGTGCTGCTCGGCGTCCGGGTGCGTGTCGAGAATGCTGCACTGTCGGGGCTTCTCGCTGATGCCTGACCTGGTGGTGGCCGGCGGCGGTCCGGTCGGGCTGGCGACGGCGCTCTACGCCGCGCGCGCGGGACTCGACGTGGTCGTGCGCGAACCCCGGCCGGGACCGGTCGACAAGGCCTGCGGAGAAGGGCTGATGCCCGGAGCCGTGGCCGACCTCGCCGGTCTCGGTATCGACCCGGACGGCCACCGACTGTCCGGGATCCGCTACCTCGGTAACGGGCGTACGGCGGAGGCGCCGTTCCGGCACGGTGACGGTCGCGGGGTCCGACGGACGACCCTGCACCGGGCGCTCTCCGACGCCCTCGCCGCTGCCGGTGTGCCCG
>DOWL01000064.1:10708-10922 GCA_003519585.1 Nocardioides sp. | reverse complement strand
CCGCGCATGCCGAGGGTGTCCCAGTTGTCGAGGATGCGGACGCCCTCGGAGGCGAACGGCACGGCCAGGTTGAGGACTCGGAGGCCCTGCTCGGGGTCCTCGTAGGTGGCCATCGTCGACATCACGGTGCCGACCGTGGACTGGCTGGCGAACCGCTTGTGCCCGCTGACGCGGTAGCCGCCCTCGACCTTGGTGGCGGTGCCGCGCGGGTGGG
>DOWL01000064.1:10308-10532 GCA_003519585.1 Nocardioides sp. | reverse complement strand
CCAGTCGCCACCGCCGGTCGAGACCAGGATCAGGCCGTCCTCGGCCACCTTGCGCAACGTCGCCTCGGCGCCGGGCATCCCGCGCCGGTAGCGCCAGGTGGTGAAGTAGACGACGTGCTGGTGCATGGAACTGGCCAATGCAGTGGATCCGCAGTGGTGGGCGAGCTCGCGCTGCAGCGCGGCCAGCTCGCGGTTGTCGGCGCCGAGGCCGCCGAGCTCGGTCG
>DOWL01000064.1:9162-10173 GCA_003519585.1 Nocardioides sp. | reverse complement strand
CGCCGAGGCCGCCGAGCTCGGTCGGTACCCCGGCGGCGAGCAGCCCGGCGTCGCGCAGGGCGTCGAGCGACTCGGTCACGAAGGTGCCGTCGGTGTCGTGGCGGGCAGCATGTTCTTCGAGGACCGGCGCGATCGAGGCGGCACGGTCGAGGACGGACAGCTGGGTACGGGGTTCGTCGATGATCGTCATGCCAGTAAGCGTCGGCGCCCGGCGGCGGCGTACCCAGTGCAACTTCTGGACCTGACCGGTACAACTTCTGGACTACCGGTGCCGCCGTTGCGCTGGAAACATGGGCCCATGCCGGACTACGGACGCTTCTGTCCGGTCGCGCTGGCCACGGACGTGCTGGCCGACCGCTGGACCCCCATGATCGTCCGCGAGCTCGTGCTCGGGAACACGCGCTTCAACGACATCGCTCGCGGCCTCCCCGGGATCTCCCGGACCCTGCTCTCCCAGCGGCTGCGCCACCTGGAGAAGCGTGGCGTCGTCGAGCGCTGGCCGGTGCCCGGTGGGCAGGGATCTGAGTACCACCTCACCCCGGCGGGCAAGGACCTCGAACGCGTCATCGACGCGTTGGGCCGCTGGGCGATCGAGTGGCTCTTCGACGAGCTCTATCCGCAGGAGGTCGATCCCCACACGCTGATGTGGTGGATGCACCGGCGCATTGACCCGACGGCGTTCCCCGAGGGCCGGGTGGTGCTCGAGTTCGCGTTCACGGCACCGGATCCGGAGACCGTGTGGCTGGTGCTCGAACGCGGTGAGGCGTCGGTATGCCACCAACACCCGGGCTTCGACACCGACGTCCACCTTCGGGCGACCACGGCGACGTACAGCGGTGTCTTCAACGGACTGGTCACCTGGCCGGACGCCGTGCGCTCGGGCGACCTCGAGGTGGTGGGCCCGACTCGGCTGGTGCGGGCCGTGCCGACCTGGTTCCTGTGGAGCCCGTGGGTCGAGGTGACCCGGGAACGGGCCGGCCGAGCCTGAACTAGTGCCGTGAACGGAAAATA
>DOWL01000064.1:0-8956 GCA_003519585.1 Nocardioides sp. | reverse complement strand
ATTATTTCCCGTTCACGGCACTAGCCTGCCCACCGTGGCAGGCACGGTGGTCGTGGTGGGCGGCGCGAACGTTGACGTCAAGGCACGCACGAGTGCGCCGTTGATCGAGGCGACCAGCAACCCCGGCACCGTCCTGCGCACGCCGGGCGGGGTCGGCCGCAACGTCGCCGAGAACCTCGCCCTGCTCGGCTCGAAGGTCGCGCTGGTCTCCGTGGTCGGGTCCGACCCCGACGGTGACTGGTTGCTGCACGAGACCGCCATGGCTGGGGTGGACGTCGAGCCGGTGCTGCGTGGCGGGCAGACCGGACGGTACGTCGCGGTGCTGGACGCCGGCGGCGATCTGGTGGCGGGGGTCTCCGACATGGCCGCAACCGATGCCGTCACGCCGGAGGTGCTCGACCACGACCTCCTCCGTACGGCAAGTCTCGTCGTGGTGGACGGCAACCTGCCGGTGCCCACCATCGACGCCGTACTCGCGCTCGGGGTGCGCGTGGTCATCGATCCAGTGAGCGTGACCAAGGCGGCCCGGATTTCGTCACTGTTGAGCCAGAAACGACCAACCTTCGCGATCACTCCCAACCAGGACGAGCTGGCCGTAATGGGCTCGGTGGCCGAGCTGCACGAGCGTGGCGTCGAGGTCGTGTGGGTGCGGCGCGGCCCCGCCGGGTCGCTGCTCAGCACGCCGGACGGCGTCGTCGAGCTGCCCGCCCCACCGGTCACTCCGGTCGACGTGACCGGTGCCGGCGACGCGATGCTCGCGGCGTTCTGCCACCGCTTGCTCCTCGGGGCCTCGCTCGAAGAGGCCGCGACGTACGGCCACCGGGCCGCCGCTCTCACCGTGGCCAGCCCGCACACGGTGGTCCCGGACCTGCACTCCCGACTCGCCCACGACAGGATGGACCCGTGATCCAGCTGACGGACGAGGTCCGCACCGCGCTCGACGAGGGCCGGCCCGTGGTCGCCCTGGAGAGCACGATCATCAGCCACGGGATGCCGTACCCGCAGAACGTCGCGATGGCGACCGAGGTCGAGGGCATCGTGCGCACGCACGGCGCCGTGCCGGCGACCATCGCGGTGCTCGGCGGCGTACCCCGCATCGGGCTGTCCGCGGACGACCTGGAGCTCCTGGCCAGCGACCCCGACGTCGCGAAGGTGAGCGTGCGCGACCTGCCCTCGGTGATCGCCCGCGGCGGCCACGGTGCGACCACGGTCGCGTCGACGATGCGGCTCGCTGCACTCGCGGGCATCAGGGTCTTCGTCACCGGCGGCCTGGGCGGCGTACACCGGGGCGCGTCCACGAGCTTCGACGTCTCGGCGGACCTCACCGAGCTGTCGCGCACGCCGGTGTGCGTGGTCTGCGCCGGGGTCAAGAGCATCCTCGACATCGGGCTCACCCTCGAGACGCTCGAGACCCTGGGCGTGCCCGTGCTGGTCGACGGCAGCGAGGAGTTCCCGTCGTTCTACTCACGCGGCAGCGGCTTCCCCGCGCCGCTCCGCGCGGACGGTCCCGACGAGGTCGCCCGCGCGATGGACGCCGCGTGGTCGCTCGGGCTGACGTCTGGCCTGGTCGTCGCACACCCCATCCCCGAGGCCGACGAGATTCCCACCGACGAGATCTCCGGCGTGATCGCGCAGGCGCTGGCCGACCTCGACGAGCGCGGCATCGGCGGCCGCGACGCGACGCCGTACCTCCTCGGCCGGATCGTCGAGCTCACCGACGGCGCCAGCCTCACCGCCAACATCGCCCTGGTGCGCGAGAACGCCCGGGTCGGCGCCGAGATCGCGGTGCGGTACGCCGCGCTCGCGCCCTAACGGGTACCGGCGTCCACGTGCCCTCCACCTCCCTGATGCTCTTCACCCGCGACCTGCGGGTGCACGACAACCCGGCACTGCGGGCCGCGGCCGGGGCCGACCGCGTCGTGCCGCTGTTCGTGCTCGACACCGGGATCCTCCGCTCCGACTACATCGCGCCCAACCGCGCCGCGTTCCTCACGGGTTGCCTCGACGACCTCGACCGCTCGCTCGTCGAGCGCGGCTCGGGACTTGTCGTACGTCGCGGTCGCTTCGTCACCGAGGTGGCCCGGCTCGCCGACGAGACCGGCGCCGAGGTCGTGCACGCGTCGGCCGACCACAGCGGGTACGCCCAACGCCGGCTCCGTGAGCTCGGCGATCGGCTCGCTCGTGACGGCCGCGAACTGGTGCTGCACGACGGGCTCACCGTTGTGGCACCCGGCGCGGTGACACCCTCGGGCAAGACCCACTACGGCGTCTTCTCGCCGTACTTCCGGGCCTGGGAGAAGGCCGAGCGCCGCACCCCGAACGGCGCCCCGCGCACCCTCACCTCGCCCCGCGTGCCCAAGGGCCGGGTGCCGAAGGCGGCCGACCTCGCGCCCGGCGATCCCGCACCCGAGCTGCCCGAGCCGGGCGAGACCGCCGCCCGGAAGCGGCTGGCCAGCTGGCTGCGGGCGCACGTCGAGGAGTACGACTAGCGGCACGACGATCTGCCCGGCGACGCGACGTCCCGGCTCTCTGCCGACCTCCACTTCGGCTGCTTGAGCCCGGTCGAGCTGGTCGCCCGCGTCGGCGACTCACCAGGTGCGCAGGCGTTCGTGCGGCAGCTGGCATGGCGCGACTTCAACCTCCAACTGCTGGCCGCGCAGCCCGCGCTCGCCCGCGAGGACCTGCGGCCGAAGGGCGACCGCTGGCACCAGGGCGGCGGTGACTTCGACGCCTGGCGCGCGGGCCGCACGGGCATCCCGATCGTCGATGCGGGCATGCGTCAACTGCTGCGCGAGGGGTGGATGCACAACCGCGCGCGGATGATCGTGGCGAGCTTCCTGACCAAGCACCTGTACGTCGACTGGCGGCTCGGAGCCGAGCACTTCCTCGAGCACCTGATCGACGGCGACATCGCCAACAACCAGCTCAACTGGCAGTGGGTAGCCGGCACCGGCGCCGACTCGCGACCCAACCGGGTGCTCTCGCCGCTGCGGCAGGCGCAGCGGTTCGACCCCGACGGCTCGTACGTGCGCAGGTACGTCGAGGGGTTGGCCGGGATCGACGGCGCCGCCGTCCACCAACCGTGGGAGCTGCCCGAGGACGTGCGCGATGGGCTCGACTATCCGGCGCCGCTGGTCGACCTCGCCGAGGCCCGCGAGCGGTTCCTGGCCCGGCGGGCTAACTCCGGCTGACCTGCGCTAACTGCTGGGGCTGACCCGCTCCCAGATGGGGCAGTCGGCGGCGTGCCACTCCCGCACCCAGGTCCCCCGCCTCCGGATGCTCGAACAACTCCAGGTGCCAATGCCGGCAGTCCTCGCAGGGCCACACGGTCTCGCCGTACTGCCAGTACGGCCAGTCGAATGGCAGCACCGCTCCATGTGGGCCACGATGGCGTGACGTAGTGCCCATGGCAGTCCCGACCCCCCGACCGTGAACCGTGATGACGGGCGAACTGTGGCACACGAACATGTGACGACGCCCCGTTCGCCGCAGCGGCTCGCCGTAGTAATAGTTTCGACCGAAGGCGGACTCGGCCGCAGGATTCTCGCGATTTCTACCAGGCTAAGGTGAGCAACGGTGACGATGGCAGCCCGGCCTGTCGCGCTCGTGACCGGCAGCACCTCCGGCATCGGTGCCGAGGTGGCGCGCACCCTCTCCGAGGCGGGGATGCAGGTCGTCGTCCACTCCCGGCACAGCGCCGCGGAGGGCGAGCGGCTCGCCGCCGAGCTGGGCGGGAGCTACCTGCAGGCCGACCTCGAGGACCTCGAGCAGACCCAGCGCGTGGTCGAGGAGGCCCTGGCCGAGCTCGGCCGCCTCGACGTCCTGATCAACAACGCCGCCGTCAGCTTCCCGATCCCGCACGACGACCTCGCCGCGGCGGATGTCGAGGTGTGGCAACAGCTGCTGACGGTCAACCTGGTCGCGCCGTGGGTGCTCACCACCCTCGCCGAGCCCTATCTGCGGCGCAGCGACCGGCCCGGCGGCGGCTGCGTCGTCAACGTCACCAGCCATGCGGGGGTGCGGCCCAAGGGCTCCTCGGTGCCGTACGCCGCCAGCAAGGCGGCCCTCAACCACGTGACCCGCACCCTCGCGGTCGCGCTCGGCCCCAACGTACGCGTCAACGCGGTCGCGCCCGGGCTCGTCGACACCCCGATGACCGCGGACTGGACCGACGCCCAGGAGCTGTGGTCGACGCGGTCACCCATGCGTCGTTCGGGCACCCCCGCCGACGTCGCACACGTCGTCGCCGCGCTGGTCGACAGCGCCTACGTGACCGGCGAGGTGGTCGTCGTCGACGGCGGGATGAACCTCACCTGAGGCCGACTCCGGCCGCGCGCCGCTGCGCTCGGCCGGCGTGGGCGGGCGGCCTGGCCGCCGCTGGAGCGCCTGCGCGAGCCGGCACCGGCGCCGGCGAACTGACGGGCCGGTCAGGCGGCCATCAGCACCGGCTGCGGGCCGGTCGGCGGCTCGGGGTCGACGTCGACGGACAGCGACACCACCGGAGCGAGCCGGTCGGCGCGGCGCTCGGCCCGCCGATCACGCACCGTGGTGAAGGCCACCTGCGCGGCGATGCAGGCCCACAGCGCGTTGGACGCCGCGCTCGGCCAGGCGCCGTAGACGGCGCTGGCGGTCCCGGCCAGCACACCGGCCACGCCGTTCATCGCGGAGTAGCGCAGCGACGACGCCTGCCACCTTCCGCGGCTCAGCAGGAGGTACGCGCAGAGCCCGCCTACCGTCCCGATCCACCCCATGACTGCCGCAATCATTCCGTGTTCCTCGAGGTCTCATACCGAGCCGACCGTCGGCTCTTCCAGGTCCCATGGTGAGCTCAGCGAGGGGTTAGCGCAATTGCAGTTTGATTCACTCTGGATTTAGCATTACTTACATGGCGGTGGACCCTCGACGGCTCCGATTCCTGCTCGCCGTGGCTCGGTACGGCGGCGTGCTGGCCGCCGCCGACGAGCTGGCCGTCACGGCCTCGGCGGTGTCCCAGCAGATCGCCAAGCTGGAGGCTGAGACCGGCCACACCCTGCTACGCAGGACGCCGTCCGGGAGCGTCCTCACGCCCGCCGGATTGGCCCTCGCCGAGGCCGGCGAGGACATCGAGCGCGCGCTCGCCGTGGCGCGCTCACGGCTGGAGGAACAAGACTCCGAGGTGACCGGCACAGTGCGGATCGGTGGGTTCCAGTCGTTCCTGGCGACTGTCCTGGTGCCCAGCCTGCCCGAGTGGCGCGAACGCCACCCCGGCCTGCGGTTCGAGACCACCGAGGGCGACGAGGTGGAGTTGGTGCGCGCCCTGCGCGCGGGGTCGGTCGACGCGATCGTGGTCGAGCTGGACGCCGGCGAGAACTACACCCCGCCGCGCGGCACCGCCGACGTACCCCTGCTCGACGAGCCGTGGAAGCTGGTGGTCCCCACCGGGGCACTCCTCGCGGCCGACGTCATCGACCTGAGCCGGCTCGGCCTGCCGTGGCTCGGCATGGACCCGAACGCCGCGAGCGCCAAGGCGATCCGCCGGGTCCGCCGCGAACTCGGGGGCGAGGAGTCGCGCCAGCACTCCTACTCCAGCTTCCAGAACGGCCTGGCGCTGGTGGCCGCCGGCGAGGGCGTGACCCTGCTGCCGGCGCTGGCCCTGGAGTCGCTGCCGACCGAGGGTGTCGACCTCGTCGACGTACCCGGCCTGGGGATGCGGCGGGTCGTCCTGCGCCATCTCATCCGCGGTGCCGCCGCGACTCCCGGCCATGCCGTCAGCACCGGCCTGATCCGCGAGGCGGCGGCGGCGTTCTCCTACGAGTCGTCCGGCCTCTGATTGACACGAGTTCGCTCTTGACCGACAAGCGTGCGCTGAGCGACCACACACCCACGCTCCAGCGCGTGACGATGCGCCCATGCGTCGCTTCACCCTCCCTGTCGTCGTGCTCCTCGGAGCCCTCCTCCCCTGGCTCGTCGCGCCCACGGCGACCCCGGATTCGGCTGCTGCCCCCGCTTCGACTGCGCGGGACCGCGTGGTGTTGCGGGTCGCGGAGGTCACCGCACAGGTACGCCGCAGTGCGGGACCGACCAAGGTCGACGTCTCGTTCACCGTGACCAACCGCACCCAGCGCGCCCAAGGGGCACAGCAGGTGCTGCTGTTCCTCGTCGACCACCGAGGCGGGGCGCGAGCGCTCGGCACCTCCCGCACCACGTCCCTCGCGCCGGGCGCGACCCGCGACTACGAGACGGTCCGCCGGATCGGCCCGAGGATCCCCGCCGGCCGGTACGCCGTCTCGGTGTGTATCGAGAAGCGCGCGCCGGGCCGCTGTTCGATCACCTCTGGACGGCCGATCACGGTCGGCGCGGCCCAGCTGACCCTCGACCAGGGCACGCTCGCCTTCGACCCCGTCCCGGTCGGGACCACGACGGCTGTGAAGACGGTGCAGGTCACCAACACCGGCCGCTCCTGGACCGGCCGGCTCGCCCTCCGGGTCGACGACCCGGTGTTCACCCGGAGCTCCGACTGCCCTCGAAGCTCCGGCCTCGCGCCGGGCGCCAGGTGCACGGTCACGGTGCGGGCGACCCCGACCGCTGGTGTCCACGCCGCAACGCTCACCCTGCGCGGCCGCGACGGGGTCGAGTCGAGCCTCCGACTGGAGGCGCGTGGCCAGCTCGGGCCCGCCCCCAAGCCCGCAGCGCTGTCGAGCGCGCTGACGTCGTACCAGTTCCCGCAGACCACGGTTGGCCAGGTCAAGCAACGGCCGCTGGTGTTCTCCAACTCCGGCGACCTGCCCACCCCGGCACCGACGGTCACCCTGACCGATCCCGACGCCTCCTACGCCGTCGACACCGGCTGCCGTACGGCCGTGCCCGCCCACGGCAACTGCACGATCATGGTCGACTTCGCGCCCACGGCGCGGGGCCGGCACTCCGGCGTACTCACCGTCGCGGCCGGCCCAGCCGGCACCGCGACGGTCAACCTGACCGGCTTCGCCCAGGCACCGGTCCAGCTGACCATCACCCCATCCGACCAGACCTTCCCGCCCACCGCCGTCGGCTCCGAGTCCGCCGCCGTGATCTTCACGGTCCAGAACACCGGCGACCTCGGCACCGGGGACCTCGAAGTCAGCCTCGATCCGGGCTGGCGCCTGGTCTCGAACGAGTGCGGCGGTGTCGCGCTGAGCGGCGGTGCCTCGTGCGACCTCGGCGTCGCCTTCGCACCGACCGGTGTTGGCGACCACTCCGGCTCGGTCACGGTCATCGACCGTGGCAGCGGCAACAGCCGCGCCAGCGCCGCGCTGTCCGGCACCGGCACCCCCGCTCCGCCCCTGACCTGGAGCATCAACCCCGTCACGTTCGATCCGACGCCGGTCGACAGCCTTGTCACGAGCGCAGCCATCAAGGTCACCAACTCTTCCCAGTCGTCCATCGACCTGCCCCGTGTCCGGTTTGCCATCACCGACGAGGACAGCGACCCGTCGACCTCGTTCGGCGCCGTCATGGGCTCCTGTCCCGCGGCGCTCGAGCTCATCCCGGGCGGGAGTTGCACGGTGAATGTCTTCTTCCAACCAGTGCGGAGCGGCACCGTGACTGGTCAGATCTCGCTCCTCGCCCCCAACGGCACCGTCCTGACCGAGCCACTCCGCGTCAGCGGCACCGGTTCCTGACCGAGCGAGTGGCACCCGCTCGACCACCGGTGGTTGAGCCCCGAGGCCCCCAGCGCCGACGGAGTCGAAACCCCCGGCGGCCGGGCTGGGTCCAACCACCGCACGGTGGTTGAGCCCGGAGGCACCCCAGCGGCGACGGAGTCGAAACCGTCGCAAGCGTGGGCACCCGCTCCACCACTACCGGGACCCCTCGACGCCTCTGCGCGGAGAGTCGATGTCTCGTACACGCAGGTGCCGAAACCCTTGTGCATAACGGCTTCCGGCGAGAGCGCATTGTCGGTGGCCACGTCTAGCGTGTGATCCATGAGAGATCTCGGGGAAGCAGCAGCGAGCGGGGCGGGTGCGACCAGGCCTGCTGCTGGGCTGCCGAGTAACGCCGAGATCGAGGCGTTCGCTGCTCGCCTCGCCGGCGATACCGGCGGTGCGGAGGCACTGTCCGATGCTGAGCGGGTTGATGCGATCCGGGCGTTGGAGGTCCTCAAGTGCACAGCCGAAGGCGCGCAAGCGCGGGTGACCGCGGAGTTCGACGCCTCCCAACGTGCAGTCGCGGCGGCGGCCGGGGTGCCGGTCGAACGACAAGCCCGCGGGATCGGAGCCCAGGTCGCGCTGGCCCGTCGGGAGTCACCCAAGCGGGGCAGTCCCACCTCTCGCTAGCCCGGGTACTGCGTGACGAGCTACCCCACACCGAAGCTGCTCTGCGGACGGGGCGGATCACCGAGTGGCGGGCCACCCTGATCGCGCGGGAGACCGGGTGTCTCGCTCTGGAACAGCGGCTCGAGGTCGACCAGCAGCTCGCTGGCGACCCGGACCGGTTGGAGGAGATGGGCGAAAGGCAGTTGATCGCCACCGCCCGGGACCTCGCCGCGAAGCTGGACCCGGCCTCGGTCGCCCGGCGCCGCCGTCGCGCGGAGGCCGACCGGCACACCACCCTGCGGCCGGCACCGGACGTGATGGCCTGGTTCGGAGCCCTGTTGCCGGTCAAGGACGGCGTCGCGGTCCACAAAGCCCTCCTCGATGCAGCCGACCGCGCCAAGTGCGCTGGTGACACCCGCTCTCGCGGAGCGATCATGGCCGACACCCTCGTCCAGCGCGTCCTCGCACCCCACCTCGCTACGACGACTGGTCCCGCGGAGTTGCCGCTGGTGATCCACGTGGTGGTTCCCGACGCCGTCCTCCTTGGTGATGAGGACGGCAGTGGTGAGGTCGAGGGGTACGGCCCGGTGCCCGGTGACCTGCTCCGTGAGTGGATCGCTGGGCACGCCGAACAAGGCGTAGCGGACTGGGTCACCCGGCTCTACCAGTCCAAGACTGGTGAG
>DOWL01000142.1:25415-25714 GCA_003519585.1 Nocardioides sp. | reverse complement strand
AGACCACGTCGAGAATGACCTCGATGCCCGCCTGGTGCAGCGTCTTGACCAGTGCCTTGAACTCCTGGACCTGCTGCCCGGGCAGCCCCTGCGTGGTGCGGCCGGCACCCGTGGCGTAGTCGGCATGCGGAGCGAAGAAGCCGAGAGTGTTGTAGCCCCAGTAGTTGCGGAGCCCCTTGTCGAGCAGCGTCGAGTCCTGGATGAACTGGTGCACCGGCATCAGCTCGAGCGCGGTCACGCCCAGCCGCTTCAGGTGGTCGATGACCGCGGGATGTGCGAGGCCGGCGTAGGTGCCGCGC
>DOWL01000142.1:25022-25313 GCA_003519585.1 Nocardioides sp. | reverse complement strand
GCGAGGCCGGCGTAGGTGCCGCGCTGCTCCTCACGGACTCCGGCGTGCAGCTGGGTCATCCCCTTCACGTGTGCCTCGTAGATGACCGACTCGTTGTAGGGGACGTCGAGGCGGCGGTCGCCGTCCCAGTCGAAGAACGGGTTGATGACCACGCCCTTGCACATGTGTGGCCCGGAGTCGTCGTCGTTGCGGGAGTCGATGTCAGGGGGGTCGCCGAAGGTGTAGCCGAACAGGCTCTGGTTCCACTCGATGTCGCCGGTGGTGGCCTTGGCGTAGGGGTCGAGCAGCAGC
>DOWL01000142.1:14476-24919 GCA_003519585.1 Nocardioides sp. | reverse complement strand
TCGAGCAGCAGCTTGGCCGGGTTGCAGCGCAGGCCGCGTGCGGGGTCCCACGGTCCGTGGACGCGGTAGCCGTACCGCTGGCCGGGCTGGATGCGGGGCAGGTAGCCGTGCCAGACGTACGCGTCGACCTCGGTCAGCTCCACCCGTGATTCGACGCCGGCCTCGTCGAAGAGACAGAGCTCGATGCGCTCGGCCACTTCGCTGAAGATCGCGAAGTTGGTGCCACTGCCATCGAACGTCGCGCCGAGGGGATAGGCGCGACCCGGCCAGACCTCCACCCGTTCCTCCGTCCCCCGGCGCCAGGATGCCGACTGGCTTGGATCGATCAAAGCACACTCGTCGTCGATGACAGGTTTCCGACCACCGCGACCGTCAAACCCGACGCGCCAGGGCGACGTACGGAACCGTCGCCCCCGGGAGGAGATACCGCTCCACCTCCACGAAGCCGTGGGCCAGCGCGAACTCCAGGCCCTCCTGGTTCGAGGCGAGTACGACGGTCTCGACCGGCCGTTCGTCCGCCCACGCCCGCGCCACCGACAGCCCGCGGTGGAAGAGCTCGGTGCCGAGTCCGCGGCGCCGGTACGGCGGCAGCACCCGCGCGATGACCATCGCACCTTCGTCCTCGGTCGGCCGGCGGACCGTGGAGTTCCCCACGGCGACGTCGTCGAGGTAGGCGACCTCGAGCCGGTGCCGGTCCGCACGCTCGCGCACCTCGTCGAGTGAGAGCGGGTCGGTGGGGATGATCTCGTTGTGCACGCGACGCCAGTCTTCGAGACCCGGCTCGCCGTGGACCCGGAGGAACCGCACATCGCTCACGTGGGGCAGTCTTCACCCTGTGACAGCACAGGTGCCCGAGTCATCCGCGACAGAGCTGGTCCACCTCGATGTCGGCGACGCGGTCGCCACGATCACCCTGGACAGCCCGCACAATCGCAACGCACTCTCGCGGCAACTGGTCGCCGAGCTGTTCGAGCGGTTGGAGGCGGCCGCGGCCGACGAGACGGTGCGGGTCGTGGTGATCCGCTCGTCGGGTCGGGTGTTCTGCTCCGGCGCCGATCTGTCCGAGGCGAGCACGGAGGGTATGGAGGTAGGTGCCCGGCGGATCGTCGCCCTGCAGCGGCTGATCGTGACGATGAGCAAGCCGGTGGTCGTGGAGGTGGGCGGACCGGTCCGCGCCGGAGGCATCGGCATCGTGGCCGCTGCTGACATCGCCGTCGCAGCCGAGGACGCGAGCTTCGCGCTCACCGAGGTCAAGCTCGGGCTGGCTGCGGCGATCATCTCGCTCACCGTCCTGCACCGCATGAACTCGCGCGCCGCGGCCCTCACGACGCTGGGCGGCGAGGTGTTCAGCGGCACCGACGCGGCGGCGTACGGCCTGGTGACCAGCGCGGTGCCCGCCGACCGGCTCACGGAGGAGGTGGCGGCGCTGTGTGCCAGCCTCGCGACCGGGGCACCCCAGGGGTTGCGGGAATCCAAGCGGATCCTCAACGCCAGCCTGGTGGCCCGGATCGACGCCGGTGGCGAGGAGATGGCCGCGTTGAGCGCCTCCCTCTTCGCCTCCGAGGAGGCGAAGGCGGCGATGACCGCCTTCCTGACCCGCACGTCCTGATCCGCACGGGTGGCGGTGCCTGACCTGAACGGATGACTCCACCCGCCCCATTGCGAGTTAGGCTTGGGAGCTTGCCGCACGAATCGGCAAGGCTGGGAAGTGCACGGGTGGGGCCGAGGGGACGACTCATTGAACGACGAGCTGGTCGAAGCACAGATCGAGGCTGAACAGGCCTTCGTCGACCGGGTCTACCTCCAGTTGGAGGAGTCCGCGCGCAACGCCCAACAGCTGGCGCGCGAGGGTCAGAACCGGGGCAAGCTGGGTCACGAGGGTGGCTTGGTCGAGCGCGACGCGATGGTCTACCAGGCTGCACGTCGGATCGCGCAGCTCGACGCGGCGCACGAAGGGCTGGTCTTCGGCCGCCTCGACCTCCAGCACTCCGTCGACCGGGAGCCGCGCTACATCGGCCGGATCGGCCTGCGCGACGAGCACCGCGACTCGCTGCTCATCGACTGGCGCGCCCCGGCCGCGGCGGTCTTCTACCAAGCCACGGCCGCCGACCCGCGCCGCGTCGTACGGCGCCGGGTGCTGCGCTCCTCGGGCCCCCGGGTGGTGGGCGTCGAGGACGAGTTGCTCGACTCGGAGGCGCTGGCCGAGCTGGAGGCCGACGGCGTCGAGCTCCCGATCGTGGGAGAGGGCGCCCTGATGGCCCAGCTCTCCCGGGCCCGCGACCGGACGATGCACTCGATCGTCGCCACTATCCAGGCCGAGCAGGATCGCGCGATCCGGGCGCCCAGCCGTGGGGTCACCTCGATCAGCGGCGGGCCCGGCACCGGCAAGACCGTGGTCGCTCTGCACCGGGCGGCGTACCTGCTCTACACCGACCGGCGCCGCTATGAGAGCGGTGGCGTCCTCGTGGTCGGCCCGAGCGGCGTGTTCATGCGCTACATCGAGCGGGTGCTGCCGAGCCTCGGCGAGACCGCGGTCGCGCTGCGCTCGCTGGGTGAGGTCGTCGACGGGCTCCGGGCCACTCGCCACGACGAGCCCGCGATCGCCGACATCAAGGGTTCGGCCCGGATGGCCACCCTGCTGCGCCGGGCCGCGCGGCTCCAGGCGCCGGGCAGCCCGGAGTCGTTCCGGATCTTCTGGCGCGACGACGTACTCCTCCTCGATCGCGGCCGTCTCGGCCGGATTCGTCGCCAGCTGATGTCACAGGGCCGCCGCAACCGCCAGCTGCCGCGGGTGGCCGGCGCGCTCATCGACGCCTTGTGGAGCCAGGTCCGCGGTGAGCGCGGTCGCGACCGGGGCCGCGAGGCGTTCGAGGACGACCTGCTCGGCAACGACGAGTTCCTCGACTTCGTGCTCGCTTGGTGGCCCCCGCTCGACGCACCCACCGTGCTCGGCTGGCTGCGCGACCCCGACCTGCTCGCCCAGGTGTCCGACGGCCTCCTCGGCCATGAGGAGCAGCGACTGCTGACCAAGTCGTGGGGCACCGGCACGGACCTCTCGGTCGAGGACGTGCCGTTGATCGACGAGCTGCGCTACGCGCTCGGCGACGTACCCACCCGCACCGAGGACGAGCGCGACCTCGACGAGACCTCCCTGTTGACCGGCGGCGTCGACGTCCAGGAGCTGATGACCGCCTCCGACCGTGAGTTCGCACCGTCGGGCCGGGCCTGGGCGCCGCCGATGTACCGCCTCGAGGACGACCCGTTCGCCCACGTCCTCGTCGACGAGGCCCAGGACCTCACCCCGATGCAGTGGCGGATGGTCGGCCGGCGCGGCAAGACGGCATCGTGGACGATCGTCGGCGATCCGGCGCAGTCGTCGTGGCCAGACCCCGCCGAGGCGGCCGAGGCGCGCGCGACCGCACTGGAGAACAAGGAGCGGCACGACTTCCACCTCTCCACCAACTACCGCAACTCCGCCGAGATCTACGAATACGCCGCGGCGTACGCCGAGCGGGTCGGGCTCGACGCCGACCTGCCCACCGCGGTCCGCTCGACGGGGGTTATGCCGCGCGAGATCACCGGCGTCAGTGACCTCGAGGCAGCGACCAGGCAGGCGGTGCTCGAGGTCGCCGGTGAGGTCTCCGGCACGGTCGGCATCGTGGTGCCGGTCGCGCGCCGGTCCGAAGCCAACGCCTGGCTGGCGTCGTGGCCCGAGCTCGCCGCCGACGCGCCTGGGGCACGATCGGCGATCGACTCCTCCGTCGCGCCCTCCGGCGAGGACCGCGTGGTCGTCCTCACCGGACTCGACACCAAGGGACTGGAGTTCGACGGCATCGTGGTGGTCCGGCCCGAGGAGATCGAGGCCGAGTCCGTGACCGGCCGCGCCACCCTCTACGTCGTGCTGACCCGCGCCACGCAGCTGCTCACGACGGTCTCCTAGTCGCTGAGGTGGGCGTGCCACCTCGGACGAAGGTAGACAGTCGACCAATTCTCGAAGCGGGACTGCCGCCCCTCGATCGTCGACTGCCGAGCGTGGTCGGCACCAGGTGCCGACGATGGTGGGCAAACCCCTGGGCGGTCACATCGCGTTCGGAAATCGGTAGACAGTCGACCGAAATCCGCACGCGCTGGCCACCATCGTAAGACCACCGGGTCCGACGATTCCGGACGACTTGGCCTGCTGTGGCAAGGTTTCCGCGCTGGCTCCCGTCGACCTCGCCCTGGAGACGCCCATGTTGGCCCTGCGCAGCGTCGTCGCGCTGCTGCTCGTCGTAGGACTGGCTGCGGTGCTCCCCGTCGTCCTCCCCTCCAACGCGAGCGCGTCGTCGGCCGTCGACCGGCGGCTGAACGCCAGCGACTGCGCGTTGACCGGTCGGGTCTTCGTCCAGGGCCAGGGCTGCGCGCGACACAGGTGCGTCTCGGGCGCGCGGATGTACAAGGAGGGCCGTGACGCCGAACTGTGCGAGCGGCCCGGACGCGGCGGGGCGGCGTACGGCCAGCCCATCAACTCCCGCCGGTGTACGGCGCTCGGCCGGGTCTGGATCGGCGAGATCAACATCTGCGCCTCCAACCCCGACCGGTTCCGCCAGGTGGTGCCGCATGCTCCGCAGTGCCTGAACCGCTCGGCGACGTACGTCAACCACACCGAGGAGGAGGGGCACTACGACGAGTGCATCTCCCCGCGCCGGATCAAGAAGCTGCAGAAGCTCGCGAAGCGGCACAACGTCTCGCTCAGCAAGGCGGCCGTGGACCGCAACCGGTTCAACTGTTCCTACCGCGCCGGCTGGGTGATGCAGGGCGGCGTCTGTGTGATCCGGCAGGGTCCTCCGCGGCCCCAGGACCTCGGCGGCACCTTCATGACCGGCGACTCGGTCAGTTGGCGCGCCGACGACGAGCTGCACGCGCGGCACAAGGGCTGGATCCTCGACCTGCGCCCCGGCCGCCGTCTCGACGAGCTGCCGGGCCGACTGGACTGGTTCCGCGCCAACCACGGCGACCCCGATCAGGTGATCATCGAGCTCGGCACCAACCGCAGCCGCGGCTACTTCGAGCACGACTTCCGTACCACCATCGCGACCATCCCCGACGGCACGCCCATCCTGTTCTTCCTGCCCTTCCGCAAGTTCACCGGCGACAACGGTCCCCAGGTCGCGGCCACCAAGAAGTACGCCGGCTGGATCAAGCGACTGGCCGCCGACCGACCGCAGACCTGCGTCGCCGACTGGCCGTCGTACGCCAAGAAGCACCTGTCCAACCTCGTCGACGGCGAGCACCCCGACTCCCGCCACGAGGACTGGTACGCCCGCTACGCCTTGCGCGCCTGGAGCAACTGCGAGCGCCAGCTCGGCCTCTGAGGTGGCCGTTGGGCGCATGGCGTCGAAGGGCTAGTGCACTCGCAGACCGGTGCTCCGATGCACTTCGCAGCAGCGTTGGGCGTATGGCAACGAAGCGCCTCGCGAAGACTGCCGTGGGCATCGCCGGATGACCAGTGGTTGGCGGATCTCCCCGACGCACGAGCCGGAAACCGGGGACGCGCTGGCGCGGTGGCATGTGCTGCGCAAGGCCAGCCCCTACGGGTGGGACGACCGAGTCGGCGGGGTGTGGCATCGGGTTCCGAGCCAGCCGCGGTATCTATCACTGGTCGAGGCGCTGAGTGCATCGGGCAGGGATCCTGATGCGATCGAGCGACCCGAGCACGATGCAGTGCTTGAAGGTTTGCGCACCCACGCAGCTGCGTGGTCCGTCACCGCTGCCGCAGGAGTCTTCGTGGCTGGCCTTTGGTCGGCACCAGCGGCCTGGCGTTGTCCCTTGCCGGGACTACTGCTTGCCCAGTCGTTGCCGGACCACCAATACACAACCCCCAGCGAGTCGGAGTCCGCGGTGTGCGCGGTGTGCGGTTTCCGCATGGAGATCGCACAGACGATCGAGGAGTGGGCCTATCGCCTGACCGATGGCACGCCACTCGACGGGGTGCCCACCGGGTACGCCCAGGCGCTCGGCTGGCTTGGTCACCTCGACGTCGAGCGACCCACACCGAGCGTGTACGACCGATGGGCGCTCGGCGCGATCGTCGCCGTACTCCGCGGCCTTCCGGATGGCACCCGACACGCTGCTGCTGGCAAGGCCATCGCCGCGGCCAAGATCCTCCGCGGGCCGCGTACTCCGGGTCGAGTGCTCGAAGACCTCGCGTTGATCGGCGTCCTGGCGCCGGCCGATCGGCCCGGGCTGGCCGAGCGCTTCACCTCGTACGTAGAGCGAGATCTGCGCCCCTCTGGACGCGTCGAGGTTCAGGCGCCGCTCGCCTGGTGGAGCACCAGCGTCGGCGACCATGGCGTCCGCCGCGACGTGTGGGACCAGCTGTTCGTCGGCTTGGAGATCCCCGAGGTCGACCTCGACGGACCACGACCTACGCCGACACCGACCGCCAAGGAGACCCTGGACGGAGCCTTGGCAGCGCGAGTTCGCGCGTTCACACCAAAGGAGCCCAAGGGAGTCCCATCGACAGGCGACGGACCCGTCGCGCCCGGTGATGTGTGGGCGGTCCGCCTGGATCCTGACCGCTGGATCACCGTGCATGTCCACGACGTGTGTGAGATTGACGGGCGCGCTTATGCGTTGGCTGAGTACCTCTCTGGCGTGTTCCAACGGCAGCCCACTGCTGCCGAGATCAGCAACCAGGTTCAGCCTCGCGCCGATGGACGCTGGGCGACCTGGGTGCACTCGCTTGAGAAGACCTCGTGGGTTCGCCGTATCGCCCAAGCGTCGCCCCCACCGTTCGGTGAAGGCTCGCTCCCTGAACGTCCCACGCGGGGGTCGGCGAACGATCTGCGACACCTCGCCGGCTGGTGCTTCGCATAGTGCCGACCGGGCCGGCACTCCTAGCTTCGTGCGCGGTGGGACCACTTAGGAATCTCGGAAGCTGCTGCGATTGTTCGGCGGTCCGGCCTTCCCTAGCCCAGATCGGGGGAGACGGTTTCTAGAACGTGTTCTCTACACTTCGGCCGTGTTCCGATCCCTCGTCCTGGTCGCTGCGCTGTCGGCGACATTGCTCACTCCTACCGCCGCGCACTCCGCGCCCGCGCCTCCGGCGGTTTCCTCATCCAAGTCCGACGACCGCCCGCTGCCGAAGCTGCACGCGACCCACGGCAAGAAGGCCGCGATCCGCGACCGGCGCGGCGCGCAGGTGCTGCTGCGCGGGGTCAACGTCAACCAGCTCGGTGAGTACTTCCAGGCCAACCCGAGCCTGCCGCCCACGGTCCCGCTGACCGAGCGCGACTTCCGGGACATCGCCAAGCTGGGCTTCAACAGCGTCCGGCTGATCGTGAGCTGGTCCAAGCTCGAGCCGACGCCCGGTGCGTACGACACGGCGTACGTCGCGCAGATCAAGCAGGCGGTCCGGTGGGCCGCGAGCTATGACCTGTACGTCGTGATCGACATGCACCAGGACGCCTATGGGATCGCGGTCGACACCCCGCAGGACGTCACCTGCCCGGCGGGATCCGCACCCAACAACGGGTGGGACGGCGCGCCCGCGTGGGCGACGATCACCGACGGCGCCTCCACCTGCCGGCGCGGCGAGCGCGAGCTGGCGCCAGCGGTGACCCACGCCTGGCAGCACTTCTGGGACGACACCAACGGGATTCAGACCCACCTCGTCGACACCTGGGGCCGGCTGGCGCGCGACTTCGCGAAGTCTCGCGCCGTCGCGGGTTTCGACCTGCTCAACGAGCCCGGCTTCGGTCTGGAGCAGGACGCCAACGGCACCACCGACCTCGGGGCGTTCTACGGCCGCGCGATCAGCGCGATCCGCGCGGGGGAGAAGGCCGGTGGCGGCTTCCACCACATCGTGTTCTGGGAGCCGAGCGTCCTCTGGTCGGCGTTCGGCAGCGTCCCGGTCCCGAGTCCGGGATTCACAAAGGACAAGAACCTCGTCTTCGCACCGCACATCTACGGCGAATCCCTCTCGGCGAACAGCATCGCCGGCGGCTTCGCCAGCGCCCAGAAGGTGGCCCGGCAGCACGGCGTCACCGTCTGGGGCGGCGAGTGGGGATTCTGGCCCGACCGCCCGGTCGACGCGTCCGACCAGATCGAGCGGTACGCCGCCGCCGAGGATGCCGCGCAGTACGGCGGCGCGTGGTGGGACTGGAAGCAGGCCTGCGGCGACCCGCACGTGGTGAACCAGCCCGGCGGGCAGCCGGCACCGGTCTCGCCCAGCCTCAACCGCTACACCTGTCCCGACCAGGTGATGTCGCCGCCCGACCCGGCGTTCGCCGACGTGCTCGGCCGCCCGATCCCACGGTCCGTGCCGGGCACGATCACCCGGCTGACCTCCGACGGCCGCAAGGGCAAGCTCGTGCTCGCGGGGACCCACGCCGGAGACCAGGGTCGTTGCGCGCTCGAGGTGTTCGTGCCGAAGCGGTTCGCGCGCAAGCCGGTGCAGGTCACCGGCATCGACCACCTCCGCCGCACCCGTGAGCTCGGCAACCTCGTCCTGCACGGCTGCGTCTCCGAGAAGTTCACGCTCCGACTCGGCTGAGGGCCTCACGGGAGGCACATCTAGGCTTCCGCCATGAACGCCTCAGCTGATGCCCGGGCCGCGATCGCCGCGCTCCAGGGGCACGAGGCGTGGGCGATCATCCGGCGGTCCACCCGCGCGGGCGACCGCGACACCGTCGGATTGGTCGGCGGCCAGCGGCGGGTCGACGAGTCGCTGCTCGACGTACCCCTCGAGAGCGGCGTGCCCGAGGAGGGACATATCGCGGACCGACTGCTGGCGGTGCCCTTCCGGCAGGTGAGGGAGCGCGGCTTCGAGGCGCACGACGACGGCACCCCGCTGGTCGTGGTGGACGTCGAGACCGAGCTGGAGTTCTCGGTCGAGGAGGTCGTGGCCGCGATCGACGACACCGGCGTCGAGTTCTCCGACCGCGGCGGCTTCGACACCGACGACGAGGAGTACGCCAAGCTCGTCGACGCGATCATCAAGGACGAGATCGGCCAGGGCGAGGGCGCCAACCTCGTCATCGGCCGGCACTACCGCGCCACCGTCGCCGACTGGGGGCCTGGGCCGGCGCTGTCGGTGCTCAAGCGGCTCCTCGAGCGCGAGCGCGGGGCGTACTGGACCTTCCTGTTCTTCACCGGCGACCGCTATCTCATCGGCGCCAGCCCCGAGCGCCACGTGTCCATCCACGGCGGCGACGTCCGGATGAACCCGATCAGCGGCACGTTCAGGCTGCCCCGTGCGGGGGAGTCGGTCGATGGACTGCAGCCGAAGCTGCTGGAGTTCCTGCACGACGAGAAGGAGATCTACGAGCTCTTCATGGTCGTCGACGAAGAGCTCAAGATGATGTGCGACATCTGCCACGAAGGCGGGCAGGTGCTGGGCCCGTTCCTCAAGCCGATGAGCCGGCTGATCCACACCGAGTACCTCCTCGCCGGCCGCACCGACCGTGATCCGCGCGAGGTCCTGCGCGACACCATGTACGCCGCCACCGTGACCGGCTCACCGGTCGAGAACGCCTGCCGGCTGATCAAGCAGTACGAGACCGAGGGGCGCGGCTACTACGGCGCCGCCCTCGCGGTGCTCGGCCGCGACGCCGAGGGCGGACCGGTCGTCGACAGCCCGATCGTGATCCGCACCGCCGACGTCGACCTCGACGGCCGGCTCACGGTCACCGCCGGGGCGACGTTGGTGCGCGACTCCGACGCGGCGTACGAGGTGGCCGAGACGCACGCCAAGGCGAGCGGCATCCTCAGTGCTTTCGGCCTGGTGCCCCCCGCGCCGGCGTCGAGCGCCAACGTCGCCGAACTGGTCAGCGACGAGGACGTTCTGCTCACCCTCAACCAGCGCAACCGGCGGCTCTCGACGTTCTGGCTCGCCGACCAGGCCGGGGAGCGGCCCGACCCGGGGCTGGCCGGCAAGACGGTCGTCGTGCTCGACGGTGAGGACGACTTCGTCAACATGCTCCGCCACGTGCTCGGGGTGCTCGGTCTCACCAGCACCGTGGTGCGCTACGACGAGTACGCCGAGGGCTGCCTCGACGGCTACGACCTGGTGATCGTCGGTCCGGGACCCGGCGACCCGCGCGACGACGCCGACCCCAAGATGCTCACCCTTCGCGCCGCTACTGCACGGCTGCTGGAGCAGGGGCAGCCCTTCCTCGCGGTGTGCCTGGGCCACCAGGCCCTCTGCCACGAGCTGGGACTCCCGCTGGCCTACAAGGACATCGTCTTCCAGGGCACGCAGTCGCCGGTGCAGATCGACGGCCGCACCGAGCGGGTGGGTTTCTACAACACCTTCGTGGGCCGGGTCGGGCCTGACACGGTGCTGCCCGACGGGATCCACGTCGAGGCCGATCCGGAGACCGGTGACATCCACCTGCTGGCCGGACCGCACTACCGCGGCATCCAGTTCCACGCCGAGTCGATCCTCACCGAGCACGGCCA
>DOWL01000142.1:13479-14347 GCA_003519585.1 Nocardioides sp. | reverse complement strand
GTCGATCCTCACCGAGCACGGCCAGGAGCTGCTCCACCGACTGGTCTCCGACCTGCTCCTGGCGCCCACCGGCGGCTGAAGGTTGCTTCTGGGTGAACTGGTCCGGATCTTTCGGCACGACCCGCGGTTTTGGCTGCGGATTCGATCCGAAGATGGTCGAATGGACTCAGGGCCCGATGGCGACTGCCCCCCAGCGCCATCGGGCCCCTTCACGCCCTAGCGCTCGACGGCCAGCTCCCCGAGTTCGCTCCACTCGGTGCCCTCCAGCAGCGTATTGAGGATCCGCGGGGTCTCCTCGAGGTACGCCGGCAGCTCGGCCTGGGCCGCCTTGAAGTGGTCGGACTGCACGTGGGCGGCCGCGGCGTCGTCCTGGAAGGCCTCCAGCAGGACGTACTCCTGCGGGTCCTCGACGCTGCGGGACCAGTCGAACCACAGGTTGCCGGGCTCGGCGCGGGTGGCCTCGGTGAACGAGCGGGTGATCTCGGGCCACGCGTCGGCGTGGTCGGGCAGGACGCGGAACCTGGCAGCGATGAAGATCATGCGGCCACCCTGTCACGGCCCGGTAACACGGCCGGGTGTCACATCGGCCGCCCGCTTCCACTACCTTCTGAGCGACCGATCGACTTCGTGGCGGGGGAGACGAGTGCCTGATCAGCCGTTGCCGCTCGGGGCGCGCGTGCTCGCAGCCGGCGCCCTGGCGCTACCCAGCGGGATCGTCGTCGACGGCTGGGTCGTGATCGACGGTAAACGCGTGCTCACTGCCGGTTCCGGAACGCCGCCCGAGCGGCCGTCGTGGTCGGTGGCGGGGCTGGTCGTCCCCGGCTTCGTGGACGTGCACGTCCACGGCGGCGGCGGGGCGTCGTTCGAC
>DOWL01000142.1:12945-13369 GCA_003519585.1 Nocardioides sp. | reverse complement strand
GTCGTTCGACGGTGGCTCGCCCGAGGCCGTGGCACGGGTCGTCGAGACCCACCTCGACCACGGCACCACCAGCGTGGTCGCGAGCCTGGTGAGCGACTCGATCGACGCCCTCGCCGCGTCGTGCGCCTCGCTCGCGACGCTCGCCGACCGTGGGGTCGTCGCGGGCATCCACCTGGAGGGACCGTGGTTGAGCCCGCGGCGGGCCGGAGCTCACGAGGCAGGGCGGTTGATCGCGCCGACGCCGGGCGATGTCGCTCGCCTGATCGAGGCAGCCGGTGGACACCTGCGCATGGTGACCATCGCTCCGGAACTCCCGGGCGCGCTCCAGGCGATCTCGACGCTGGTGGCCGCAGGGGTGGTCGTCGCGGTGGGCCACACCGATGCGACGTACGACCAGACCCGCGCTGCCCTCGACGCCGGCGCC
>DOWL01000142.1:0-12843 GCA_003519585.1 Nocardioides sp. | reverse complement strand
CCTGTTCAATGCGATGCCGCCGCTGCACCACCGCGACCCGGGGCCGGTCGCCGCGCTGCTCGAGTCGTCGGCGTACCTCGAGCTCGTCGCCGACGGGGTGCACGTGCACCCGGCGATGCTGGCGCTCGCCTGGCGCCCCGACCGGACCGCTCTGGTGACTGACGCGATGGCGGCCGCGGGTGCCGCCGACGGCGAATACCACCTGGGTGGGCTGTCGGTCGGCGTCCGCGACGGCGTGGCTCGGCTCGCCTCGACCGGCGCCATCGCCGGGTCGACCGCCACGCTGGGCGACTCCCTGCGGACGGCCACGTCGCTGGCCGGTATCCCGCTGCCCGAGGGGCTCGCGGCGGTCACGTCGACTCCGGCCGCGATGCTCCGCCTGCCCGGGGTCGGCCGGATCGAGCCCGGCGCCTGGGCCGANNGAGAACTGGGGCACCTACGTCACCGTGCACGCTTACACGCCGCGTGCCATCCGTTTCGCCATCGAGAACGGGGTGAAGTGCATCGAGCATGGGCAGCTGGCCGATGAGGAGGTGGTGAAGCTGATGGCCGAAAAAGGGGTGTGGTGGAGCCTGCAGCCCTTCCTGGACGATGAGCACGCCAACCCCAAGACCGGCGAAGCGCGCAAGAAGCAGCTGCTGGTTTCCGAGGGCACCGACCGCGCCTTTGTCCTGGCGAAGAAGTACAAGGTGAAGACCGCCTGGGGCACGGACGTGATGCATAGCCCCACGGGCGCCACGAACCAGGGGGCGCAATTGGTGAAGATGACGCGCTGGTACACGCCCTTCGAGGTGCTGAAGATGGCCACGGCGGACAACGGCGAACTGATGAAGCTCTCCGGCGCGCGCGATCCCTACCCCGGTAAGCTGGGCGTGATCGAGCCCGGCGCCTGGGCCGACCTCGTCGAGCTCTCCGACGACCTGCAGGTGGACCGCGTGATGCGTCGCGGAGCGTGGGTCCCCCTATCGTGAGCAGGTGACGCGTCCGGACGTCGTGGTCGTCGACCACCACGACTCCTACACGTGGAACCTGGTCCATCTCGTCGCCTCGGTGACCGGGGTGCTGCCGGCCGTGGTGCAGCACGACGACGTCACCCCCGAGGAGGTGCTGCGGCACTCCCACGTCGTGCTCTCGCCCGGGCCGGGGACTCCCGCGTCCCCCGTCGACTTCGCGGTGGGTCGCGAGGTCCTGCTCGCCGGGAGCCGACCGGTGCTGGGCGTCTGCCTGGGGATGCAGGGCCTGGTCACGACGTACGGCGGCACGGTCGACCGGGTCGCCCCCGCGCACGGGGTCGTGGAGCGGATCCGGCACGACGGGGCAGGCGTGTTCACGGGGCTGCCGCAGTTGTTCGCGGCGGTGCGCTACCACTCGCTCGCGGCGCTGGACCTGCCCGACGAACTGGTGGTGACCGCAGCGGACGCCGGGGGTGACGTCGTGATGGGCGTGCGGCACCGAACCTTGCCGCAGGAGGGCGTGCAGTTCCATCCCGAGTCGATCCTGTCCGAGCACGGTGCGGCGCTGGTCGCGAACTTCCTGGACGGGGCGTCGACATGAGCGGCGGCACGAGTGTCGTCAAGGTCTTCGACGAGGTCGCAGCCGAGCACCAGCGTTGCGTCTGGCTCGACGGCGGCGGCGCCCGCGACTGGTCGGGGCGCCGTTCGATCATCGGGATGCTCGAGCCGGACGACGTATCGCTGACCTACTCCGCGGCGACCCGAACCGTGCTCCGGCACGCGGACGGCGAGGCCGAGGTCGTGGGCTCCGACATCTTCGGGGTGCTCGCCGACGAGCTCGGACAGGGTTCGAGCCGCGACCAGTGGTTCGGCTACTTCGGCTACGCATGCCGCCCCGACCTGCCGGCGCTGGTCGGCGCACCCGGCGCCGACGTACCCGACGCCGTCTGGATGCGGCCGAGCCGGATTCGGCTGTTCGAGCACCGAGCTGGCGTACAAAACTCACGCTTGTCGCACGAACCTTCCGACAACAAGCGTGAGTTTCACCGGCCGGCCGGTGAAACTCCTCCAGGCGCCTACGCCGAAGCCTTCGCCCAGGTCCAGGAGCAGCTGCACGCCGGCAACAGCTACGAGGTGAACCTGACGTACCGGCTCGACGCGACGTCCGACCTCGACCCGGTCACGGCGTACCTCAGGCTGCGCGAGCTCAACCCCGCGCCGTACGCCGGATTCCTCCAGCATGACGTCGAGGGCGCTCGCGGGTGGCTGTTGAGCTCGTCGCCGGAGCGCTATGCGCTGGTGACCCGCGACGAGGACACCGGCAGCCGCACGCTCGAGACCAAGCCGATCAAGGGCACGACGCCGCGCGGCGCGACACCGGACGAGGACGAAGAGCTACGGCGGGCGCTGGCCACCGAGCCCCGGTTCCGGGCCGAGAACCTGATGATCACCGACCTGCTCCGCAACGACCTCGGCATGGTGTGCGAGATGGGCACCGTCGAGGTGCCGGCGCTGCTCGCGGTCGAGTCGTACCCGACCGTCCATCAACTGGTCTCGACGGTCCGCGGCCGGCTCCGCGACGAGGTCTCGACGGTCGAGGCGCTCCGCTCGCTGTTCCCCGCCGGCTCGATGACGGGCGCGCCGAAGCTGCGGACCATGGAGATCATCGAGGCCGTCGAGAGCACGCCGAGGGGCGCGTACGCCGGCGCGTTCGGTTGGCTCTCCGGCGACGGTCGCGCCGACCTCGGGGTGGTGATCAGGACCCTCACGACCGCCGATCCCGCGCACGACGGAGCGTCCTATCGGCTCGGCACCGGCGGCGGGATCACCGTGCACACCAACGTCGAGGACGAGTACGCCGAGTCGCGGCTGAAGGCCGAACGGCTGCTCCGGACGCTGGAACTGTTCGACGGCACGTAAGAGCAGGTAATACCGTGGCAACTTGTGAGCTCTAGCGTCGATGGGGTGACGGCACCGCACGTCATCGTGCTCTTCGGATCCACTGGTGACCTGGCCAAGCGCAAACTGCTGCCCGGGCTGCTCCGGCTGACCCAGGCCGGGCTGCTCAAGGAGTGCCGGATCGTCGGCACCTCCCTGGAGGAGATCGACACCGAGTCGTTCATCCGACTCGCCTACGGCGCGTGCGCCGAGTTCGGCAAGGGCCAGCTCGACGACGGCAAGTGGGAGAAGTTCGCGTCGATGATCTCCTACGTCCGGCAGTCCGAGGGGCCGCACGCGCTGGCCGAGGCCGTGCACAAGGCGGAGGCGGAGCTCGGCGTCGAGGGCGACGTACGCCTGCTCCACTACCTCTCGGTGCCGCCCAAGGCCGCGCTCGACGTGATCCACCAGCTCGAGGAGGCAGGCCTGGTCGAGCGGTCGCGGATCATCATGGAGAAGCCGTTCGGCACCGATCTCGACTCTGCCGTCGCCCTCAACCGCGAGGTGCACCAAGTCTTCGACGAGTCGCAGATCTTCCGGATCGACCACTTCCTCGGCAAGGAGGCGGCCCAGAACATTCTCGCGTTCCGGTTCGCCAACGGGCTGTTCGAGCCGATCTGGAACCGCAACTTCATCCAGCACGTGCAGATCGACGTGCCGGAGACGCTCGGCCTCGAGGGGCGCACCAGCTTCTACGAGTCGACCGGCGCCTACCGCGACATGGTGGTCACCCACCTGATGCAGGTGCTGGCGTTCATGGCGATGGAGCCGCCCACCTCCCTGTTGCCGGGTCCGATCAGCGACGAGAAGCTCAAGGTCTTCCGCTCGATGAAGCCGATCGAGCCGCACGACGTGGTCCGCGGCCAGTACAACGGCTACCGCGGGAAGGAGGAGGTCGCGGAGTACTCCGACACCGAGACCTTCATTGCGCTACGCATCGAGATCGACAACTGGCGCTGGGCCGGTGTCCCGTTCTTCCTGCGCACCGGCAAGAAGCTGGCCGAGGGTGCCCGGATCATCTCGATCGCGTTCAAGGAGCCGCCGCTGTCGATGTTTCCGGCGGGATCGAACGCCGGCATGCAGGGTCCCGACCACCTGACCTTCGACCTGGCCGACCAGTCCCGGATGTCGCTGTCGTTCTACGGCAAGCGGCCCGGCCCGGGCATGCAGCTGGAGAAGCTGTCGATGCAGTTCGCCACCCACGAGACCGCTTCCTCCGTGGGGGTGCTCGAGGCGTACGAGCGCCTGATCCTCGACGCGATGCGCGGCGACCACACGCTGTTCACGACGGCCGCAGGCATCGAGACCCTCTGGGAGAAGTCGATGCCGCTGCTGCAGAGCCCGCCGCCGGTCCGCGCGTACGCCCCCGACTCGTGGGGGCCCAATGCGATCCACCAACTGGTGGCGCCGTACGCCTGGCGGCTGCCCTTCGAGCGCTCCTGGCGCGACCCGAACTCCAAGGGCCAGTAGCTCAGCCACCGCTCAGGCGTTGGTCCGCTCGGGCTTGCGCACCTCGGCCGGCGGCTCGGCCGGCTTGGGCGAGGCGGCACCGGGCAGCCGCAGCGTCATCCGGGTCCCGCCCGACGGCGACTGGCCGGCCTCGACGGTGCCGGCGTGCCGCTCGGTCACCTGGGCGACGATCGAGAGGCCGAGCCCAGAGCCGGGCATCGCGCGAGAGTCCATGGAGCGGTAGAAGCGTTCGAAGACATGGGGCAGGTCCACCTCGGAGATCCCCGAGCCCTCGTCGTCCACGGTGATCAAGCCGCCGTGCAGCGAGGCGCGGACGGTGCCGCCGGGGGGACTCCACTTCGCGGCGTTGTCGAGCAGGTTGGTCAGTGCGCGCTCGAGCGCGGCCGCGTCGCCTTCGACGTACCACGGCTCGGAATCGACCTCGAACGACAGCGATGGCGCCCGGCGGCGGACCCGGGCCACGGCATGGTCGAGCACCTCGTGCAGCTCGACGGTGGCGATCACCGAGGCCGCTGGCTCGTCGCGAGCCAGCTCGACCAGGTCGCCGACCAGGTTGGTGAGCTCCTCGAGCTGGGCGCGTACGTCGTCGAGCAGCTCGGCCCGCGCGTCCTCGGGCAGCGAGGTGCCGGCCTGGGTGAGCAGGTCGATGTTGGTCCGCAGCGAGGTGAGCGGGGTCCGCAGCTCGTGGCCGGCGTCGGCGACGAGCCGGCGCTGCCGGTCGCGCGAGGCGGCCAGTGAGGCCAGCATCTGGTTGAACGCCGAGGCGAGCCGGGCGACCTCGTCGTCGCCCTCGACCGGGATCGGCGCGAGCCGCTCCGTCCGCGCGATGTCCTCGGCGGTCGCGGTGAGCCGGCGCACCGGTCGCAGGCCGTTGCGCGCGACCCCCCAGCCGGCGATGCCCGCGATGATCATCCCCGCGATGCCGAACAGCAGGGTGACCAGGCCGAGCTTGGTGAGCACCTGCTGCTGCGGCTCGAGCGACTGGGCGACCACGAGCGCGTAGCCGGGCAGCCCCTTGATCGGCACCGCCACCACCCGGTAGTCGACGCCACCGGCCCGCACCGTGCGCACGCTCCGCCGGGTCTCGCCGTCGGCGACCTTCTCCTCATGGTCGTCGAGGCGGATCACCTCACCCCGATCGGTGAAGCCGGACTGTCCGTCGTACCGCATGTAGCCGATCCGGACATCGGAGGCAGGGAGCAGGTAGGTCTGAGTCGCGCCGCCACCCTGGATCAGCCGGTCGACCTGGTCGTCGACGGCGCGCGCGGTCGATTGAGCGCGGTCGACCAGCGAATTGTCCAGGGAGGACTGCAACTGCATCCGCACCGTGATGTAGGCGCCGAGCGCCACCACGGCTACCGTCACGCCGACGGCCATCGCGGTGAGGATGGCCACCCGGCTCGCCAGCGACCGGCGGTAGTGCCAGCGACCCTCCGCGCCGAACGTCGGGAGGACGGTCACGTTTCCTTCAAGACGTAGCCGACGCCTCGGACGGTGTGGATCAGCCGTGGCTCGTCCTCGGCCTCGGTCTTGCGGCGCAGGTAGCCGACGTAGACCTCGAGCGAGTTGGCGGTGGTCGGGAAGTCGTATCCCCAGACCTCTTCGAGGATGAAGCTGCGCTCGAGCACCCGGCGGGGGCGGCGCAGGAACATCTCGAGCAGGGTGAACTCGGTCCGGGTCAGTTCGATCGCACGGCCGCCGCGGCGTACGTCGCGGGTGGCGATGTCCATCGACAGGTCGGAGAAGGAGAGCACTTCGTCCTCCTCACCCGCCGGCACGGTCGCTCGTCGTAGCAGGGCCCGCAGCCGGGCCAGCAGCTCCTGGAGTGCGAACGGCTTGGTGAGGTAGTCGTCGGCGCCGGCGTCGAGCCCCTCGACCCGGTCTCCCACCGCGTCGCGCGCGGTCAGGACCAGGATCGGTACGTCGTTGCCCGCGGCCCGCAACGCACGGGTTGTCTCGATGCCGTCGAGCCGCGGCATCATCACGTCCATCACGACGACGTCCGGCGCCGAGTTGGGGCCGGCCGCCCCCAGTCCCGCCAAGGCCTCGGCACCGTCGGCGGCGACCGATACGTCGTACCCGTTGAACTCCAGCGAGCGACGCAGTGACTCGCGGACGGCCTTGTCGTCGTCGACCACGAGCACGCGTTGCTTGGCCGCCGGGGCGTTGTTCACGGGGCTACTGTGCCAGTCGGGCCTGAGTCGGCGCTGAGAGTGCGGCGCTGGTGGCCACGCGTTGGTCGGGCATCGGTCAGGCGTACCGCGCGGCGGCCTGCGCGGCGCGTGCGCCGTAGCCGCCGCCGAACAGAGCGGCGTGGACCAGCAGCGGGAACAGCTGGTGCAGCTGCACCCGCTCCTCCCAGTCCTCGGCCAGGGGGGTGCTCTCCTGGTAGGCCTCCAGCGCCCGGGGCAGGTGCGGCAGCCCGAACAGCGCCAGCATCGCCAGGTCGAGCTCGCGGTGGCCGCCGTACGCCGCCGGGTCGATCAGCCACACTCGGCTCTCCTGGCCCCAGAGCACGTTGCCGTTCCAGAGGTCACCGTGCAGCCGGGACGGCGGCTCCTCGGGGAGCAGCGTGGTGAGCTTGCCGATCACTCCCTCGACCAGCCCGGCCTCGACGTCGGTGACCGCTCCGCGGTCGCGGGCCAGCTTGAGGTAGGGCAGCACGCGGCGTACGGCGTAGAACTCCGCCCACGAGGCGCACGGCGAGTTCGGCAGCGGCAGCTTGCCGATGAAGCCGTCGCTCTCGCCGCCGTACGACGGCGCACCGGCCGCGTGCGTCGCGGCCAGCGCGTGGCCGAAGCCCACGGCGGCATCGCCGGAGACCTTGCCCGGCTCGACCCATCGCAGGATCAGGCAGCCGTCGTCGACGGCGAGCACCTCGGGGATCGCGACGCCGCCGTCGGCGGTGGCCTCACCGAGCCAGCGCAGCCCGTGCGCCTCGGCGGCGAAGAAGCCCGCAGGAGGGTGCGCGTGGGTCTTCATGATCGCCGTGGTGCCGTCGGAGAGGCGCAGCTTGGTCGCGGCAGACGTGTCACCGCCGGCGAGCGGCGCGGTCGCGACGACGGCCGAGCCGAGGAGCTCTTCCGCGTGCCGGGCGACACCGGGTTGGCGGGTCACTGCCGTTCGAGCCGGTCGTCGAGGCCGGGCAGTCGCTGGAGGGCCGAGACAAGCGCTGCACAGGTTCGCTCCACCATCGCCAGCACCTCCTCGAAGCCGTCCGCACCACCGTAGTACGGGTCCGGCACGTCGCCACCGGGTTCGACCGGGTCGAAGTCGCGGAACAGCCGGATCCGCCCTGGATCTGCCTGGTGGTCGACGACGCCGATGTCGCGCACGTTCGTCCGGTCCATGGCCAGCACGAGGTCGTGGTTGTCCAGCCACGACTCCGAGAGCTGCTGCGCGCGGTGCTGCGACGGGTCGTAGTCGTGAGCTCGCAGCACGGCCGCGGCCCGCTCGTCCATCGGCTGCCCGACGTGCCAGTCGCCCGTGCCGCAGCTGCTCACGGTGACTCGCCCGGCGAGCCCGACGTCGTCGACGCGCTGGGCGAGCACCACGTCGGCCGTGGGGGAGCGGCAGATGTTCCCGAGACAGACCAGCCCGATCGCATAGTGACCGGGCGTGCGTGGTGGTGGCAGCGCCGGGGCTATCGGGACTCCCCGATCAGGCCGTCGACGATCCACGTCACGATCGTGATCACGATCGCGCCGCCGACCGCGGGCCAGAAGCCGGTGACGTGGAAGCCGATGTCGAACAGGCCTGCCAGCCAGGCGGTGAGGCCGAGCATCGCCGCGTTGATCACCACGAGGAACAGGCCCAGGGTGATGAGGATGAACGGGATCGACAGGATCGTGAGGATCGGCTTCACGAACGAGGTCACGACGCCGAGGATCAGAGCGACCAGGAGGAGCGGGACCAGCTTGTGCTTGATCTCCTCCATCCCGTGGGTCGGGCCGTCGAAGTAGATCCCGGAGATGAGCCAGGTGGCCACGGCCAGCGCGATGGCGGTGGTGATGAGCCAGCTGAGGAAGCGAACCACGCGGGTCAGTCTGTCAGTCCAGTCCCAACGCCTCGATGATCTCCTCCTCGGCATCGGCGAGGTGCCGGACCAGGAACGCGTACGCCGCGTCGACGTCGTCGCGCTCGAGGAGCCGGACCAGCCGCGCGTGGGAGTCGGCCTGGTCGTGGGCGTTGCGTCGGATCCGGTCGACCTGGGCCAGCGCGAGCTTGAGCTCGACGACGAGGTTCTCCTGCATCGCGACCAGCCGCGGGGAGCCGGTCAACCCCACCAGCGAGACATGGAAGGCGAGGTGCCGCTCGTTGAGCTCCTGGTAGGACGCGTCGGCGTCGATCGCGCCGATGTAGGCCTCGAGCGTGGTGCGCACCAAGGTGCGCTGCTCGTCGTCGGCTTCGTGCCAGCAGCGGATGCCGGCACCCTCGAGCACCAGCCGGGCCGCGCACACGTCGCGCACTGAGGCCGCTTCCGGCGTGGCCACCGAGACGCCGCGGTTGGGTTCACGGGTGGCCAGGCCCTCGGCCACGAGCACGGTGAGGGCCTCCCGGACGGTGGGCCGGGAGACACCCAGCGAGGCGGCCAGCGCGACCTCACGCAGCGGCGTACCGGACTCCAGTTCGCCGTCGAAGACCGCGCGGCGCAGCTCCTCGGCCACCCGGTCGACGGTGGAGGCGTGTTCGACGTGGAGCGTGCCGAACGGCGCCTTGCCCTCACTGACCTGGGTCATCGCGGTGGCTCCTGGCGTTCGGCTTGCTCGGACGGTTCTGGTAGGCCACACTATCTCTGTCAGATTGTCTGACAATCTTTGAGCACCGCTGAGGAGGGGACATGTCTCTGGCCTGGGGCCGTCACTACGTCATGGTCGAGCCGAGCCACTTCCGGGTCGACTACGTCATCAACCCCTTCATGGATCCCGATGATCAGCCCGATCGCGACCTCGCCCTCGCCCAGTGGCGCACCCTGGTCGCCACGATCGACCGGCTGGGCGGCACCGTCGACGTCATCCCGCAGCGGCCGGACGCGCCCGACATGGTCTACGCGATGAACCTCGGCCTCGCCGTCGCCCGGCGTCGCGGCGACGGCGGCCTCGAGCCGCACGTGGTGATGTCGCACATGCGCCACGAGCAGCGCCGCATGGAGACCGCTTCGGCCCAGCCGTGGTTCTCCGACCACGGCTACACCACGGCGTACGTCGGCCGGCACGGCATCGGCGCCCACCTCGAGTCCGGCGACGTCTTCCCCTTCGGTGACGCGCTGATCTCGGGGTTCGGCCCCCGCACCGAGGAGTTGGCGATCAAGCACCTCGCCGAGGACCTCGGCGTCCGGGTCCGTGGCCTGCGGATCACACACCCGGGGATGTACCACCTCGACCTGGCCTTCTGCCCGCTCGACGGCCGGCGCGCGATCGTCTGCCCCGACGCTCTCGACGAGGCCTCCGCGGAGACGCTGATGAGCCTGGTGCCCGAGCCGCTCGTGCTCACCGAGGAGGAGGCGCTGACCACGTTCGCCGCCAACTCGATCGTGGTCCCCTCGGCCACCGGTGGCCCGGCGACCGTGGTGATGCCGGCCGCGCCCGACCGCGTGCGCGACCAGCTCGAGGCGTGGGGCTTCGCCGTCGAGCTCGTCGACGTCTCGGAGTTCCACAAGGGCGGCGGTTCGATCCGCTGCCTCACCAACCCGGTGGACATCCAGGTCGGCCGCGACCTGCCCGAGGTCGCCGGCGGTGCCGTGGTCCTGCCTCAGGTCTGACGATTCGTCTGCGGTCTGACCGCCTCCCTCACCCTCGCGCGCGCAGACGAATCGTCGTATCGGCTCACCACGTAGGTTCTGCGCCATGTTCCCGGTCGGCGGCGTGGGCGTCATGCTCGTGCTCATCGCGCTGGCCGGCGTACTCGCCGCGGGGTTGGCGGCGCTGCTGGCGCACTGGCACGGCTGGCCGTGGTCGATGCTGTGCGGATTGCTGTTCTGGTCAGTGGCCGTGGTCGGGGTGCTCACGCTGATCCCGACCAACGGCGCCCCCGGGATCGTCTCAGCCGAGGGCCGGTTGACCACCTGCTCGTGGGACATCGGGGGCCCGGCGCCTGATGGCTTCTGGATCTTCCCGGGCGGTCAACGGCTGCTCAACGCCGTGGTGTTCGTCCCGGCCGGGCTACTGCTGGTGCTGGTCTGTGCGCGCTGGCGATCCGCCTGGCTCACGGTCCCGCTCGGACTGGCCCTGCTCGCGGCGTACTCCACGCTGATCGAGCTGACGCAGCTCGCACTCGCGCGGATCGACCGGGCCTGCGACGTCACCGACATCATCGACAATGTGACCGGCGCCGCGGTCGGCGTCCTGTGCGGGCTGGTGCTGCTGCCGCTCGTGCGGCCTTGGCGGATGGGCCGCCGCTGACAGGTCGCCGTTGGGGGTCGCCGTCAGGCGGCGGCGAGCCGCTGCCGAATCACCTCGAGGGCTTCCTCGTCGAACTCGGCTACGAGCCGCTCGACGCGGTCCATGTCGTTGGCCGCCACGGCCATGTTGACGACCTCGACGTAGTGGTCGTGGAGTCGGGCGAGAGTGTCGCTGGTGGTGCTCATGGTTCAATTCTGGACGACTTTTTGGATCGTTCCAAGTCTTTCGGACCGTGATGTTGGGCACTCCTCGCAGAGCGGACATAGGTTGGCCCGGTGACCTCCCCCCAGCCTCGCCCCAATGTCGCGGCGATCCCTGCCTACGTCGCCGGACGGCCGCCCACGGTGCGGCCCGGCATGACGTCGTACAAGCTCTCCTCCAACGAGAACCCCTACCCGCCGCTGCCCGGCGTGATCGAGGCGGCTCACCGCGCGGTCGACGTGATGAACCGCTACCCCGACATGGGCAACACCGCGCTGTACGACGCGCTCTCCGCCCGACTGCAGGTGCCGGTCGGAGACCTCGCGGCCGCCACCGGGTCGGTGGCGTTGATCTACCAGCTACTCACCGCGTTCTGCGAGCCCGGCGACGAGGTCGTGCACGCCTGGCGCTCGTTCGAGGCCTATCCGATCGCGATCGCTGCTGCGGCGGCGACGTCGGTCACGGTGCCGGTGACACTCGACGGACGCCACGACCTCGACGCGATGATCGCGGCGATCGGACCCCGCACCCGGTGCGTCATGGTCTGTACGCCGAACAACCCGACCGGTCCGGCGGTGACCCAGGCCGAGCTCGATGCGTTCCTCGACGCCGTGCCGTCCGACGTACTCGTGGTGGTGGACGAGGCCTACGTCGAGTTCGTCCGGATGGACGACCCGGTCGACGGCCTGGCGACGTACCGGCGCCACGCCAACGTCGTGCTCTTCCGCACCTTCTCCAAGGCCTACGGGCTGGCGGGGTTCCGCGTCGGGTACGCCGTCGCGCAAGAACCGCTGGCCGCCGCGCTGCGCGCGGTCTCGCTGCCGTTCGGCGTCTCGGGTGTCGCGCAGGCCGCCGCGATCGCGTCTCTCGACGCCGAGAAGGCCCTGCTCGAGCGCGTCGAGTCCCTCGTCGCCGAGCGAGCCAGGGTGGAGGCCGGCCTGCGCGCCGAGGGCTGGGAGATCCCCGACGCGCAGGGCAACTTCGTCTGGTTCGAACTTGGCGAGCGCACGGTGGAGTTCGCGTCAGCCGCGGATGAGCTCGGGATCGTGGTCCGGCCGTTCGCCGGCGAAGGCGCCCGGGTCTCGGTCGGCGAGGACGAGGCCAACGACCGGCTACTGGAGCTGGCCCGCACGTTCCCGCACTGAGCTCGGTCTGCGGTCGGTCTCCGGTCGGACAGAGGTCGGTCAGGATTCGAGAAGCCTGCGGCGCGAGAGCTGACTAGCGTCCCTCCCATGGCGACCAAGAAGACCACTCAGTCCACGTCCGACTCCGGCTTCTCCGAGGCCGAGCTCGCGGCGATGAAGGAGCGCGCCGCCGAGCTGCGTGCCAGCAAAGGCGGCAACAAGAAGGCGGCTGAGGCCGAGCGCTGCCTCGAGACCATCGCCGGCATGAACCAGCCCGACCGCGGTCTGGCCGAGCGGATCCACGCGATCGTGCTGAGCGAGGCCCCGCACCTCGACTCGAAGACGTGGTACGGCTTCCCGGCCTACGCCCGCGACGGCAAGGTCGTGGTGTTCTTCAAGCCGGCCGAGAAGTTCGACAGCCGCTACGCCACCCTCGGCTTCGAAGAAGCCTCCCAACTCGACGACGGCCCGATGTGGGCCACCTCCTACGCCGTCCTTGAGATCGGCGCCGCCGAAGAGAAGCTGATCCGCAAGCTTGTGAAGAAAGCCGCCGGCTGAGCTCAACCACCGGTGGTTGAGCCCGAAGGCGCGCTGGCGCGTTCGGTGTCGAAACCGCAGCGAGGCACCCAACCCACCGCTGGTCGAGCTTGTCGAGACCTCCGTCGCGCGGGCTGTGGTCGGGTGCGGCAACCCGATCCCCGAGTGTTTGACGCCGCCCGGGGCGTCAAGCTGGGGTGCCTTCGCTGCGGTCTCGTG
>DOWL01000017.1 GCA_003519585.1 Nocardioides sp. | reverse complement strand
CCGGGAGGCGGGGAAGGCGTGGTCCGATGCTCGTGCGTGGGGTCTGGCGGATGGCCGGTGGATGCCGGCGGATGCCCCGAGGGCGACGATCAACCCGCAGATCGTGGACGCCTACCTGCGGTGGTTGAGGGAGACGGCGACCGCGGTTTCCATCCCGGCGGTGTCGCGATGAGCACTGGCATAGATTGGACCGAGCGGGTGTGGAACCCGGTAACCGGGTGCGACAGCGTCTCTCCTGGTTGCGACCACTGCCTAGACCCAGCGACCCTCGTGCTTCGGGCGGACATGCAGTGGGTTCCCATCGACTCGCTGTCCGTCGGCGACGAGGTCGTCTCGTTCACTGACGAGCCGGAACTTGGCCAGAACCGAGTCTGGGAAGTCGGAACAGTTCTCGCCAAGTGGGACACGTTCAAGCCGACCGTGACGTTCACGCTTGGGACTGGTCAGACCATCACCGCTAGCGAGGACCACAAGTGGCTCGTTGCCAAGCGCGCATCGAGCAAATGGTGGCGCCCAACTCTGTCGCTGACATTCTGGACCGAGGTTCGCACCCTGACCTGTTCGCCCACGGACATCACGACGGCGGACTACAAGGCCGGGTACATCGCAGGGGCGACAGTCGGGGACGGAACCTTCAGGTGGCCTGCCGATGCTCCCGGGCAGCAGGTCTACTGGCGGATTGCTAAGCCGTTCCGCGACAGGGTCGTCCTTGACCGGCTGAGCAGGTTCCTGAGCGACTTCGGATACGACGTTCCTGTGAGGAAGTTCGACGGCGGCGCGTCTCCATTCGCTGACGCTCCCTTGCCGATGGCGAAGGTCGAGTCTCGGCGGGGTGACGTCCTCCAACTGATCGCCGACTTCAGTTGCGAGCGACACTCGCCTGAGTGGATGGCTGGATGGCTGTCCGGCATGTTCGACACCGACGCTTCCTACACTGGAGGGAACCTGCGGTTCTGCCAGTCGAAGGACAACGGAGCGTTGGACCGCGCGATCCGGTATGCCAAGGAACTCGGTTTCGAAATGCGCTTGGAGGAGTTCGAGGGTGCAGCCTGCCCGACTGCTCGCCTCCACGGAGGCATCGCCGAGAACATCGCGTTCCTCAGCGCAATCAGCCCCGTCATGCCGCACCGGATGACCGACTTCTACGGGAAGCGACTTGAGACCCCCGCGTCTCCGGTCGTGGCGATCAGCCGGGGTCCGGTCCAGCGACTCGTGGACATCACGACGTCGACCGGCACGTTCATCGCACAGGGGGCGTTGACCCATAACTGCTACGCGATGACGATGGCGAAGCGACTCAAGGGGATGGGGCAGGCCAAGTATCAGCGTGACGGGGACCCGAAGACATCCGGTCCTGGGTTCGGCCTCACCGTCCACCCGGACGTCCTGTCGGCTCCGCTGCGGTGGCGGAAGCCGACCCGTGTCTTCGTCAACTCCATGTCGGACCTGTTCCACGCTGACGTCCCTGACGAGTTCATCGCACAGGTCTTCGCCACGATGGCGGCAACCCCGCAGCACACTTACCAGGTCCTCACGAAGCGCCACGGGCGGATGCGTTCGCTGCTGTCCAGCCATGAGTTCGATGTGGCGGTGGCCGACGCGTGGTGTGCGCTCGGGACTCGGAGCGGCGCGACCGACGACGACCACACGCCGCCCTACCCGCTGCCTAACGTTCACCTGGGTGTGAGCGCGGAGAACCAGCAGTGGGCGGACATCCGTATCCCTGCCCTACTGGAGACACCGGCCGCTGTCCGGTGGGTCAGCGCTGAACCGCTCCTCGGCCCGATCGACCTGTGCAACTGCTACCCATGCGGGGTGACTCCAGATGGCTTCGAAGGGGTGCAGGAGCACTGCAACATTCATGGTCGCAACGGGCTTGGCTGGTTAGTTATCGGTGGAGAGTCGGGTCCGAACGCGCGCCCGTGTGAGGAGCGTTGGATCCGGGGCATGGTCGAGCAGTGCATCGTGGCTGGTGTCCCCGTGTTCGTGAAGCAGCTCGGGGGCCACCCGGACAAGCGGCACGACATCAAGGAGTTCCCTCCCGGGTTGCAGGTCCGCCAGTACCCGGCGGTGGTGTCGTGAGCGTGTTAGAGCCGGACGAGGATGAGCCGGTGGTGTTGGACGGACAGGAAGAACTGGACCTCCCCTAGCGGGGGTTCACCCTTGAGCGGGGCGGCGGTCCGTGGTCGGTTGTGCGTGGGGAAGCGCATTGCCGGGGCGGCCCGCCGTCCCTTGTTTGTCGGTGCCAGGTGAACCTCCCCCGCATGAAGGCGGGGGCTTCTCGTCAAGCCGAGGCCTGACGAAGGGCAGTTCCTGCCCTGAGGATGTTGATCGCCGCGTTCACGTCCCGGTCCGAGATAACCCCGCAGGCTGGGCACACGTGCTCCCGCTCCGCGAGGGCCAGGGACGCGAGGACGTGCCCGCAGCCTGAGCATGTGCGGGACGTATAGGCAGGGTTGACCAGCACCACCGTGCGCGCAGCATCTGCCGCTTTCGCGCACACCAGCGTGATCAATGTCTGCCATCCCGCGTCGAGAATGGACTTGGTGAGCCCCGACTTCGCGGCTGCCCCGTTCGGCAGGAATGCGCCGGGGGCGTCGGGGTCGGGCTTCGGTTCCGCCCGCCGCACAAGGTTCCCGGTCTGCAAGGCCCTCGCCCATGCAGAGCATCGTTCGATCAACAACATGTTGACGGCCCTCATCCTGCGCGCCACCGAAAGTCAGGACCGCCCCGATTCCCCCACTCCCTGAAGGACGTGGCCCCCTCGGACCAATTCAAGTGTGCCTCAGCCAACCAGATACCGTGAAACCCAACGACAACCAAAGGAGGACCGCCTTGGCGGGCGAACCCACGACCACCCTGACCGGCAACCTGACCAGCGACCCGGAGATC
>DOWL01000236.1:6926-29527 GCA_003519585.1 Nocardioides sp. | reverse complement strand
GGTGTCGAAACCACTCTCGCGGGCCGGCGGTGGTGCGGCGTGAGCGACCCGCACGACTTCTTCGGCGAGCAGATCGCGGCGTCGTACGACGACGACGCCGACGCGCGGTTCGCCGTGGCTCACCTGGCACTGGAGTCCGGCTTCCTCGCCGAGCTGGCTGCCCCTGACGAGCAGAGTGGCGGCCGGGCGCTCGAGTTCGCCATCGGCACCGGTCGGGTCGCGCTGCCACTGGCCGCGCGCGGCGTCGAGGTCTGGGGGATCGACCTCTCCGAGGCGATGGTGGCGCAGCTGCGCGCCAAGCCCGGGGGAGCCGACATCCCTGTCGAGCTCGGCGACTTCAGCACTGCCTTGGCGGGCGTGGGGATGGCGGGCGAGTTCGACCTCGTCTACCTGGTCTTCAACACGATCGGCAACGCCGCCGGCCAGGAGGCCCAGGTCGCGACCTTCGCCAACGCTGCGCGCCATCTGCGTGTCGGCGGCTGCTTCGTGGTCGAGACGCACATCCCCGGCGTACTCACCGCGCAGCACGACCACCGGTGGCAGGTCTTCAGCCACACCGACGAGCACCACGGCATCGACGAGTACGACCCGGTCACCCAGTTGATGTGGTCGCACCACTACACCCGCATCGAGGACGGGACCTATCGCCGCAACTCGGTGCCGTTCCGCTACGTCTGGCCCGCCGAGCTCGACCTGATGGCCCGGCTCGCCGGGCTGCGGCTGCGCGAGCGGTGGGAGTGGTGGGACCGCACGCCGTTCACCGCGGCGAGCGAGTCGCACGTGTCGGTGTGGGAGAAGGAGTGAGGTTCGTCGCCGCGCTGGTCGCGGCGACGTTGTTGCTGGCGGGGTTGGCTGGGTGCAGCGACGGCGCCGACAGCAATGGTGCGGCGGCGCCGCCTACCAGCGAGGCGACGGCCTCCAGCCCGCCCACTCCAACGGCCGCCGCCACGATCGACGCCGCGGTGGGGCTCCAAGCCCAACACGTGGCCGCACTGGCCAAGCTCGCGGCAGCCGCGCAGGAGGCGGCCGGCCGGCTCGACCCGGTCCCGTCGCGCGACGGTCCGGTGCTCGGCGCCGACATCAGTTGGCCGCAGTGCCCGCCGGGGATGGGCATCCCGCACAAGATCAGCAGCGGGCAGCCGATGCCCCGCGACGACGCAGAGTACGTCGTCATCGGGCTCACCAATGGCCCCGGCTTCCACGCCAACCCGTGCCTGGCCGACCAGGTCGCCTGGGCGAAGGGCCGTGGGCTGCTCGTCGCGGCGTACTCCGTCATCAGCTGGCCCGACGAGGCCGCGCAGCAGGAGTACGGCGGGCTCCAGAAGGCCGGCCGTGCACAGGCGGAGTTCAACCTCGCGTCCATGAAGGCGGCAGGTCTCGAGTCGCCGATCGTCTGGCTCGACGTCGAGTCGGTGCCGTTCTACGACTGGAGCACTGACATCTCGGCCAACGCCGAGGTGGTGCTGGGGGCGGCGCAGGGGTACGTCGAGGCCGGCTATCGGATCGGCGTCTACTCGACGCCCGCGATCTGGGCGGGCATCGTGGGCGACCTGTCGCTCGGGGCGCCGGAGTGGCGCGCGGCGGGACAGACCTCCCGGGCGGAAGCCGAGAGCCGCTGCGGACCGGACTGGTCGATCCAGGGCGGCAAAGCCGTGCTGGCCCAGTGGGTGGAGGACAGCCGCGACCGCAACGTCACCTGCCCCGGCGCGGAGACGACCCTGGGCGGCTACTTCACCACGACCGATCCCTGAGGCTGACGGCGGCGGGTCGGAGGCGTACCGCGCACGGGGACGTACCCCGCCGGCTCCGAGGTGAGGAAGCCGCGGCCGGACGTGAGATCCGGGAGGCGGCGTTCCAGGCCGGCGACGGCAGCGGTCGGCATGGTGCCGGCGACCTGGCAGCGAGCGGTCCCGACCTCGACCGGCTCCGCCGTGGCTCCGGCGGCCACCAGCGCGGACAGCACCGCGGTGAGCGACTCTGCGGGCAGCCCGAGCTCGAACCGGCTCACCGGCGCGCAGACCGTCGTCCCGGCCAGCGCGAGCGCGCGGCGGAAGGTCGTGACCGTGAGCTTGCGGTATTCGCCGGCCGACGGCGTCGGCGCGCTGAACCGCGAGTGCACGACCCGGACCCGGCAGTCGGCGATCCGCCATCCGTACAGCCCTTCGGAGAGCTGCGCGGCCAGCGTCTCCTCGATCGCGACATGGAACGACGGCAGCAGGTAGCCGCGCTCGACGCCCTCACCGAGCGCGTAGTCGAGACCGGTGCCGACGGGCGCCGCCTCCACTCGCAGGGCGAGCTGGGCGTTGCCCATCGAACTGCGGTCGCCGGCCTCGCCGGTGCCGGCCACCCGCTCGACGTGCACGGTCCGGGTCGGGAGGAAGTCGGCGGCCACGCCGTACTGGTCCGCGAGCCGGGTCGCCAGCACCTCCTTCTGGACCTCGCCGTAGACGTCGACGGTGATCTCCTCGTCGACGCCGTCGAGCCGAGCGGCGATCAATGGGTCCTGCTCCGAGAGCTGCTGCAACGCCGAGAACAGCTCGATCCGCGCGGCGGGATCGCGGGGCTGGACGACCGACTCCAGACCGGGAGCCGGGAACTGCCTTCCGCTGCGGGCGTCGTCCCAGCGGCCCAACTGGTCGCCGATCGCGACCTCACCGAGGCCAAGCACCGTCGCGATGTCACCGGACACCGCTGCACCCGGCAGCGTCTCTGCGCCTCGCTCGAACGCGCGCACCTCGAGCGCTCGCGCGTCGTACGTCGCAATCGCGCCGGTCGGCAGTCGACGATGGCGCGTCACGTGATCGCGAGGGGCCAACCGCCCCTCGTGGATCCGGACGTAGGCGACCCGATGACCGTCGGCGTCGCGGTCGATCTTGAAGACCGTGGCGTGCAGCGGTCGGGTCTCGTCGCGTTCGACGGACGGGAGGTAGGTCGTGATGGCGGCCAGCACCTCGGCGATCCCGACCCCGGCCAGCGCCGCCCCGGACAGCGCTGGGTGGACGCGGCCGAGTCGGGCCTGCTCGGCCAGGGTCGCGTACGTACGCCGCTCGTCGGGCGGGCCGGCTCCGTCGACGTACTCCCGGAGCAACCGGTCGTCCCACGGCGACACCGCGTCGACCACGTCCTCGATCCGCACCGGGCCGAACAGCGGGACGACGTGCGGCAGCTCCTCGCGCAGGGCGTCGAGCGTGCGCTCGAGCGAGGCGCCGACGCGGTCGACCTTGTTGGCGAAGACGAGGAACGGTAGACCGAGCCGCTGGAGGATCCGGATCAGGACCCGGGTCTGGGCCTGGACACCCTCGACCGCCGAGACGACCAGCACCGCGCCGTCCAACACGGCCAGCGCGCGCTCGACCTCGGCCACGAAGTCGGAGTGGCCAGGGGTGTCGATGAGGTTGACCTTCACCGGCCCGCGTGGGGAGGGCAGGGTCATGGTGGCGACTGCCGTACGGATGGTGATGCCGCGGCGGCGTTCGATGGAGTCGGCGTCGGTGGTGGTGTCGCCGTGGTCGACCCGGCCGAGGTGCCGGGTGGCCCCGGTCTCGTAGAGGAGTCGTTCGGTGAGGGTGGTCTTACCGGCGTCGACGTGCGCGAGGATCCCGAGGTTGAGGGTGCGATCGGACATGGGCGGCCTTCGGTGCGATCGGATGGGTGACTGCGATCGATCCGTGGCTGCGGCGCATCCCGGTAGCTCCCGTCGTGCGGTGGCGGGCGGCCCTCGCCCGGCGCTCGTGACGCTAGCCCCGCAGCCGGGGCGCTCGCGACCGAATTGCCCGTCCACGCAGCTGACGACCTCACCTCGGCTTTCCTCAGCGCGGCTACCCTGACCGCCATGGCGGGCAAGAGGGACGGGCGGCAGCTGCGCTGGGACAGCCACAACGCCGCGCGCCGCCAGCACATCCTCGATGCTGCGATCGACGTTCTCGAGGCGTCCGAACCCGGCGCGGAGGTGCACGTCCGGCAGATCGCCGATCGGGCCGGGTTGAGCCGGACTGTCGTCTACCGCCACTTCGCCGATCGGGCCGACCTCGACGCCGCCGTCCAGGCCCGGGCGCTGGAGCTGTTGCGGGCCGAGCTGGTGCCGCAACTCGCCTTCGAGGGCACGCCGAGAGAGATCATCCGGCGGATCGTCTCGGCGTACGTCGGGTGGGCGAGCGAGCATCCCTCGCTCCACGAGTTCGCCCAGCAGAACCCTCCTGGCCCCGGGGCCGGTCAGCTGGAGCGGGCGGTCCAACAGCTTGCCGCGCAGCTCGAGGATCTACTCAACGTCGGCGTCGAACTGTTCCACGTCCAGCTCGACGAGGACGAGGTGGCCGCACTGGACCCGCTGGTCTTCGGGCTGGTCGGCGGTGTCTTCACCGCCACCCGGCGTTGGCTGTCGCGGCCCGTGCAGCGTCCCGCGCGGGACACCTTCGTCGAGCTGGTGACCGAGGCGGTCTGGCAGCAGATCGCGGGGTTGACCCACAGTCGCGCCGTTGCCCTCGACCCCGACCTGCCTGTGGAGCGATTGCTCGAGGGCGCCCTCGACCTCGACGAGGTCATCGGGTGACCGACGACGAGCCCGTCGTCCAGGCCGGCGTGGGGGAGTCCGACGAGCTCGACCGGCTCTGGACGCCCCACCGGATGGCCTACATCCGCGGCGAGAACAAGCCCTCCGACGCCACGTCGGGCGAGTGCCCGTTCTGCCGGGTGCCGAGCCTCGGCGATGCCGAGGGTCTCGTCGTGCGCCGCGGCGAGACGGCGTACGCCGTACTCAACCTCTACCCCTACTCGCCGGGCCACCTCATGGTCTGCCCCTATCGGCACATCGCCGACTACACCGACACCACCGAGGAGGAGGCCGCGGAGATCGCCGCGATGACCAAGCGCGCGATGACCGTGATCCGCGGCGTGAGTGGCGCCGGGGGCTTCAACATCGGGATGAACCAGGGGCACATCGCCGGCGCCGGCATCGCCGCCCACCTCCACCAGCACGTGGTCCCGCGCTGGCCTGGCGACCAGAACTTCATGCCGATCATCGGCCGCACCAAGACGCTCCCGGAGCTGCTCTCCGACACCCGCGAGCTGCTTGCCACCGCCTGGACGGGCTGACCCGTTCGGTCCATTGCGGGACCGAGGTGCGAGGAGGATCGTGAACAGCGGTGTGGTGCCGCCCGGGCCCGTGCCGATGGCCAACTCGAGGAGGCCGTCCATGCTGCCGTCGATGCTGGAGACCCACGCCGCCCGGCCCCCCGACGTACGCGAGGCCCAGCTGAGCCCCGCACACTCGCGGCAGTCCGAGCTCATCTGAGCCGACGCCGCACGTCGTCCGCTCCTCCGTCGCTCAACCCCATCGGCGGGGGACCGGACGACTTCACCGGTCCGCGCGATAGCCTGCCGCCGACATGCTGGACCGATTCAAGGCGTTCTGGCAGGGCAAGGCCCTGGCGCCGTTCATCAACCTGTTCGTGAAGCTCGGGATCAGCCCCGACGTGATCACGCTCGTCGGCACGCTCGGAGTGGCTGCTGGCGCGCTCGTCTTCTTCCCCCAGGGCTTGCTCTGGCAGGGCGTCCTGGTGGTCACGGCGTTCGTGTTCAGCGACCTGATCGACGGCGCCATGGCCCGCAAGGTGGGCCGCACAGATCTGTTCGGCGCCTTCCTCGACTCCACGCTCGACCGGATCGCCGACGCTGCGCTCTTCGGCGGCATGGCGCTGTTCTTCGCCTGGCAGGCCGAGGACAAGCTCTACCTCGTCCTGAGCCTGGTCTGCCTCGCGATGGGCTCGGTGACGTCGTACGCGCGGAGCAAGGGCGAGCAGCTCGGCTTCAACGCCAAGACCGGGCTGGCCGAGCGGCCCGACCGGCTGGTCGGGCTCCTGGTGCCGGTGTTCTTCGGCGACCTGTTCGGGATCCCGTGGCTCTACGAGATCGCACTCTGGCTGATCGCCGCCCTGAGCACGATCACCGTCATCCAGCGGATCCTCCTGGTCCGCCGCCAGGCCCTCGCGGCGGTCGCTCCGACCAGCGGTCCGGAATCGGCCTGAGCAGCGCCAGACGACTAGCATCAAGGGCATGGCTGAGCAGCACCCCGAGGACACTCACGAGACTCCCGTCACCGGCACCACCCGCGTCAAGCGAGGGATGGCGGAGATGCTCAAGGGCGGCGTCATCATGGACGTCGTCACGGCCGAGCAGGCCAAGATCGCCGAGGACGCCGGCGCCGTCGCGGTGATGGCGCTCGAGCGGGTGCCGGCCGACATCCGGGCCCAGGGCGGAGTCTCGCGGATGAGCGACCCCGACATGATCGACTCGATCATCGAGGCGGTGTCCATCCCGGTGATGGCCAAGGCGCGGATCGGCCACTTCGCCGAGGCGCAGGTGCTGCAGAGCCTCGGGGTCGACTACATCGACGAGTCCGAGGTCCTCACGCCCGCCGACTACGCCAACCACATCGACAAGTGGGCGTTCACGGTGCCGTTCGTGTGCGGTGCCACCAACCTCGGCGAGGCGCTGCGTCGGATCACCGAGGGGGCGGCGATGATCCGCTCCAAGGGCGAGGCCGGCACGGGTGACGTGTCCAACGCCGTGACCCACATGCGGACCATCCGTCGGGAGATCCGTCGCATCGGTGCCCTGGAGGAGGACGAGCTGTATGTCGCGGCCAAGGAGCTGCAGGCGCCGTACGACCTGGTCAGGGACGTCGCCCGCCGCGGCAAGCTGCCCGTGGTGCTGTTCACCGCCGGCGGGATCGCGACGCCGGCTGACGCCGCGATGATGATGCAGCTCGGCGCCGAGGGAGTCTTCGTCGGCTCGGGGATCTTCAAGTCCGGCAACCCCGCCCAGCGGGCCGAGGCGATCGTCAAGGCGACTACCTTCCACGACGACCCCGACGTCGTCGCCAAGGTCTCGCGCGGCCTCGGCGAGGCCATGGTCGGCATCAACGTCGAGGAGCTCCCGCAGCCCCATCGACTGGCCGAGCGCGGCTGGTAGTCACCCGGGCGACCCCCCGCCACCCCTGGCCCGAACGGGTGGTGCCGGCGCCAGGTGGTCAGACCCGTCTCGACGAACGGCGGATTCACCGCGCGTTCACGGAACCGACATCGGCTCCGTGCGGTCTCATGGTCACCAGGTGCTCAATGGGGTGAGCATCACGAGGGGAAGGTCCACGGGGTGGCCCACACGAAGCGCGGTATGGCTTTCGGCCTGCTCGTCTGCGCGCTCGCAGCCGGTATCGGCGCGCTCCTGGTCACCGACCCGACAGGCGCGCACCTGGAGTTGGCGCCACTGTTCGTCGGTGCAGCGCTCGCGATCGCCTGGTCGCGCGCCGTCCGATCACGGTCCCGTCGCAACCGAGGCTGAGCCCTAGTCTGTGCCGGTGACCACTCGCCTCCCCATCGGCGTCCTGGCGCTGCAGGGAGACGTCCGCGAGCACCTGGTGATGCTGTCCGAGCTCGGCGTCGATGCGTTCGCCGTACGCCGACCCGAGGAGCTCGCGGCCTGCGCCGGCCTGGTGTTGCCGGGCGGGGAGTCCACGACGATGGTCCGGCTGGCCCGCACGTTCGACCTCCTCGAGCCGCTGCGGGAGCGGATCGCCGACGGGCTGCCCGCCTTCGGTACGTGCGCAGGGATGATCCTGCTCGCCGACCGTATCGTCGACGGCGTGGCGGGCCAGGAGACCATCGGTGGTCTCGACATCACGGTCCGGCGCAACGCCTTCGGTCGCCAGGTCGACTCCTTCGAGGAGGACATCCACCTCCACGGTCTCGACGAGCCGGTGCACGCCGTCTTCATCCGTGCGCCCTGGGTCGAGGCGGTCGGGGAGGGCGTCGAGGTGCTCGCCACCGTTGAGGCGGGTCCGGCCGCGGGTAAGATCGTCGGCGTCCGTCAGGGCCCGCTGATGGCGACGTCGTTCCACCCCGAGATGGGTGGCGGCATCCGGATCCACCGGCTGTTCGTCGACCTGGTCGCCCAGCACACCAGCGTGTAGATCGAGAGGTACTCCATGTCCGGCCACTCCAAGTGGGCGACCACCAAGCACAAGAAGGCCGTCATCGATGCCCGTCGCGGCAAGATGTTCGCCAAGCTGATCAAGAACATCGAGGTCGCCGCCCGGATGGGCGGGGGAGACCCCGGCGGCAACCCCACGCTCTACGACGCGATCCAGAAGGCCAAGAAGTCCTCGGTCCCCAACGACAACATCGACCGCGCGGTCAAGCGCGGCTCGGGCGCGGAGACCGGCGGCGCCGACTACCAGACCATCATGTACGAGGGCTACGGCCCCTCCGGCGTGGCGATGCTGATCGAGTGCCTCACCGACAACAAGAACCGCGCGGCCATGGAAGTGCGCACCGCCATGACCCGCAACGGCGGCTCGCTGGCCGATCCGGGCTCGGTGTCCTTCCTCTTCAACCGCAAGGGCGTCGTGATCGTGCCCGTCGCGCAGGAGGGCCGCACGGTCTCCGAGGACGACATCCTCGAGGCGACCCTCGACGCCGGCGCCGACGACGTCAACGACCTCGGCGAGTCGTTCGAGGTGGTCTCCGAGCCGACCGACCTGGTCGCCGTACGCACGGCGCTGCAGGCGGCCGGCATCGACTACGACTCCGCCGAGGCGTCCTTCGTGCCCGACATGCAGGTCGAGCTCGACGAGTCCGGTGCCGGGAAGATGTTCCGGCTGGTCGAGGCGCTCGAGGATCTCGACGACGTACAGAACGTCTACGCCAACTACGACGTCTCCGATGAGGTGATGGAGGCGCTCGACGCCTCGTAGCGGTCGGCGCCGCGCGAGTTTCGTCGGTCGGCCGACAAGTCTCGACCTTGGACGACGAAACTGCGTCGTCCAAGCACGAGTTTCGTCGGTCGGCCGACGAAACTCGACAGTCCGGGCTTGACCAACGCCTACGCCGTCCGCGACACCGACTCGACGCGTCCGAGTGCCGCAAAGGTGTACGTCGCGGTCGGCCCGTCCAGTTCACGACGCGCGTCGGGGGCGGCGCGCGCGACCATCCGGGCCACCGCGCGGTTGTCGGTGCTGCTGAACACCTCGATGTCCTCGACCCCGTGCGCGACGAGGTCGTCGATCACGGCCCGCGCGAGCGCCGTACCGACCCCGCGCCGTTGGTGCACGTCAGCGACCACGATCGCGATCTCGGCGACCGCCGGGTCGCGCAGTCGCGCCCAGAGCGCGTGCCCGACCAGCTCACCGTCGAGGAAGCCCAGCACGGCCCCGCCGCGCGGCCGCTCGGGGAGCAGCGCCGCGAGCAGCCGAGCCGAGGGCGGGCCGCCGACGCCGGTCAGGAAGCGGGAGTACGCCGAGGCGGGGGAGAGCCGTGTCAGGAACGCCGACAGCAGCTCATCGTCGGTGGGCCGGGCGGCGCGCAGCCGGGGCTCGGCGACCGTGGCCAGGCGCCTCCGCAAACCATGCACGGTGTTGCTCATGGGTTGCCTCCGGATCCTGCGATACTGTGTGTACGAACGATCGTACTATTTGTTTACAGCGCCGGACCACCCTCTTTTTCGAACGGAGCGCCATGACCGAGCCGAACCTCTCGTCAGACGGCCGGATCCGCCGGGGCGACGAGACCCGACGCGTGGTGCTGCGCCGTGCGGTCGACCTGGCCTCCGTCGAGGGGCTCGACGGGGTCACGATCGGTCGGCTCGCCCAGGAGCTGTCGATCAGCAAGAGCGGGCTGTTCGCCCACTTCGGGTCGAAGGAGGAGCTGCAGCTGGCCACGATCCGGGCGGCCCGTGCGATCTTCGCCCTAGCGGTCGTCGTGCCGGCCCGCGAGCAGCCGGCCGGGCTGGCGCGGCTGCGCGCCCTGCTCGACGGGTGGCTCGACTACTCCCGCGGTCGGCAGTTTCCGGGCGGCTGCTTCTTCGCCCGGGCCACCCACGAGTACGCCGCCCGCCCCGGGCCGGTCCGCGACGCGCTCGCGGAGGTGGATCGTGAGTGGCTGGAGTTGGTGGCGGCCACCGTCGAGGAGGCGCGGGTGCTCGGCGAGCTGCGCGATGTGGATGCGAAGCAGTTGGCCTTCGAGCTCGACGCCTACCTCGACTCGGCGAACCTGCGCTCGCTCCTCAAGGGCGACCAGCACGTCTACGACCTCGCCGAGCAGGCGATCGAGCGCCGGCTGGCCTCACTCACTGGCTGAACGGTCGGCCCGGGCCGAAGGCCGATGCGGCGAACCGGGCCGCGATCCGACGGTGGGCCTCGCCATCCGGGTGGAGGTTGTCGGGGAGCGGGAGCTCAGCGGCGTCCTGCTCGCCGTACAGCTGTAGCCCGTCGAGGTAGTGGATCGCCCGGGCCGCGCTGCTTCGCTGTTCGACGAGGCTCCTCAGCTCTTCGCGGATGACCTGGAGGGTGAGCTTCCCGGTCGCCACCTCGGCCGGATCGCCCGTCGAGACGAACACGACCTTGCCGTCGGCGAGCGCGGTGGGGTCGAACGCGCCCGGACCCGGGACCTCCTCGTGCATGGGGCACAGCAACGGCGACACGACCAGCAGGGGCGCGTCGGGGTGGCCGTCGCGGATCGTGTCGAGGAAGCCGTGGACCGCAGGCGTGAATGCCCTACGGCGCATCAGGTCGTGGTTGACCAGGTTGATGCCGATCTTGACGCTGACCAGGTCGGCCGCGGTGTCGCGCATCGCCCGGGCAGTGAAGGGGTCGAGCAGGGCATTGCCGGAGAGGCCGAGGTTGACCAGATCGACACCGCCGGCGCGGGCGGCGAGCGCGGGCCAGGTGCTGCTCGGACCGTCGGCGTTCGAGCCTTGGCTGATCGAGCTCCCGTGGTGCAACCACACTCTCCGGCCCTGCGGGACCGGCTGGATCGGCGCGTCGGTGCGCAGCTCGACCAGCCGCACTTCCTCGCTCCACGGCAGCCAGAGCTCTACGACCTTGTCCCGCGCCGGGAGTCCGACGAATCGTGCTGTCCCGGCTTCGCCGTGCCGGGTCTCGACCGAACCGGTCGCGAAGCTGGTCACGATCACGTCGCCCTCGGGCTGTGTCGTCTGCGCCACGAGTTCGCCGTCCACCAGCAGGTCGTAGGCGCAGTCGGGGCGGGGCGGGACCTCGGCGTACGTGCGGGCGGTCCGCACCGTGTCCAGCTCCACCGTGCTCGCCGCGGTACGGAAGACGAGTCGTACGCCGGCCGCCTGCGCCTCCGCTGACAGCACACCGGGATCTCCCGATTGGACCCGCGCGGCTGACGGCAGCCGGTGCGGGAGCAGGCCGCGGTCGGTCTCCTCGAGTTGCAGTGCCCCGCGCACGAGGTCGGCGGTGATCGGGGTCGTGATCGGCGTCGACGTCCACTCCATGTCCACACCTTTACCCATCCGGGTGGATCCACGAGGGCTGTGGAGGGCCGGATGCGGACGAGGGGCCTGGGTGTCAGGGTCGGGACATGGCGGCGACGAGCGTCCCACTGTGGGTGGCGGTGACGATCGCGGTCGGCTCACCGCTGCTGGCGTTCCTCGGTCTGCTGCTCGGGCAGCTGGTGACCCGGCGGACGGCACGCGAGCTGGACACCCGGTGGCAGCGGGAGGAGACGATGCGGCTGCTGAGGTGGGCGGCCGACCACGCCGCGCGTACGGACGCTCAACTGGCTCGGCTCGGGGTGGCCGCCCTCGAGGCGCTGAGCGAGTCTCCACTGGTGCAGGCAGCCGACCAGAGTCTGCTGAAGTCCGTGCTCCGCATCGTCGTGGACGAGAAGTACCATGGCAGCGCCCGGAACGGAGGAGCGGCATGACGCGTCGACGGATCGTCACCGGAGTGCAGGTCTACGCGGCCCGGGTCATCGTCAAACGGGCCGCCATGGGCATCGACACCGTCGATGCGCACATCCTGGCGGTGGCCAATGCGACACAGATCGGCGACACCGACACCTTCGAAGCGGTTTGGGAGGAAGAGACCGTCTGAGCCTGGATCCACCGCGTGTCGCGGCAGGTCGAGGGGGTCGGCCCGGTTAGCGTTCATGCGAACACCTGTTCGGATGACGGAGGCTCCCTCAATGCGCGTGCTCGGCATCGATCCCGGGTTGACCCGGTGCGGGGTGGGCGTGGTCGAAGGGGAGACCGGGCGGCCGCTCCGGCTGGTCGACGTCAACGTGGTGCGCACCTCGGCCGACCTCCCGGTCGCCCAGCGGCTGGTCAGCATCGAGCGCGCACTCGATGCCTGGATCGAGGAGCATCGGCCCGACGTCGTGGCGGTCGAGCGGGTCTTCGCGAGGTCTGACGTCAGCACCGTGATGGGTACGGCGCAGGCCAGCGGGATCGCGATGGTGTGCGCGGCGCGGCGCGGGATCACGGTCGCGACCCACACGCCCAGTGAGGTCAAGGCGGCGGTCTCCGGCAACGGGCGGGCCGACAAGGCCCAGGTCGGGCTCATGGTGACCCGGATCCTCCGGCTGGAGTCCACGCCCAAGCCGGCCGACGCCGCCGACGCCTTGGCGCTGGCGATCACCCACATCTGGCGCGGTGGCGCCCAGGCCCGGATAGACGCGGCGTTGGCCGCCGCAGGCACCGTAGGGAGGCGGCGATGATCGCGTTCGTGAAGGGCCCGGTGGCCCAGGTGACCCTGTCCAGTGCCGTCCTGGAGGTCGGGGGAATCGGTCTCGAGCTCATGTGCACCCCCGGCACCCTGGCCACGCTGCGCACGGGTCAGGTGGCGACGCTGCCGACCAGCATGGTGGTGCGTGAGGACTCGCTGACCCTGTTCGGCTTCCTCGACGACGACGAGAAGGCGGTCTTCGAGCTGGTCCAGACGGCCTCGGGAGTCGGTCCCAAGCTGGCGCAGGCCATGCTCGCCGTGCTCGATCCCGACACCCTGCGGACCGCCGTTGCCTCCGACGACGTCAAGACGCTGACCAAGGTCCCCGGGATCGGCCAGAAGGTCGCGCAGCGGATCATCCTCGAGCTCAAGGACCGGCTCGGTGCTCCGGTCGCCGTGGCTCGCAACGGCCTCGCGCCGGCCCAGGAGACCTGGCGCGACCAGGTGCACCAAGGGCTGACCGGCCTGGGTTGGCCGGCTCGCGAGGCCGAGCGTGCCGTGGACGCGGTAGCCGACCAGGCCGGCGAGCGGCCCGACGTCGGCGCGCTGCTGCGCGCGGCCCTCCAGACGCTGAGCCGCACATGACTCGCGACCTGACCCGCGACCTGACCTCGGCGGAGGCCGAGCCCGACGAGCGCGCGATCGAGGCGGCGCTCCGACCACGCTCGCTCGACGAGGTGATCGGTCAGCAGCGAGTGCGCGACCAGTTGGGGCTGGTCCTCGAGGCGGCGCGGCTGCGCAACCGGGCACCCGACCACGTGCTCCTCTCCGGCCCACCCGGCCTGGGCAAGACCACCTTGGCGATGATCATCGCCGCGGAGGTCGGAGCGCAGTTGCGGCTGACCAGTGGTCCGGCCCTGACCCACGCCGGCGACCTCGCGGCCATCCTGTCCGGGATGAACGAAGGCGATGTCCTCTTCATCGACGAGATCCACCGGATGTCGCGGGCCGCCGAGGAGATGCTCTACCTCGCGATGGAGGACTTCCGGGTCGACGTGGTGATCGGGAAGGGGCCGGGGGCCACCGCCATCCCGCTGGAGATCCCGCCGTTCACGATGGTCGGCGCCACCACCCGCGCGGGGCTGCTGCCCAGTCCGCTGCGCGATCGGTTCGGCTTCACCGGTCACCTCGAGTTCTATGCCGACGCCGATCTCGACCTGATCGTGCACCGCTCGGCCGGGCTGCTCGGCGTACCCACCACTCCCGAGGGCGCGGCCGAGATCGCCTCTCGCTCCCGCGGCACGCCGCGGATCGCCAACCGGCTGCTGCGGCGGGTCCGCGACTACGCCGAGGTCCGCGCCGCCGGCACGGTCACCCTCGAGGTCGCGCATGCCGCTCTCAACCTCTACGAAGTGGACCGGCTCGGGCTGGACCGGCTCGACCGAGGTGTTCTCGACGTGCTGTGCCGTCGCTTCGGCGGCGGTCCGGTGGGCCTCTCCACCCTCGCGGTCGCGCTCGGCGAGGAGCGCGAGACGGTCGAGGAGGTGGCCGAGCCGTTCCTGGTCCGACAGGGGTTCCTCGCCCGTACGCCGCGTGGCCGCGTCGCCACCGCCGCCGCCTGGCAGCACCTCGGGCTCGCCCCCCCGGCCACCCCGGAGCCGACGCTGTTCGAGGAGTGATCGACTCAGCGCGCACGACTGGTCCACGGACAGTGCAGACCATGCGCCGGAGAAATGCACCGATCCCACCGCGCGCCCGTAGACTTCCCCCTCGTGCAAGAAATCGTCCCGGTGCTCACCCTGGTGGGCTTCGCGCTCCTGCTCTGGCTGCTTCTCGTGCGGCCTCAGGCCCGTCGGCAACGGGAACTCGCACGCATGCAGTCCTCGTTGGAGGTGGGGGACGAGGTGATGCTCACCTCGGGCGTCTTCGGCATCGTCCGTACCCTCGACGACACCGTGGCTCAGGTCGAGATCGCCGACGGGGTGACCATCCGGGTCGCCCGCGCCGCGGTCGGCCAGGTGGTCCCGGGCGACGAGAGGCCCGACGACGCGCCCACCGCTGATGGGGAAGCACCAGAGGAGAACTGAGAATGGCACGCAAGACCGCGCGGCCCGGACGCACCCTGGTGGTGTTCTTCCTCGGGCTGGCGATCGCCTTCGGGCTGGTGGCCTTGGCCGGCACCTGGAAGCCCGAGCTGGGCCTGGACCTCCAGGGCGGCACGAGCATCCGGTTGACCCCGAAGGGCAACCCCAGCGCCGAGTCGCTCAACGAGGCCCGCAAGATCATCGACCAGCGCGTCAACGGCTCCGGCGTCGCCGAGGCCGAGGTGACGGTGCAGGGCAACCGGTTCATCGTGGTCGAGATCCCCGGTAGCAATGAGCGCGACCTGGTCGACACCGTGAAGCGGCAGGCACAGCTGCGCTTCCGCGTGGTCGCCTGCTCCGACAGCAACCCCGGCCCGTGTGCGGCCGGCGCGCCGGCCACCCAAGACCCCACCGCGCCGCAGTCCGAGCCCGGCGTCGGGGTCACCGCCCCGGCCTCGCCGAGCCCGGGCGAGAGCACGGCGCCGTCCGACGCCCCCACCGAGGCGCCGTCCGACGCGGCCACCCCGACCGACCCGGCGAGCCCCTCCGGGTCGGCCAACCGGGCGCCGGCCAACTACTCCGACACCGAGAGTCCGAGCCCGACCGACGGCGGATCCGATTCGGCTCCGCCCTCGACCGACCCGAGCGACACCGCGACGACCGACCCCAGCTCGGGGCTGACGCCGTCCAACGCCCCGACCCCCGCGCCCGAGGGCGGCCCCGACGTCTCCAAGCCGCTTCAGTGGATCGACGCCCCCAACCAGGAGGCGATCGACGCGTTCAACGCCTTCTCGTGCCCCACTGATGGCTCGCCGGCCAACGTCGTGGACGACCCCGACAAGCCCCTGGTCACCTGCGAGTACGACGCCGAGAGCGGCTTCTCGCAGAAGTACCTCCTCTCGGCGGCGCTGATCGAGGGCACCGACCTCGACAACGCCCAGGCCGCGATCCCGCAGGGCCAGGTCAACTACGTGGTCCAGCTCGACTTCAACGGTGCGGGCACCAAGGCGTTCACCGAGATCTCGAAGGCGCTCGTCAACACCGACAAGCAGTTCGCCATCGTGCTGGACGGCCAGGTCATCTCCGCCCCGACCATGAACGGCCTGATCACCGACGGCCGTCCGCAGATCGAGGGTAACTTCACCCAGGCCACGGCGCAGAGCCTCGCCACCAGCCTCAAGTTCGGCGCGCTGCCGGTCTCGTTCGCCGACTTCAGCGTCGAGACCATCGGCCCGTCGCTCGCCGGTGACCAGTTGCGGGCGGGCATCACCGCGGGCCTGATCGGCCTGCTGCTGGTGATGATCTACTGCCTCATCTACTACCGCGGCCTCGGCATCGTCGTGGTCTCGTCGCTGGTCGTGGCCGCCGCCGCGACGTACGCGATGGTGCTGCTGCTGTCCAAGACCGCGAACTTCACGCTGACCCTGCCCGGCATCGCGGGTCTGATCGTCGCGGTGGGCATCACCGCCGACTCGTTCATCGTCTACTTCGAACGCATCCGTGACGAGATGCGCGAGGGCCGGTCGATGCGGGTCGCGGTCGAGGCCGGCTGGGTGAGAGCACGGGCCACCTGTCTGGCGGCGGACGCCGTCTCACTGCTGGCCGCCGTGGTCCTCTACATCTTCGCGGCCGGAGTGGTGCGCGGCTTCGCGTTCGCGCTCGGTCTGTCCACGATCATCGACCTCGTGGTGTTCTTCTGGTTCACCAAGCCCCTGGTCTCGGTGCTGGCGCGGTACAAGTTCTTCAACGGTGGCGGCAAGCTCTCCGGGCTGAGCGCGGAGTCGCTGGGCATCGACAAGATCACCGCTGATCGACCGCGGGTGGCGACCGCCACTCGGTCGAGCGCCCGCGGGGCGGCAGAGGGAGGCACGGTCTGATGGGCAAGGTCAGCAGGCTCGGCAACGACCTCTATACCGGCAAGAAGTCGATCGACTTCGTCGGCCGCAAGTGGCTCTGGTACTCCATCTCCGGGGCGATCGTGCTGGTGGCGATCCTCGCCCTCGGCTTCAAGGGGCTCAACTACGGCATCGAGTTCACCGGCGGCACCCAATACAAGGTGGGCAACCTCGACTCGTCGGAGGTGACCCAGGACAACGCCGACGCCGTCCGCGACGCCGTCGGCGGCCTCGGCATCGAGGCCGCGAGCCAGCCGGTGGTCACGACCTCCGGCAACAGTTCGATCCTGGTGCAGACCGAGGAGCTCACCAACGCCGAGAGCGACGAGATCACCCAGGTTCTCATCGACACCCTCAACGTCACCACGGACGACATCTCTCAGGACCAGATCGGCGCCAGCTGGGGTGACGAGGTCCGGGATCGCGCGATCCTGGGTCTGGTCGTTTTCCTCATCCTGGTCGTGCTCTTCATCTGGGCCTACTTCCGAGAATGGAAGATGTCGGTCGCCGCCATCGTGGCGCTCGCCCACGACGTCATCATCACCGTCGGCGTCTATTCGCTGTCCGGGTTCGACGTCACACCGGCGACGGTGACCGGACTGCTGACCATCCTCGGCTTCTCGCTCTACGACACCGTCGTGGTCTTCGACAAGGTCCGCGAGAACACCAAGAACCTGCGGTCCTCGCGCACGACGTACGCTCAGGCCGCCAACCTCGCGGTCAACCAGACGCTGGTGCGATCGATCAACACCTCGGTGGTGGCGCTCATCCCGGTCGGCGCGATCCTCTACGTCAGTGCGGTCCAGCTGGGCGCAAGCTCGCTCAAGGACCTCGCGCTCGCGCTGTTCGTCGGTATGGCCGCCGGCGCCTACTCCTCGATTTTCATCGCCACCCCGCTCCTGGTGCAGCTGAAGTCGAACGAATCGGAGATCGTGCTGGCCGAGCGCCGGGCCAAGGCCCGGGAGCGCCGCAACGTCGACCGCTACGCCGCGGTGCCGTCGTTCAGCGAGGACATGGCGATCGCCGACGAACCGGACGGCGCGCCGACGCGCGGTGGGGTGCTGGTCGACGACTCCGACGAGTACCACGATCTCGACGACTACGACGAGCCGCGGCCGGGTGCGGCCCCCGAGGCGATGGGCAAGGGCCGGACCGTGCCGACCACCCAGCGCCCGGTCGGCCAGAGCCCGGCTTCTGGTCGGCAGCAGCCCACCCGGCAGCCACGCTCCAAGCGCAAGTGACCGGCTCGGCCGCCGGTCGGGCGGGAGACGCGCTGGAGCGACTCGTCGTCGACGTACCCGACTTCCCCGAACCCGGGGTGGTCTTCAAGGACATCACGCCGCTGCTGGCCGACCACGCCGGCTTCACGGCCGTGATCTCCGCACTGGCCGACCACGGGCGTGACGAGACCGGCGCCACGTCGGTCGACAAGGTCGTCGGCATGGAGGCGCGTGGCTTCATCCTCGCCGCTCCCGTCGCGCTCGCTCTCGGCTCGGGCTTCGTCCCGGTTCGCAAGGCCGGGAAGCTGCCGCGAGCGACGCACGCGGTGTCCTATGCATTGGAGTACGGCGAGGCCACCCTCGAGCTGCACCGCGACGCCATCGCGCCGGGCGAGCGGGTGCTGCTGGTCGACGATGTGCTGGCCACCGGCGGCACCGTCGCGGCCACCCGTGCGTTGGTCGAGGAGTGCGGAGGCACCGTCGTCGGTGTTGCCGTGCTGATGGAGCTGAGCTTCCTGCCCGGCCGAGCGACCATCGGCGACCTGCCGTTGGCGTCCCTGCTCGTCATCTGATGCCGACACGGGCGCGTAGGCTGGGTAAGTGACCGAGGAGCGCACCGAGCAGCGCGCCGCCCGGGCACCCGATGCGAGTGAGGAACGCACTCCCGACCAGGAGCGCGAGAAGCCGGCAGAGCGGGTCCGAACGCGGCGCAACTCGGCACGCGCCGAGGAGCGCGGCGAGGGTGCGCCAGCGAGCCCGGGTCCGGTCAACACTCGGTCGATGCGGGCCCGGCTGGCCCGCGTCGCGACCCGAAGCCAACCCGGCAACCCGGTGCTGGACCCGCTGTTCCGTGCGGTGCGCACCAACCATCCCAAGGCCGACCTCGCATTGCTCGAGCGCGCGTACGACACCGCCGCCGAGATGCACGGCACCCAGATGCGCAAGAGCGGTGACCCCTACATCACCCACCCGCTCGCGGTGACCACGATCCTGGCCGACATCGGCATGACCGAAGCGACTCTGGTGGCCGCGCTGCTGCACGACACGGTCGAGGACACGTCGTACACGCTCGAACAGGTCCGCAAGGACTTCGGCGACGAGGTCGCCCAGCTCGTCGACGGCGTGACGAAGCTCGACAAGGTCAAGTACGGCGACTCCGCGCAGGCGGAGACCATCCGCAAGATGATCGTCGCGATGTCGCGCGACATCCGGGTGCTGGTCATCAAGCTCGCCGACCGGCTGCACAACATGAGGACCCTGCGCTACGTCCGGCAGGAGACCCAGGAGCGGGTCGCCCGCGAGACCCTCGACATCTACGCGCCGCTGGCCCATCGGCTCGGCATGAACACCATCAAGTGGGAGCTCGAGGACCTCGCGTTCGCGACCCTGCATCCCAAGATCTACGACGAGATCGTGCGGATGGTCGCCGAGCGCGCGCCGTCGCGCGATCAGTTCCTGGCCGAGGTGATCACCGAGGTCGAGAAGGATCTGCGCGAGGCCAAGATCAAGGCGACGGTCACCGGCCGGCCCAAGCACTACTACTCGATCTACCAGAAGATGATCGTCGGCGGTCGCGAGTTCTCCGACATCTACGACTTGGTCGGCATCCGCATCCTGGTCGCCGACGACCGCGACTGCTACTCGGTCCTCGGCGTGCTGCACTCGCGCTGGAACCCGGTCCTCAACCGGTTCAAGGACTACGTCGCGATGCCGAAGTTCAACATGTACCAATCGCTGCACACCACGGTGATCGGGCCGCAGGGCAAGCCCGTCGAGATGCAGATCCGCACGTTCTCCATGCACCGCCGGGCCGAGTACGGCGTGGCTGCGCACTGGAAGTACAAAGAGGACGGCCGACAGGGCCTCGACACCGAGAAGCTCGGCGATCTCGACGACATGACCTGGGTCCGCCAACTGCTCGACTGGCAGAGCGAGGTCGAGGATCCCGGCGAGTTCCTCGAGTCGCTGCGCTTCGAGATCAACCGTGCCGAGACGTATGTGTTCACGCCGCGCGGCGACGTCATCGCGCTGCCGTCGGGCGCGACCCCGGTCGACTTCGCGTACGCCGTACACACCGAGGTCGGGCACCACACCATCGGCGCCCGGGTCAACGGCCGTCTGGTACCACTCGAGTCGACCCTCGAGAACGGCGACGTCGTCGAGGTGTTCACCTCGAAGGCGCAGAACGCCGGCCCGTCGCGTGACTGGCTGGCCTTCGTCCGCTCACCGCGCGCTCGCTCCAAGATCCGCCAGTGGTTCACCAAGGAGCGGCGCGAGGAGGCGATCGAGCAGGGCAAGGAGCAGATCGCCAAGCTGATGCGCAAGGAGGGGCTGCCGCTCAAGCGGCTGATGTCGCACGAGTCGCTGACTCTGGCCGCCGCGCACTTCAAGATCGCCGACGTCTCCGCGCTCTACGCCGCGGTCGGAGAGGGCAACCTCTCCGCGCAGGCCGTCGTACGTCGCGTGATCGAGGAGCACGGCGGCACGGAGGGCGCGTCCGAGGATCTCGCGGAGGCGGTCACGATCACCGGCCGCCGCGGCCGGTCCAAGACCACCAGCGGCGGCGACGCCGGCGTCATCGTCAAGGGTGCGCCGGACGTCTGGGTGAAGCTGGCCAAGTGCTGCACGCCGGTGCCGCCCGACGAGATCCTCGGCTTCGTCACCAAGGGTGGTGGCGTCTCGGTGCACCGGCAGGATTGCACCAACGCCGCCGAGCTGCGCAGCCAGCCCGAGAAGCTGCTCGACGTCGAATGGGCGCCGACGGGGCAATCGACGTTCCTGGTCAACATCCAGGTGGAGGCGCTCGACCGCGCGCGGCTGCTCGCCGACATCACGATGGTGCTCTCTGACGCACACGTGAACATCCTCAGCGCCAACCTCCAGACCACCCGCAACCGCGTCGCCAAGAGCCGGTTCACCTTCGAGATGGCCGAGGCCAAGCATCTCGACACCGTGCTCAAGGCGGTCCGCTCGGTGCCGGGGGTGTTCGACGCCTACCGCGTGACCCAGTGAGGGGCCGCTGGTCGCTGCTGGCTCTGGCGATCGTCACCGAGGTGACCGGCACGTTGGCGCTGCGTGGCGCGCAGGATCACTCATGGCTCTACGCCGTGACCGCGGTCGGGTACGTCGTCTCGTTCTTCGCGTTGGTGCGGCTGCTGCAGAGTGGTCTTGCGCTCGGCGTGGTCTACGGGATCTGGAGTGCCCTGGGGGTCGCGGCGACGGCGGCCCTCTCGACGGTGCTGTTCGGCGAGGCGTTCACGGGGCTGATGGTCATGGGTCTGGTGCTGATCGTCGGTGGGGTGGCCCTGGTCGAGGCCGGCTCGCACCCGGCTGCCGAGGACGCGTCGTGAGTTGGGTCTTCCTGATCGTGGCGATCCTGACCGAGGTGGCGGCGACGCTCTCACTTCGCGCGGCCGCGTCGGGACGGAGGGCGTGGTACGTCGTTGTGGTCAGCGGGTACGTCGTCTCGTTCGTCCTGCTCGCCCGAGCGCTGGCGGAGGGGATGGGGATCGGCGTGGCCTATGGCATCTGGACCGCCGTCGGCGTCGCGCTGACCGCCGTACTCAGCAAGGTGCTGTTCGGCGAGCCACTCACCCGCATGATGGTGGGCGGCATCGCCTTGATCATCGCTGGCGTACTGCTGTTGGAGACCGGCGGCCACTAGCCACGATCCGTGGCCGCCGGCCTCCGCCGCTCAGCGGCCCGCTCGGAAGACCAGCCAGGCGTAGGTCATCCGCAGCGACTGCCCCTTGGTGAACTCATCGAGGCACGGGTCGTCGCCGTAGCTCATGAAGTTGTGCACAGGGTCGGTCCCGGGCTGGGCACAGGTGTCCAGGGCCTCGTCGCACTCGAAGATGTTGTCGCCGTCGTTCTGGTACGCCGTGTCGGGGACCTCGTCTCCGGGGAAGTTGCAGCCGTTCTCGAAGGTGTGCAGAAGGTAGAGCCAGTGCCCGATCTCGTGGGTGGCGGTGTCGCCCTCGTTGTACGGCGCGGCCGCGCCGCCCGGCAGGCTGTCGTTGAGCAGCACCAGTCCGTCGAGCTTCAGGTCGCCTTCGTCCGGGAAGGTCGCATACCCGAGCAGCCCGTCGCCGAGGCCGGCGATGTAGACGTTGAGGTCTGCCCAGCCGCCACGGTGCAGCGCGGTCTTGGCCTCCTCGTCGTCGGTGTCGGTGGGCGGGGTCTCCTCGTCACCCGGGTAGCCCCAGTCGTACCAGTCGTCGTTCGCGGTCCGGTCGATCGACTTGAGGACGAACTTGAACGGCGTCCAGGCGGCGGTGGGGCTGGTCTTGCCCTTGAACCCGTCGTTGATGACCTTCATCTGCTGCCGGATCTGCGCGTTGGTCACGTCACCCGCGCCGTCGGACTGGGTGATGACGTGGACGTAGGTGTTGATCTTGACGTGCTTGGGCAGCCGCGGGTGGTGTCCGTGATGACCGTGGTGATGCCCGTGCCGCTTCCCGAGGACCAACTGACGGGCAGCCTTGCGGGCCTGCCGCGGAAGTGCCGCGATCCCGGCCTGCAACTGCTGCTCCATCGCGGCGGTCTGAGCGGCCGTCACCGAGTTCGGGTCGGTGCCGTCACCTCCGCCACGCTGCCGTGCGTCACTGTGCCCACTCGGGCAAGCTCCTGCCGACGCCGCCGAGGCGGCGCCGACACCTGCGGTCACCGGGCTTGCTGGACCGACCAGCCCGAGCGCGAGTACAGCTCCTCCGGTCGCCAGGGCGGCCACCGACTTCTTCGATCGTGAGACGCGCATGCCCCACATCCCTCCCAGTCGAGGTTGGGTCGGGGGTCGGCGGCCAGCTCGTCGGGACGCCGGTGTCCCCCGATCTGTTCACAGGTCAGGCTCGCCCTGTCCGGCCGCCGAAGCAATCCCCTCGATCGGGGAAACCGTTTGCTTACGTCGACGGGACGCCGAGTCGGCGTTACTGACGTGCAG
>DOWL01000236.1:6413-6753 GCA_003519585.1 Nocardioides sp. | reverse complement strand
CGTGCAGTAGCGCCGACTCAGCGGCGCAGGTCGATGATCGATCGTCGCTGGAGGCGGTCACGAGCTCGCTGGGCGCCGATGATCAGGCGTTCCTCGAGGTTGCGCCGCGGGCCGTAGACGTCGTGCTTCTCGAAGGCATCCACCACGAACCCGAGTTGCGACACCGCCTCGCGGCGCTCGCTGTCGTGCTGACGCTGTTCTGATGAGGTGTGCCACTCCACGCCGTCGTACTCCGCGATGTAGCCGAGCTCAGGGTTGCCAACGTCCACCCGAGCGATGAGGACGCCGTTCTCCCACACCTCAAGCTGGGGCTGCGGCGCGGGCAGCCCGGCGTCGATCC
>DOWL01000236.1:5719-6258 GCA_003519585.1 Nocardioides sp. | reverse complement strand
CCCGAGTCGGACGGCCGACTCGCCTGGAGACTCCGCTCGCCCGTCAGCCAGCAGTGCCAACGTGCGGAGGTTGATCACCCACCGCTGTCCGCGGAACCGCTCGATGCCGGCGAGGAACTCGTCGACTGAAAAGACGCCTAGCCGCAGCATCTGGTCCATGCCGGCCAGACTGCGTTGTCGGGACGGTACGCGACCGAGGTCCCACGTCGTCCGCAAACTGGTCGTGACAGGCAGTCCGTGGATCTCGGTGATGTCCTCGGGAAGCAGATTGCGCTCGCCACTCAGCGTGAGACCGTTGCGAAGTCGTCCTCGATCGGACGGGCGGAACAGTTGCAGCGGCATCACGGTCAGGTGCTCGTTGGGCGCCAGCACCATCTCCGCGCCGTGCAGCCAGCCTGCGTGCCGGTCAACGATCACGCAGTCGTCCGGCATCACCAGGAACATGCACTGCGCCCGTAGGAGGATCGAGTCGGGGATCTGTGCCGCGACGTACACCCGCCGGATGGGTTGGCGAAGCGCTCCTGCTTGGCACAACTGAG
>DOWL01000236.1:5264-5568 GCA_003519585.1 Nocardioides sp. | reverse complement strand
TCTCCTGCTTGGCACAACTGAGTGAGCTCGTTGCGTGAAACGCCCTGCGCTTGTGCGACGGCGGCCGTGAACGGCGCGTCGAGCGGCAGGTTGCTGCTCGCGTCGAGGAAGGGTACGACGTCGTGGTGCTCGCTGCTGGTCACGCACCCGACCCTGGCGTCGACTCGATCTAGGCATCCAGGTCACCCGTCGCACCTGTGGATTGCCAGCTCGCCAGGCTGACCGGTGGACGCGATGTGGACGTTTATAGGCCCAAATCTCGCCGAGGCGGCGCTACTGACGTGCAGTAGGGCCGACTCGGCGG
>DOWL01000236.1:1018-5113 GCA_003519585.1 Nocardioides sp. | reverse complement strand
GTGCAGTAGCGCCGACTCGGCGTGGGTTAGGAGTAGTCGGCGCTGACCCGGCGGGCCATGTCGAGGAAGGATTGACGGGAGGCGAGGTTCTCTTCGAGTTCCTTGACCTTTTTGTCGTTGCCGGCGGTGCGGGCGGCTTCGAGGTCGGCCTCGACCTGGGCGATGGCGTTCTCGAGTTGGGTCACCATGTCGTCGGCGCGGGCGGACTTCTCGGGGTCGGACTTGCGCCACTGCTCGTCCTCGCGGGAGCGGATCGTCTGCTCCACGGTGCGCATCCGGCCCTCGAGCTCCTTGATCCGGTCGCGAGGCACCTTGCCCGCGGCCTCCCACCGGTCGGAGATCTCGCGGAAGGAGCGCTTCGTCGCGTCGAGGTCGGAGCCCGACTCCAGCGCCGGCAGCAGCGCCTCGGCCTCGACGAGCAGCTTCTCCTTCACCTCGGCGTTGGCGGCGAACTCGGCGTCGAGCGCGGCGTTGGTCGCGTCACGGGCACCGAAGAACTGGTCCTGCGCGCCCCGGAACCGTCGCCATAGCGCGTCGTCGACGTCCTTGGGTGCTGGGCCAGCGGCCTTCCACTGGCGCATCAGCTCGCGATAGCGACCGGCGGTCGGCCCCCATTCGGTGGAGTCGGCGAGTGACGTGGCCTCCTTGACGAGCCGCTCCTTGACGGCCCGAGCGGCATCGCGCTTCTCGTTCTGCTCGGCGAAGTGCGCCTTGCGGCGGCGGGTGTACGCCGTCCGCGCGCTCGAGAACCGCCGCCACAGGGCATCGTCGGACGCGCGGTCGATCCGGGGGAGTGCCTTCCACTCATCGAGCAACGCCCGCAACCGGTTGGCGCCGGCGCGCCAGTCGTTGCTCTCGGCCAACTTCTCGGCCTCGGCGACCAGCTTCTCCTTGGCCTCCTTGGCCTCGGCGGTCTTCTGGACCCGCTCGGCGCGGCGGGACTCGCGCTGAGCCTCGATGACCGGACGCAGCGCCTCGAGCCGAGTGGTGAGGGACGCCAGGTCGCCGACGGCGTTGGCGTCGGTCACCTGCGCGGACACCGTCTTGACCGACTCGAGCGCCTCCTCGGGCGACATCACGCCGGTCCGGATCCGCTGCTCGAGCAGCTCGACCTCGAAGGCCAGGGCCGCGAACCGCTCCGTGAAGAAGGCCAGCGCCTCCTCGGGGGTACCGGCGGGGTACTGGCCCACCGAACGTTCGCCGTCGGCGGTGCGGACGAAGACGTTCCCGTCCTCGTCTACGCGACCCCATTCGTGCACCGACCCCTGGCTCATCACTGCGGCATGGTAGTCAACTCCGGGGTGGTCACCTAAGCCCAGCGGCAACCGATGCGAGCCTGTGACCTGCTTTCGCCGGGTGTCCTCAGCACGGATAGGGTTGGCCGGTGCTGATCGCCGCCTTCCCCGCCGGGCCGTGGGGGACCAACTGCTACGTCGTGGCGACGGCTCCGGGCTCTGAGTGCGTGGTGATCGACCCCGGCATGGAGGCGACCGAGGGAGTTGCCAGCCTCGTGGAGCAACACCGGCTCAAGCCGGTGAGCGTGCTGGTCACGCACGGCCACGTCGACCACATGTTCTGCGTAGCTCCCGTCGCCGGGGGGTACGACGCCACTGCGTGGATCCACCCACGTGACCGGCATCTGCTCACCGACCCACTGGCCGGCATGTCGCAGAGCGCCCGGATGATGCTGGGCGGTGACTACACGTGGGACGAGCCCGACGACGTCCGCGAGCTCGGCGACCTGCAGGAGCTCGAGCTGGCCGGCATCAGGTTCGTGGTCGACCACACGCCCGGCCACACCGAGGGCTCGGTGACCTTCCGCTCGCCGTACCCCGACCTGGAGGAGTTCTCCGAGGTGATGTTCTCGGGCGACCTGCTGTTCGCCGGCTCGATCGGCCGGACCGACCTGCCCGGCGGCGATCATCCGACGATGCTGCGCAGCCTGGCCACCAAGGTGCTGCCGCTGGCCGACGACATCGTGGTGCTCCCCGGGCACGGCGAGCAGACCACCATCGGCCGTGAGCGTGTGACCAATCCCTTCCTCCAGGACCTTCCGAGCCCCCTCTGACGACTCGACGAAAGCACCATGTCTGACAAGCCCACCCCGCTCAGCGGGTTTCCCGAGCTGCTGCCCGAGCACCGCGTCGTCGAGCGGCAGGTGATCGCCAGCCTGTCGCGCTCCTTCGAGCTGCACGGCTTCGCCAACATCGAGACCCGCGTGGTCGAGCCGTTGGAGCGGTTGGCCAAGGGCGGAGAGATCGACAAGGAGATCTACGTCCTGCAACGGCTCCAGGCAACCCGCCACGGTGGAGCGGAGGCGCCTGAGCCCGCGCTCGGGATGCACTTCGACCTGACGGTGCCGTTCGCGCGCTACGTCCTGGAGCACGCCGGGAAGCTCGAGTTCCCGTTCCGGCGCTTCCAGATCCAGCCCGCCTGGCGTGGCGAGCGACCACAGGAGGGCCGCTACCGCCAGTTCACCCAGGCCGATATCGACATCGTCGGCCGCGACGAACTGCCCTTCCACCACGACGTCGAGGTCGTCCGGGTGATGGTGGAGGCGCTCGACGCGCTACCGCTGCCGAACCTCTCCTTCCAGGTCAACAACCGCAAGTTGATCCAGGGGTTCTACCGCGGCTTGGGCATCCCCGACGTCACGGCCGCCATCCGGCAGATCGACAAGCTCGACAAGGTGCCGGCCGAGGCGGTTCGAGCGCTCCTGGTCAGTGAGGCCGGTGCGACCGAGGAGCAGGCCGACCGCTGCCTCGAGCTCGCGACCATCCGCGTCGCGGACACCAGCTTCGTCGAGCGGGTTCGCGCGCTCGGGGTCGACGACGAACTGCTCGAGACCGGCCTGAGCGAGCTCGCTGCGGTCGTCGACGGCTGCCGCGAAGCGGTCAACGAGCACGTCAGGGTCGAGGCCAACCTACGCATCGCGCGTGGCCTCGACTACTACACCGGCACCGTGCTCGAGGTGTTCATGGCCGGCTACGAGCACCTCAAGTCGGTGGGCGGCGGCGGACGGTACGACGCGCTCGCGAGCGACGGGCGGACGACGTACCCCGGCGTCGGCGTGAGCTTCGGCGTCTCGCGCACGCTCATCCCGCTGTTCTCCGACGGCGTGCTCGCGCCCGGCCCGAAGGTCCCGAGCCGGGTGCTCATCGCGGTCGTCGACGAGGAGTCGCGGTCCGCCAGTGACGCCATTGCGACCTCCCTACGCAGGCGCGGCATCCCCACCGAGGTCGCCGCGAGCGCGCAGAAGTACGGCAAGCAGATCCGCTATGCCGAGCGCCGCGGGATCCCCTACGTCTGGTTCCCTGACAGCAACGAGATCAAAGACATCCGGAGCGGCGAGCAGCAGCCCGCCGACCCCGACAGCTGGACCCCGACCGAGGAGACAGAACAGTGATCCGCACCCACGACGCAGGCTCCCTGCGTGCCGAGCACGCGGGCCAGAGCGTGACGCTGGCCGGCTGGGTGGCCCGCCGCCGCGACCACGGTGGGGTCGCCTTCCTTGACCTGCGTGATGCCAGCGGGGTGGTGCAGGTCGTGGTCCGCGACGAGGCGGTGGCGCACCAGTTGCGCAGTGAGTTCTGCATCAAGGTCACCGGCGAGGTGAGCCTGCGTCCGGCAGGCAACGCCAACCCCGAGCTGCCGACCGGCGAGATCGAGCTGGTCACCACCGAGCTCGAGGTGCTGAGCCCGTCGGCGCCGCTCCCGTTCCCGATCGACGACGTCGGGTCGTCGGCCGGCGAGGTGGGGGAGGAGGCACGGCTCCGCTACCGCTACCTCGACCTGCGCCGGGCCGGTCCCAACCACGCGATCCGGCTGCGCAGCAAGGTCAACAAGGCGGCCCGCGACGTCCTCGACGAGCACGGCTTCGTCGAGGTCGAGACGCCGACGCTGACCCGCTCCACTCCCGAGGGCGCCCGTGACTTCCTGGTGCCGGCCCGGCTCCGGCCGGGCAGCTGGTACGCCCTGCCGCAGAGCCCTCAGCTGTTCAAGCAGCTGCTCATGGTGGCCGGCATGGAGCGCTATTACCAGATCGCGCGCTGCTATCGCGACGAGGACTTCCGCGCCGACCGGCAGCCGGAGTTC
>DOWL01000236.1:637-826 GCA_003519585.1 Nocardioides sp. | reverse complement strand
CGCCGAGGGCGTGCTGGCCGCGGTATGGAGGCTGGTCGGCTACGTCCTGCCTCGCCCGCTGCCTCGGATGACCTACGCCGACGCGATGGCGCGCTACGGCACCGACAAGCCGGATCTCCGGATGGGTCTGGAGCTGGTCGAGTGCACCGCCTACTTCCAGGACACGCCGTTCCGGGTGTTCCAGGCGCC
>DOWL01000236.1:0-466 GCA_003519585.1 Nocardioides sp. | reverse complement strand
CGACGCCTGGCAGGAGTGGGCCAAGCAGCGTGGCGCCCGCGGCCTCGCCTATGTCCTGGTCCAGGAGGACGGCGAGCTCGGGGGACCGGTCGCCAAGAACCTCTCCGACGACGAGCGCGCCGGCCTGGCCGCGCAGGTCGGCGCCCAGCCGGGCGACTGTGTCTTCTTCGCGGCCGGGCTGCCCAAGCCGAGCCGTGCGCTGCTCGGCGCCGCCCGGCTCGAGATCGGTCGCCGCGGCGGTCTGATCGACGAGGACGCCTGGAGCTTCCTCTGGGTGGTCGATGCACCGCTGTTCGAGCCAGCCGACGAGGCGACCGCGGCGGGCGACGTCGCGGTCGGCGGTGGGCAGTGGACCGCCGTCCACCACGCCTTCACCTCGCCGCAGGACCTCGAGACCTTCGACCAGGACCCGGGCACGGCGCTGGCCTGGGCCTACGACGTGGTCTGCAACGGCAACGAGATCGGC
>DOWL01000108.1:39381-51979 GCA_003519585.1 Nocardioides sp. | reverse complement strand
CGCCAGCTCTGGTGGGGCCACCAGATCCCGGCGTGGTACGCCGGCGACGGCACGCCCTTCGTCGGGCGCTCCTTCGAGGAGGCCGCCGCGAAGGCGAAGGCCGCCGGCAAGGCCGTGTCGCCGGATGCCCGCGACCCCGACGTGCTGGACACCTGGTTCTCCTCGGGCCTCTGGCCCATCGGCACCCTGGGCTGGCCCGAGAACACCCCGGAATTGCAGAAGTATTTCCCCACTTCTGTCCTCATTACCGGGTCGGACATCCTGTTCTTCTGGGTGGCGCGGATGATGATGATGCAACTGGCCGTGGTTGGTCAGGTGCCGTTCCATGACGTCTATCTGCATGGCCTCGTGCGCGACGCCAAGGGCAAGAAGATGTCGAAGTCGCTGGGCAACGGCGTCGACCTGGGCGAGCAGCTAGAGGCGTTCGGGGTCGACGCGGTGCGCCTGACCCTGGTCTTCGCCGGGCCGCCGGAGGACGACATCGACTGGGCGGACATGTCGCCCGGCGGATCGCTGCGGTTCCTGCAGCGGGCCTGGCGGCTGAGTGGCGACGTGACCTCGAGCCCGGGAGTCTCCGTCGAGGACGGCGATGTCGAGCTGCGGCGCGCCACCGCCCGGGCGGTGCACGAGGCGGGCGAACTGCTGGACGGCTACCGGTTCAACGTGATGGTGGCGCGGGTGATGGAGCTGGTCAACGCCACCCGCAAGGCGATCGACTCCGGGTGCGGAGCTGCTGACCCGGCGGTCCGCGAGGCGGTCGAGGCCGTCGCCGTGATGCTGTCCCTGGTGGCGCCCTACACCGCCGAGGAGATGTGGTCCCGGCTGGGTCACGAGCCGACCGTCGCGCGCGCGGGCTGGCCGGTGGTCGACCCCGCCCTGCTGGTCGAGTCGTCGGTGACCGCCGTCGTCCAGGTGCAGGGGAAGGTGAAGACGCGGCTGGAGGTCAGCCCCGACATCGCCGCCTCCGAGCTGGAGGCGCTGGCGTTGGCCGACCCCGTTGTCGTACGCGCGGTCGACGGGCGCGAGGTGCGCCGGGTGATCGTGCGTGAGCCGTCGCTGGTGAACATCGTCGTCTGACTGAATACCCCGGCGAGTCTCGACCCCGAGTCCGCGGCGACGCTCGCTCCGCTCGCCGGGCGCCTCGCTCGCTGGCTGTCGCAACGGCGCGGTCGCCACGGCCATCGGGGCCGATCGCCGGGCGCGCGGCTCCGCCGCGAAAGACCGGGTCGCTGCGCTCCCTCCAGAGTTAAGGCGACCGCCTCACCGCCGTGCACGAGCGCCGATTCGCGAGGCGAGATGCGCGACAGGCTCGTCTAGGGATTCTTGACGAGAGCCCCAATCTGGGCGATGCGCATCGTTGGCCGTCGTGCTTGCGTGGATCGGGTTCCCGCACCCGACCCCGGCGAGGAGCCACATCATGAAACTCAGCAGGACCACGATCGTCGTGGCATCGCTGGCCGTGGCAACCGCCGTCGTACCCGCTTCGGCGAGTGCGCACGGCGGCCACGGTCACGGCGGCCACGGCACGACTCTCAAGACCGTCACCGATCTCGACGGCCCCCGCGGTATCGACTATCTCGGCCGCGGCAAGACCCTGGTCACCGAGGCCGACGGCAGCTTCAGCCTTGTCGTCGAGCGCAAGCACCGCGCCGCGAAGGTGATCGCGCTGGGCAGCGTGCCGGCCGGGTTCATCGCGCCGGCGATCTCCGCCGGCCCGCACGGCAAGGTCTACATCCTGACCGGTGGCGGCGAGCCCGGCACCGGCGCCGCGACCCTCTACCAGTGGCGTTGGGGTGACGACGCCCCGACCGCGGTGTTCGACGTCGCGGCGTACCAGCAGACCGACCCCGACCCCTATGACCTCGAGGACTTCGCGGAGGACAGCAACCCGTTCGGCGTCGTCGCGCTCGGCGACGGCAGTGTGCTTGTCTCCGACGCGGCCGGCAACGACCTGATCCACGTCTGGCCAGGCACCGGGCACGCGACCACGGTGGCCCGGATCATGCCGCGGACCGTCGAGGCCCCGGACTTCCTCCCCCCGACCGACCCGGACGGCAACCCGCTGCCGCCACCCGGCACCCCGATGCCGAGCGAAGGCGTGGCCACCTCGGTCACCGTCGGCGCGGACGGCGACTGGTACGTGGGTGAGCTGCGCGGCTTCCCGGCGACTCCGGGCACCTCGCAGATCTGGCGGATCAAGCCCGGCACCGTCAACGCCGTGTGCGACCCCGAGCACCCCTACAAGGGCGCCTGCCGTCGCTACGCCGACGGGCTCACCTCGATCGTCGACCTGGGCGCCGCACCCAAGCGCGGCGTCTACGCGGTCGAGCTGTCCAAGATGAGCTGGCTGGCCATGGAGCTCGGGCTGCCCGGCTCCGAGGTGGGCGGGCTGATCCAGGTCAGCCGCTCGCACCAGCGCGAACTGGTCCCGTATCAGCTGATCCAGCCCGGGGGCGTCGACGGCAATGCGCCGTACGTCGTCGGGCCGGTGTTCGGGCCTGGTGCCTTGAGCAAGGTCTTCTGACCTCTTGTTCAGGCTCCCATCACCGGCGATGAGTTGAGCCGGTGGTGGGAGTCTGAGCGCCATGACCACCGACGTACGCACGTTCACCGTGGGCGAGGGCGACGAGCTCATCACCTATGACGTCCGCGGCGACCTCGCCTCGGGACGACCCCTGTTCGTGTTCGGGTCGCCGATGGAGGCCAGCTACTTCGGGACGTTGGCCGGGCTGATCCATGGCCGACCGATCGTCACCTACGACCCGCGCGGTACCGCCCGCAACCCGACGGGCACCGACGAGATCACGCCGCAGCGGCACGCCGAAGACCTGCACCGCGTCATCGCCGCGCTCGACGCCGGGCCGGTCGACTGCATGGGCACCAGCGGTGGCGCGGTCAACCTGCTCGCCCTGGCGGCGGCGTACCCCGATGACATCCACCGCGCTGTGGCGCACGAGGCGCCGATCGTCGCCTACCTCCCCGACAAGGACATCGCCCTGGCCGTGCTGCGCGACATGGGCGAGACCTACCGTCGCGAGGGCAACGGACCGGCGATGGCCAGGTTCATCGCGCTGGTCATGTACGACGGCGAGCTGACCGCCGACTACCTCGACCGGCCCGCCCCCGATCCGGCGATGTTCGGCATGTCGGCCGATGACGACGGCGACCGGACCAACCCCTTGATGCGGAACATGCCCTCGTGCAACGAGTACGAGGTCGATGTCGCGGCCCTCGCGGCCTTCGGTGACCGGTTCGTCCACGCTCACGGCGCCGAGTCGGGGGAGCAGTTGGCCTCCCGTGGCGGCAGGTCCGTCGCCGCGTTGCTCGGCGTGGAGTCGGTGGAGTTCCCGAGCAACCACGCCGGCTTCCTGCCGCCGCAGCCACATCAGCCCGGCGACCCAGAGGGTTGGGCCGCCAAGCTGCGCGAAGTGCTCGACTGACGAGGGACCCGTTAATCTCCCGTCCATGCCGGTCGTCGTGGTCACCGACTCGACGGCCAGCCTCCCACCCGATGTGGCCGCCGAGCGCGGCATCGTCGTGGTGCCGCTCCAGGTGGTGATCGGAGCCGATGTCCACGACGAGGGTTCCGACGGCGCGACCCCCGAACTCGTCGCCGCCGCGCTCAAGGAGTTCCGGCCGGTCAGCACCTCACGACCGACCCCGGCGGCACTCGTCGAGGTCTACGAGGAGTGCGCTCGTCAGGGTGCCACCGAGATCGTCTCGGTGCACCTGTCGGCAGATATGAGCGGCACCTTCGAGTCGGCGCAGTTGGCCGCGCGGGAGGCCTCCGTGCCCGTCGTACCCGTGGACAGCCGGCAGGTCGGGGTGGCGACCGGGTATGCCGCGCTATCCGCCCAGGATGTCGTCGACGGGGGCGGGTCGGCAGCCGACGCGGCCGAGGCCGCCGCGGAGCGGGCGGCTCGAAGCAGGTCGTTGTTCTACGTCGACACGCTGGAGTACCTCCGTCGCGGCGGCCGGATCGGCGCCGCCGCCGCCCTGCTGGGAGGTGCTTTGGCGGTCAAGCCGCTGCTGGAGATCGTCGAGGGACGAGTCGCAACCTTGGAACGGGTGCGCACCACGGCTCGGGCTCTGGCCCGGCTCGAGGAGTTGGCGGTCCAGGCTGCCGGGACCGAGCCGGTCGACGTGACGGTGGCGCATCTGGCCTCTCCTGACCGGGCGGGGCAGTTGCAGGAGAAGCTCGGCGTGCGGTTGGCCGACAACCTCGAAGGCCGCGAGGTGGGGTGCGCGGAGCTGGGCGCCGTGCTGGGCGCGCACGTCGGGCCCGGGATGCTCGCGGTCTGCGTGGCCCCGCTGCTGTAGGTCGTGCCTGCGACCGGTGAACGTCCATCGCGCATCCACAGTCGGCCGCGCGGAGTGGGTTGTCCACAGGAGGCGGTCGCCACTCCTGAGGAGGTCGGCAGGAGTTCCTAGGTTCGTCGCATGCGCACCCGACGATCCGACCTCGAGCGGCGAGATGGCCTCTCGCGCCGTCTCTCCCAGCTGGGCGACGAGCTTTCCGCCCATCCGGGCGGGATCCGTTCGGCTCGTCCCGTCGCGGAGCCGACCGACCTGACCCAGGCGCCGTGGTGGGACGACCACACCCACCTGGCCGCTCCACGCCGCGCGGCCGCGCAGTCGCCGACCCCGCCGGTGTCCCGACCGCTGCCGGTCGAGCCGCCCGCGAGCACGGCGTCCCGGGGTCGGCACGCGGCTCCCCACGCACGCCTGGCCCTCGGGCCGGCCCAGCTCGCCGTGGTCGCGGTGGTCGTGGCCGTGGCGCTGGCGGTCACCTGCTGGTGGCTGGTGCGGGGCTCGGCTCAGCCCGCGCCCGACCTCGAGGCCGCGCCAGCACGAGGGCTGGTCGCCGCCTCGTCTGCGCCCGCGCCCATGTCCGTCGCCACCGACGCCGTCGCAGCGGCTACGCCGGCCACGGTCACCGTCGACGTGGCCGGCAAGGTGCGCCGCCCCGGCATCGCTGTCCTCGATGCTGGAGCTCGCGTGGTCGACGCGCTCGCTGCCGCGGGTGGGGCCAAACCAGGAGTCGACGTCAGCGGACTCAACCTGGCCCGCCCCCTGGTCGACGGCGAGCAGGTGCTCGTGGGCGCTCCGGCTCCGCCAGGCGCTCCGGCTCCGCCAGGCGCTCCGGCTCCGCCAGGCGCTGCGGCGGTGCCGCCGGCGACTCCTGCGGCGACCCCAGTGCCCGGTGGCCCGACCGCGCTGGTCAACCTCAACACCGCGACGGAGAGCGAGCTCGATCAGCTGCCGGAGGTGGGTCCGGTCACCGCGGCCTCGATCCTGACCTGGCGTGATCAGCACGGCGGTTTCACCTCGGTCGAGGAGCTCCTCGAGGTCGACGGCATCGGCGAGGTCACTCTCGACAAGCTCGCCCCCTACGTGACGGTGTGAGCGACGATGCCGATGCTCCACTCGCCGGACGCGTGCTCGATGTGCGGATGCCACTGCTCGGCGCCGCGACCTGGGCCGGTGGCGTGGCCGGGACACTGGCGCGAGGTTCGGCGCTGGCTGTGCTGCTCGGGGTCGCGATCGTCGCGGCCGTCGCGGTGGTCCTCGTGGGCCGGCGGCGCGCTGGCCTTCCTGGCGCCGTGGTCGGCCTGCTCGTCGTCGCCGTGGCTGCCGCTGGAGTGGCGACCCTGCGTGCCGAGCGAGTCGCCCACAACCCGGTCGCCGCGCTCGCGGCGCAGGGCGCGGCTGTCACGGTTCTCGGGACGGTCTCCTCCGACTCGCGCACCGTGTCCGGGTCGGCCTCGTCCTCGGGCGTCGACCAGGTGGTCTGGCGACTCACGGTCCGCGAGCTGACCGGGCGGGGTCAGACGGTTCGGCTGAGGGCTCCGGTCCTGGTCCTCGGCTCCGCCGACGACGCGCCGGTCGCGCTGGGCGCCACGGTCCGGTTACAGGGCAGTCTCGTCGCGGCCGACGATCGCGACCTGGCGGGCCTGCTCCGACTCCGCGGTGACCCGGAGACGGTCGACGCCCCCGACGTGTGGTGGCGCGGCGCGGCCGCGGTGCGTACGGCGCTGCGCGACTCGGTGGCCCATCGGCCCGCCGATCAGCGAGCCTTGGTCCCGGCCCTCGTCGATGGCGACGACGGAGACGTCGATCCCGTGATCCAGGAGGCGTTCCGAGCCACCGGGCTGACCCACCTGCTGGCGGTGTCCGGCACCAACCTCACGTTGCTGGTCGGCTTCCTGCTCGCCCTCGCGCGCCTGTGTCGCGTTCGTGGGCGCTGGCTGCAGCTCGTGGCCGTGGCGGGGATCGTGGGCTTCGTCCTGATCGCTCGCACCGAGCCGAGCGTGCTCCGGGCCGCAGTGATGGGCACCATCGGGCTGGTCGCGCTGGGAGTGGACGGGCGTCACCGAGCGTTGCGTGGCCTCGGGACGGCGGTCGTCGTGCTGGTGCTGATCGATCCGGCACTGGCGGTCTCGGCAGGGTTCGCGCTGTCGGTCCTCGCGACGGGCGGGATCCTGCTGCTCGCTCCGGCGTGGCGCGACGCGCTGGCGCGCTGGCTGCCGCGGTGGTTCGCGGAAGCGATCGCCGTACCCGCGGCGGCCCAGCTCGCGTGCACGCCGCTGGTGGCCGCCATCTCCGGGCAGGTCAGCGTGGTCGCCGTGGTCGCCAACCTGCTGGTCGCCCCCGTCGTCGGCCCGGCGACGGTGTTGGGGCTGGCCGGCGGGCTGTTGACCCTGGTCTGGGGACCGCTCGGCCAGCTGTGCGGGACGCTCGCCTGCTGGTGCGTGGCGTGGCTCATCACGGTGGCCGAGCACGGCGCCGGGCTTCCAGGCGCGGCGGTCGGCTGGGGGACCGGCCCGGTGGCGTTGGTGTTGTTGACCCTCCTCACGGTGGTGGTGGCACTGGTCGGACCGCGGCTGCTCCGGCGTCCGGCGACCGGTGGTGCGGCAGCCGTGGTGTTGGTCGTGGCGGTGGCGGTCCGGCCGCCCGCCTTCGGCTGGCCGCCGGACGGCTGGGTGCTCGTCGCGTGTGACGTCGGGCAGGGCGACGCGCTGGCTCTCAACGCCGGTCCGGGCCAGGCGGTGGTGATCGATACCGGCCCCGATCCGCGGGCGGTGGACCGGTGCCTCGACCGGTTGCACGTGGAGCAGGTGCCGCTGCTGATGCTGACTCATTTCCACGCCGACCACGTCGATGGCATCGGCGGGGTGTTCGACGGCCGGGAGGTCACCGCCGTTCAGACCACTCGGCTGCTCGACCCTCCCGGTGGCGTGCAGGAGGTCGACGAGGTCACTGCGGCCGCGGGCGTGCCGGCCTCGCCGGTGACCTACGGCGCGTCGTACACCATCGGCGCGCTGACGCTTCAGGTGTTGTGGCCGCTCGCGGACTCGCCGGTCCGCGGGCCGGGTGACGGCTCGACCGCCAACCAGGCAAGCGTCGTGCTGCTGGTGGAAACCGCAGGCCTGTGGCTGCTGCTGACCGGCGACGTCGAGCCCGACGGACAGGCCCAACTGGCTCGGCTCCTACCGGAACTGCAGGTCGATGTCCTCAAGCTCCCACACCATGGCAGCGCTCACCAGGACGAGCCCTGGCTGGTCTCCCTCGACCCGGACGTGGTGCTTGTCTCGGTCGGAGCCGACAACAACTACGGGCATCCGGCCGCTTCGGCTATGGGCCCGCTGGAGGAGGCCGGTGCCCAGGTGTTCCGCACCGATCTCGACGGCGACCTGGCCGTCGTAGTTGACCAGGGGGCGCCTCGGGTGGCCACCAGCCGCTGAGCGCGCCGTCGTTCCCCGTCGAACGTCGCCAAAGTGCTGTCGATCGGACGGTTCGACAGCACTTTCACGTCACTCGACGGCGGCGCTGGCGGCGCTGTCCGATCCGAGCTCTAGGGTGACGCACATGACCGATATCGACGCACCACTCGGACGGGTCGCGTTGATCACCGGCAAGGAGGAGTTCCTCGGCGAGCGGACGGTGGCCGCGGTGCGCGAGGAGGTGCGGCGCATCGACGGGGAGGCTGAGTTCTCCGAGACCCGGGCCGCATCCCTGACCCTGGCCGAGCTCGGCGAGCTGGCCGCGCCGTCCCTGTTCAGCTCGGTGCGGTGCGTCGTGGTGCGCGGGCTGGAGGACCTGCCCGACGAGTCGGTGGACGGGCTCCTCGACTACGCCGCGGCACCCGTCGAAGACGTCGCGCTGGTGTTGGTCCACACGGGGGGTGCCAAGGGCAGCGGTGTGCTGGCCAAGCTCCGCAAGCTGCCATCGGTCACCGAGCACAAGTCGGTCGAGCTGCGGCCAAGCGAGTTCCCGCAGTTCGTGATGGCCGAGGCCAAACGGCATGGCGCGAGGGTCGACCGGGAGGCGGCGGATGCGCTCGTCCAGGCCATCGGCCAAGACCTCCGGTCGCTGGCCGCGGCCGCCCACCAGCTCACCCACGACTTCCCCGGACAGGTCATCGACGTCGCGACGGTGAAGAAGTACTTCGGCGGCCGGGCCGAGGCCAAGTCGTTCGCGGTGGCCGACGCGGCGTTCTCCGGCCGTCGCCAGGCCGCCCTGGAGGAGTTGCGCTGGGCTCTCGACGGGGGGACGCCGCCGGTGCTGGTCACCTCGGCGTTCGCCGGTGGAGCGCGGGGGCTGGCCCGTTACCACGGAGCGCCGCCCCGTCTGAAGGAGGCCGACCTGGCCCGCGAGGTGGGCGTGCCCCCGTGGAAACTGCGCAGCCTTCGCGAGCAGTCGCGGGGTTGGTCGGAGGCGGGGCTGGCTCGAGCGATCAGAGCGGTGGCTCAGGCCGATGCCGACATCAAGGGCGCAGCCAGCGACGCCAACTACACCCTCGAACGGCTGGTGCTCACCATCACCGGGCTCCGCGAGCCGCGCTGAGCTGAGCCGAGCCACGGCGGAAATGCAGAACGACCCGCCCCTCAGGGCGGGTCGTGCCGAGCTGGCTGCTCTCAGAGAGAGGCGGCCTTCTTGGCGATCGCGGACTTGCGGTTCGCGGCCTGGTTCTTGTGGATGACGCCCTTGGAGGCGGCCTTGTCGAGCTTCTTGGAAGCATCGCGGGCCAGCTCCTGCGCCTGGGCGGCGTCACCGGCGTCTGCGGCCTCGCGGAACTTGCGCACGGCGGTCTTCAGGCTCGTCTTGACGGCCTTGTTGCGCTCGTGACGCTTCTCGTTCTGCTTGTTCCGCTTGATCTGGGACTTGATGTTGGCCACTGGGCTTCTCTCGGTGCGTGGTGGACGTGGATGCTGGAGTTCGAGGGCGCGGCGGAAGGCCGCCAGCGCGACGGACAACGGTAACAGCGCGGTGTGGACCGCCTCAAATCGAGGAGCTTGCGGACCGACCTCAGGTGTTGGGGACCAGGATCGCGCGGTAGCGCCAGGTGCCGTCGGCGCTCACGACCGAGGCGGCCCCGGTCACCCGGCCGCCGGCGAACGGCGCGCTGCGCAGCGATCCGTCCGTCGAGGAGCCGTAGTAGATCCGTCCGGAGGCGAGGGTGAGCCCGGCCGTACTGGAGAAGTTGATCCCGCCCGCGTCGGCCTGGAAGGTCTGGGCGCCCACGACTTCGCTCTCCGGTGTGAAGTACCGGTAGTAGAGCCGGCTGTCCCCGGAGACCGTGTAGTAGATCCGATGGGTCGTGGTGTCGTAGAACATGCCGGTCATCGTGGAGACCGAGAACGGGATCTGCGCGCCGTTGTCGGGGTCGGGGTTGAGCGACACCGCGACCTGCGGGCCGGTGGCCCCGGTCGCCTTCGTGAACGTGCGCTTGTTGAAGGTGCCGTTCGCAAGGCCGTAGTAGACGGTGCCGTTCAGCAGGAACCCGCCACGGACGGTCGACCAGTCGAACGCGTTGTTGGCCGTGGTCGGTGTCCCCGTTGGCACTCCACTGCCGTTCACGGCGCGCCGCTGCAGGACCCCTCCGCTGGTCTGTTGGGCCACGAAGAGGTCGTTCGGCAGCGCGGCGGCCGGTACGACCGGCACGGACGTGCCGCCGGCCAGCGGGAAGAGCCCGATCCGGCCGTGCTGCTCGCCGCCGAGACGCGTGGTGTCGCTGCCCACCCAGAGCCCCTGGGAAGTGGCGAACAGTGCTTGGGCGCCGACCCCGCGGGAGCGACCCGGGTTCCACCGCAGCGGGAGCCCGTTGACCGGGTCGAGCGCAGCGATCCCCTCGCGCGCGACCGCGCCGGGGCCGGCCTGGTCGCCCTGGAAGGGATTGTTCTGCCAGCGCATGTGGCCGCCGACGTAGACCGCGCTCCCGGTCACGGCGACACCGTACGTCGTGTCGCCGCCGGTGTAGTCGGCCCAGGTCGGGTCGTTGCCGGTGCTCGCGGTCTCCCAGCGAGTGGTCGTGTCGCAGAGCGTGCCGCTGTTGGCCCCGCCCGCGAACGCACCGGTCGTGGAGAGGACGAAGTAGCTGCCGTCGGGGGAGAAGTCGACGTCGCGGGTGAACGTGTCGAACCGGCTCGCGCAGTTGTTGTGGTCGGCGTCGAGGCGGTTGGTCGCCCACGGGGCGACCGTGGCGGTGGCGCCGCTGACATCGAGCATGGCGATCTGTGGCCGGGACAGGCCGCCCGCGGTCGCGAAGTTGCCGATCGCGATCAGGCGGGATCCGTCCGGCGAGACGTCGAAGCGCTTGATGTTGGTGGTGCCGCCGAGTGCCGGGTCGTAGACCCCGGCGAACGAGACGTTCACCGCGGCCAGCACTGCCCCGGTCGTCGAGTCGAGGGCCGCCAGCCGGTTGCGGGTCGTCGTGACGGCGCCCGATTTCACGTTGGTGAAGCCACCGCCGACGTAGAGCCGCGAACCCTTGACCACGACCTCGTTGACCCCGCTGTTGGGGACCGCGTTGAACGCGCTGACCACGGCTCCGGCCGCGGTCAACTTCACCACCCGCTTGATCGCGCTGTTGCCGCCGACCGAGCCGAACGACCCGCCGGCATAGATATAGGTGCCGTCGGTCGTTAGCGACCGCACGTCGCCGCCGAAGTTCGGGTTGAAGCTGGGGTCGATGGCTCCAGTGGTCGCGTCGAAGGCGAACATCCGGTTGCGGACCACGTCGTCGCCGGTGTTCCCGAACGTGCTGGGCGGACTCACCGAGGTGAAGGTGCCGGCGGCGATGATCTTGTTCCCGATCTGGGTGATCGCGTCGACGGAGCCGTTCATGACGTGTGGGGTCGTGTTCACCGGATCGGCGGACACGACGGTGTTGCCATGGTCGGCGTTGACCGCGACCGCGGGTGCGGCGACGAGGGCGGTCGCGCCGAGCGACAGACCGAGCGAGACGACGAGGGCCGTGCCGACGGCGCGGCGACGTGGTGAGTGCATCGAGAATCCCCCCAGGGACGGTGTCGTGCGGCCCGGCCGCGCAACGAGGAAAGCAAACACTCGGACGCTAGGTGGTCCAGACCTCGTCGATCGGCCCGAGCGGAGGACTTACCCGATCACGGGTACGGCGCGAGTCAGCGCCAGCCGCGCCGTTCGCTGAGCCAGTCCCAGCAGACCTCGCCCTGCCAGCGCTGCGCGTCGCGGATGTACGGCGAGGTCGCCGGCACGGGATCGTCGGCGCTCTTGAGGAAGTAGCCGATGACCAGGGCGAGCACGATGTCGACGTGCTCGGCCGGGACGACCGAGAGCAACGGGTGCGTGGACAAGATGGACTCGACGTCGAGGCCGTCGCCGCGGGGACCGATCAGCAGGAACAGGGAGTCGAGCCAGGCGGCGCCGATCATCGGCCAGTTCCAGTCGCAGAGCAGCACCCGGCCGTCCGCGGTCAGCAGCAGGTTGTCGTCGCGCACATCGGTGTGCACCAGCGTCTCGCCGGTCATCGCCTCGACGTACCTCCCGGCCAGCTCCGCCGCCGCCTCGAGGTGCGGCAGGTCGGGCTGGGTGCGGCGGAGGTGCTCCCAGTACGACGGCCACGCGGCGAACTCCTCGGCCGCGGGCGGGAGCGCCAACTCCGTAGGCGCCGGCGTCAGCACCGGCACCGCCGCCGTCAGCGCGTCCAGGCAAGGGCGCAACTCGGCGTCGACCCAGGGACGGCTCGGCTGCCGCGCCTCGACGTACTCCGTCGACAGTGCGAACCAGTCTTCGACATCCACGGTCCAGCGCAGCGGGGGAGCGGGAGCGCTCGCGGGCAGTGCGGCCAGCTTGCGTGCTTCTTCGCGGTAGGCGTCGGCGAACATCCGCTGCGCCTTGGTCGACGCGGCCTTCACGAAGTGTCGGGAGCCGTCACTGCACTCGAGGACGGATGCGAACCCAGGGGTGAAGCCCGACGTCTGCGAGGTGGCCGCGACCACGGGGGCCCCGCACTGCTCCTCGATGGCGGCGCGTACGGCGGGAGGCAGGTGCGCCCACTCCAGACGCCGGGCGGTCCGGCCGTGCGGGACAGGAGAGGGCCTCACCCGACCATTCTCCCGTCTGGGTCGTGGTGTGTATGAATCCCTGAAACTCGAGGTGCCTTTCGTCTGCGGAGCTTTGACGCACACTCCCATCGCGGCCCTCACCGGACACTCGCGGAATCGGCCGCCGACCTGAGGCGTGGGAGGATTTGCGCGTCATGACGCGCTCCGCCCCCGCCCCCGGCCACACCGACCCGGCGACGATCCGCAATTTCTGCATCATCGCCCACATCGAC
>DOWL01000108.1:38268-39174 GCA_003519585.1 Nocardioides sp. | reverse complement strand
CGCGAGCGCGGCATCACGATCAAGAGCCAGGCCGTGCGGATGCCGTGGACGGTCGAGCCGGGCAACGAGCAGGATGCCGAGCCGGGCACGTACGTGCTCAACATGATCGACACGCCGGGCCACGTCGACTTCACCTACGAGGTCTCGCGGTCCCTCGAGGCCTGCGAGGCGGCGATCCTCCTCGTCGACGCGGCCCAGGGCATCGAGGCGCAGACGCTGGCCAACCTCTACCTCGCGCTGGGTGCCGACCTGCACGTCGTCCCGGTGCTCAACAAGATCGACCTGCCCAGCGCCAACCCCGAGAAGTACGCCGAGGAGATCGCCCACATCATCGGCTGCGACCCCGGCGACGTGCTGCGGGTGAGCGCGAAGACCGGCGAGGGGGTGCCGGCGGTGCTCAACGAGATCGTCAAGCAGACCCCGGCGCCGGTCGGTGACGCGGCGGCCCCGGCGCGGGCGCTGATCTTCGATTCGGTCTACGACACCTATCGAGGCGTGGTCACCTACGTCCGCGTCGTCGACGGCAAACTCACCCACCGCGACCGGATCAAGATGATGTCGACCGGCGCGACCCACGAGCTTCTCGAACTCGGTGTCATCAGCCCCGAGCAGGTCAAGGCGGGCGAGATCGGCGTCGGCGAGGTGGGCTACCTCATCACCGGGGTCAAGGACGTGCGCCAGTCCCGGGTCGGCGACACCGTCACCACCCAGCACCACGGCGCCGTCGAGGCCCTCGGCGGCTACAAGCACCCCAACCCGATGGTCTACGCCGGGCTCTACCCGATCGACGGCGACGAGTTCGGCGACCTGCGCGAGGCGCTGGAGAAGCTCCAGCTCAACGACGCCGCCCTCACCTACGAGCCCGAGACGTCGGGTGCCCTCGGCTTCGGCTTCCGATGCGGCTTC
>DOWL01000108.1:37547-38116 GCA_003519585.1 Nocardioides sp. | reverse complement strand
TCGGCCTGCTGCACATGGAGATCACCCGCGACCGGTTGGAGCGCGAGTTCGGGCTCGATCTGATCTCCACCGCACCCAACGTGGTCTACGACGTAGTGATGGAGGACGGCTCCGAGCACGAGGTCACCAACCCGAGTGAGTTCCCCGAGGGCAAGATCGCCGAGGTCCGCGAGCCCGTCGTACGCGCGACGATCCTGTCGCCGAGCGACTACATCGGCACCATCATGGAGCTCTGCCAGAACAAGCGCGGCAACCTGCTCGGGATGGACTACCTCTCTGAGGACCGCGTCGAGATGCGCTACACGCTGCCGATGGGCGAGATCGTCTTCGATTTCTTCGACCAGCTGAAGTCGCGGACCAAGGGCTACGCCTCACTCGACTACGAGCGCTCCGGGGAGCAGGCCGCCGACCTGGTCAAGGTCGACATCCTGCTGCAGGGCGAGCCGGTCGACGCCTTCTCCGCGATCGTGCACCGCGACGCGGCGTACTCCTACGGCGTGATGATGGCCGGCAAGCTCAAAGAGCTGATCCCGCGCCAGCAGTTCGAGGTGCCGATCCAGGCGGCCATC
>DOWL01000108.1:31988-37297 GCA_003519585.1 Nocardioides sp. | reverse complement strand
CGACATCACCCGCAAGCGCAAGCTCCTGGAGAAGCAGAAGGAGGGCAAGAAGCGGATGAAGATGGTCGGCCGCGTCGAGGTCCCTCAGGAGGCGTTCGTGGCCGCGCTGTCGACCTCGGAGACCAAGTCGAAGTAACGGCTGCACCACCTGTGCACCCTGGTCCCATCCGTCACCGAACTCGTCGACAACTGGTCCACAACACCCCGCGAGGCGGCGACAGCAGTCCCCGAGACAGGGGATACTGTGGCGACGAGTAGCCCTCTCGCATCGGGGAAGAGATGTGATGGTGACTCGAGATACGTCGGCTTGTGGGGAGTCGGCGCTGACACTGGGGGAACGGCATGGAGCCGAACGACGCTCCGAGCAGCAGTGCGCGTGCGCACGAGCTGCGCGCGAGCTTGGGCGCCCGACGCGAGGTGGAGGCGATGCTGGCCGAGGCCAGCGCCACTCGCGAGGCGGCCGTGGCCGACGCGGACGCGATCATCGAGGAGGCCCAACAGGTCTCCGACCAGCTGCTCAACGAGAGCCGCACGGAGGCTGAGCGGGTCAGCACCGATGCGCGGCACCGCGCCGAGGGCGTGGTCTCGCGAGCGCGCTCCGAGGCCGAGGACATCACCCGTCAGGCGCGCGCCGCGGCCGACGCGGTCCGGGCCCGCGCCGAGGCGCAGGTCGAGGAGTACCGCCGCCGGGTCCGCGCCGAGTTGACCGAGCAGGTCACCCGCGAGGTGGCCGAGCAGAGCCGGCGTGAGCTGGCGCGGGTGCACGAGCGCCAGCAGGCGATGATCGGCGACCTCGAGGCCTCCGTCCGGATCCTCGGGGTCTCCATGGAGGCCGCGGTCTCCAACATCGGCGAGATGCTCGGTGCGCTCGACTCGCTGCGCACGCACACCGCCGAGTCCCTGGGCGATGCCACGGTGCCGTTCACGACGCCGCCCCGACACGCGGACCCGATCGACCACCTGATCCGGTCCACCACCGCGCCCGTGACCGACCGCTCGATCACTGACGAGCCCGACGCCGGCACGACGGCCGCGATCGGCGCGGCCGACGACGAGCCTGACGACGACGGTCCCGGTGAGGGGGCGCCGGCCGACGCCGCCGGCGCTGCGGCCGCTGCCGGTGAAGAGTCGGGCGACGAGGCCAAGGACCAGCGGGCCGAGCTGCCGCCCGGTGGCGAATACTCCGCAGACGACCAGGTCTCGGCTGACGAGTTGGCCGGGGTCGGGGTGTCCGACGACCTCGACGACGCCGACGAGGACGCGCCGTTGACCGCCACCGAGGCGTTCCTGCGCTCGACCCACCACGACGACCCGCCGCTGCCGCCGATGGACGACAGCGAGGTCGGTGCGCGCTACGCCCGCGACGCCATGCGGGCCTCGGTGCGATCCCGGTCGCGGGCTCGTCGGGATGCCGAGACGATCGAGGTGTTGACCGAGAGTTCGCGCACCGACCGTGCGGCCCGGCCCGCACGCGACGAGCGCGACGGTGCGGACGATGCCGAGCCAAGTGACGCCTCGGGCAAGCCGCTCGGCTGGTTGTTCCGTTCGTCCTCCTGATCCCTGCCCATGGGGCACCCTGACGGGGTGACCACCAGGTCATCGCAGCTGCGCGCGGGGCGAGACCCGATCCCCGCGACGCGGCCGCGCGGCACGCTCGCCTTCGTGCTGCCACTCCTCGTGGCGGCAGCGGCGGGCCTCGCCCTCGGCCTGTCTCCGCACGCCGCCCTGGCGGTGGAGGCCGCAGTCCTGTCCGCGCTGGTCCTCGTGCTCCGCCTGGACTGGGCCGCACTCGCGGTGATCGCGACGGCGGCCTTCCAGGACTACCTCGACCTGATCTCGCCGTGGGCCACCCAGTGGCTGGCGGGAGTGCTCGTGCTGGCCTGGCTGGTACGGCGGGCGCAGGGCCCGCTGCACGGCCCCCTACCCGGCTCCCAGCACGGCCACCGGCTGCGGGTTCCCGCGCTTCTCGTGGCGCTGCTGCTCGGCGCCGTCCTGATCGCCTATCTCGCCCATCCCCTCGGACGGCCGGGCTTGACGGTCTGTGCGACGTACGCCGAGTTCGCGATCGTGATGTTGATCCTGGCCGACACCCTGGGCGGTCCCCTGGCTCCGCACCGGGCTGCGCGGGTCTTCGTGGTCTCCTGCGTGCTCGCTTCCTGCTGCGGCCTGGTGACCGCGATCGGGTCTGGTCGGCACCAGGTGGCCGGACCTGTGGCCAGCCCGGACACCCTCGCCTTCTTCCTGATCGCCGCCGTTCCGTTGGTCGGCACCGTCCGGTCCCGCGAGAGCCAGCCGGTCTGGTGGGTGTGGGCCTGCTTCGTGATCCTGCTGGGTGCGGGCATCGGGACCCAGTCCCGCCCCGCCTTCGTGGCTCTGGTCGCGATGGTGGTCGTGGCGGTGGCGACCGGCCTGCTCGCGCTGCGGTACGCCGGCGCCCTGCTGGCGGTGGTCCTCACCGCGGTGGCCCTGCTGGTGGCGGTCCTGCCCATGCCGATCGGGCAGGCGTTGACAGATCCGCAGCGCTACGCCGACACCAACATCTCTCAGCGCAACGACCTGCGGATGGCGGCGTTCGAGATGACCCTGGCAAGCCCGGTCGTCGGGCTCGGGCCCGCCTCGTTCGCACTCCTTCATCAGGACTACGCCAGCGTGGACGACCGCGGCGACGGGGGCGACCGAGCCGAACCCGACTTGGACACCGCCTACAGCACCGTGCTCGAGGCGTCGGCGGAGCTGGGAGTGCTCGGCCTGGGCGCTCTCTACGCCGTCTGGCTGTTCCCGGTGATCCGGGCCCGCGGGCGCTGGACGGACGACCGGTCGGGCGTCACCGCCGCGACCCTGCTGGCCGCCGCGGGTGTGTTCACCGCCGCGGCGCTCGAGACCCAGCAGTACACCCTCCCGCTCTGGTTCCTGAGCGCGATGCTGCTGGCGCTAGGCCGTCCCGAGCCGCGGCGGACCCCCGTGTTCGGTGCTGTCACCAGTGCAAGGTCGTCTGGACAAGTGCCACCCAGATCCTGATTTCGGCGGTGCCGGACTCGTTTTGGCGGAAGACTTTGCCATGGCGGTTTTTGCGTTCATCGCGCACTGCGAGGAGCGCTGCCGCCCGGGGGAACTACATGGGGAACTTCATGGGGAGGATGTCGCCAGGGGGAATACTGGCGGCACACGGCACGTGCTTCAGGGGGGTCTGAGCCGGCCGGCTGAACGAAGCGTGGGGACGAGTTGATGGACGTGCGCGACGTGGGGGTGGCGCTGTGGCGCCAGCGTCCTTTGGTCGCGCTCGTCCTCGTGATCACCGGCGCTGCGGTCGCCCTGGGCCTGTTCTTCGCGCCGAAGTCCTACTCCGCCACGGCCACGATCAGTGCCGTCGAGGCGCCCGGCGCCAGCGAGAACGACGATCCCGACCTGTTGCGGGGGAGCGTGGCCGAGTTGGCCGGCTCCCGCGCCGTGGTCTCCCGGGTCCAGGGGCGGATCCCGGTCGACCGGGACGAGGACGAGTTGCGCTCGGCGGTGGACGGGGAGTGGCAACGCGGCACGATCTTCGTCGAGGTCACCGCCGCGGACGCCGATCCCGACGTGGCGGCAGCGATCGCGAACGCCGTCGCCGAGGTCCTGGTCGACAGCGAGGTGACCGAGCAGGTCGCCGAGCCGTCGATCGAGCAGGGGCTGGTCCTGACGATCAGCGAGCGGGCCGTACCCCCCGACACCTTCACGAGTCCCGACGTGCGGCTGGCCGTGGGGCTGGGCGCGTTGCTGGCGCTCGGACTCGCCACGGCCGCCGCCGTAGTGCGTGACCGGCGGATCCACACCGTCGACGACGCCGCCGGAGCAGAGGAGGCCGCCACCGCGCCCTTGCTGGCGCACCTGGCCCAACCCGAGGACGTGACGGCGATGCCGGCCCTGCGCCCGGGCACCGTCGAGGCCGAGGTGTTCCGCCACCTGCGGCTGGCCCTGGAGGCGCAGGCCGAGACCGGCTCGCCCCGCGTCGTGATCGCCGGCGTCACCAGCGGCGACGTCAACGTCTGGATCGGGGCCAACGTCGCGCTCTCGCTGGCCGGCACCGGCCGCCGGGTGCTGCTGGTCGACGGCCGGATGGGCGAGCGGTTCGGCGTGCCGGTCGAGGAGGCACCGGACACGCCGGGTCTCTACGACGTCCTGCTCGGTGCCGACCTCGACTCTGCGCTGAGCCCCGGCCCGGTCGAGCTGCTGCAGGTGCTGCCGGCCGGCACGTACGGCGACGCCGCGATCCCCGAGCTCATCGCGCAGCGGTTCGCGATCGTCATGGAGGCGGCCGCGATCGGCTTCGACAACGTGGTGGTGCTCGGGCCGCCGCTCGACGTCTGCGACGACTCCCGCGCGATGGCGGTCGACAGCTCGATCGTGCTGGCCGTGGTCGAGCGGTCGGTCTCGGCCGCCGCGCTGCGGGTCCACGCCGATCGGGTCCGAGCCCTCGGCGCCCGGCTGCTCGGCGTCGTCCTGGTCGGCAGGCAGCCCGAGCGGAGGGCCGCCTGATGGCCGCGGCGGCGTCCCGGGAGCAGGCGATCCGGACCAATCGCCGGCTGCACGTGTTGCACGTGTCCGGCCCCACGATGGGTGGCGTGGCCACGGTGGCCGAGAGCTACGTCCGCGATCAGGTCGAGCGAGGCTGGACCGTCACTGTCGCCTGCCCCTCGCACGGTGACCTGGGGTACGCCGCCCGCGAGGCCGGCGCCACCGTGCGCTGGTGGCGGGCCGAGCAGCAGGACAGCACCCGGCCCGGCGCCGTCGCCCGGCTCAACCGCATCGTCCGGGACACCCGCCCCGACGTGGTCCACCTCCACGGTGGCAAGGCCGGGCTGGCAGGCCGGCTGGTCGTGCGCAACCGGGTGCCGACCGTCTACCAGCCGCATGCCTGGCCGTTCCTGGCTCGTCGCGGTGGGGCCGCGCAGGGCGCCTCGGTCCGCTGGGAGCGGTTCGCGGCTCGCTGGGCCACCGAGGTGGTGTGCGTGAGCGCGACCGAACGCCAGCTGGGGGAGAGCCTGGGCCTGCACGCTGCGACCACGGTGATCCCCAATGGCATCGATCTGACCGGCTACCGGCCCGCGGGGGCGGGCGACCGGGTCCATGCGCGCAAGCTGCTGGGGCTGGAGGATGTGCCGACGGTGGTGTGCGTGGGCGCGCTGACTGTGCAGAAGGGCCAACAGGACCTGTTGGCGGACTGGCCCGAGGTGCGGGTGCGGGTCCCCGATGCCCAGCTGGTGCTCGTGGGACAAGGCCCCGACCGAGCCGCGCTGGAGCGGATCGCCGCCGAGCTCGACGGCGTCCGGTTC
>DOWL01000108.1:29758-31912 GCA_003519585.1 Nocardioides sp. | reverse complement strand
CGAGCTCGACGGCGTCCGGTTCGCGGGGGGTCGCACCGACATCCCGCTGTGGCTGGCGGCTGCCGACGTCGTGGTCGTCCCGTCCCGCTGGGAGGGGATGGCGCTGGTGCCGCTCGAGGCGATGGCCTCGGCCCGCAGCGTGGTCGCGACCGACGTCAACGGCATCGTCGACAGCGTCCCGGAGGGCGCGGGAGCGATCGTCCCGCTGAACGACGGGGAGGCGCTGGTCGACGCGCTGGTCGAGCGGCTCACCGACGAGGAGCTCGCCGAGGCCGAGGGCTGGCTCGGGCGTGCCCACGTCGAGACCCATCACGACGTGACGACCTCAACGCGTGAACTGGCCCGTGTCTACCTGCGGTTGGTCGGCGCTCGCCGGAGCCGGTGAGCGGCTGGGACGCAGGCGTCTGGACCACCGGATCGACCGGGGCTCGGCCCAGCCAGCGGAGTGACGGACCCGCTCGAGCAGCCCGGCGACCACCTCGGGGAGGGCGACGAGCCTGGTCCGGCGCAGCAGCCGGCCCACCTGGCCGGTCGGCCCGGGGATCTCGACCGAGAACGTCGTGCCGGGGCGCGCCACTGCCCGGGCTCGCCGGGTCCGGAACCGTCGCACCCACACGCGACGGCCGGCCTCGTCGACCCGGGCTCGGCGCACCAGGACGCCTCGGGTCTCGATGAAGACGGGGAGGGCGAGGATCGCGCAGACGGGGAGCAGGATGCTCAAGGACACCAGGGCGACCAGCACTTCGGCCGCGCGCTTGATGAGGCGTACGGGAGCCGGGGTGCCGCGGCGATAGATGCGGACCAGGGACACGCGACCGATCCGCTCGGCGGGATGACGGGTGCGGGCGCCCACCTCGGGGAACCAGGCCGGCACCGCGAAGACGTCGGTCGGCACCGCCAGCAGTCCTTCGACCGCGGCCACCTCGGCGTCCCCCGCCGGCTCCGACAGGACGACCACCACGGCGTCGACGCGGGCCTCGGCCATCCGTCGCGGCAGCGTCGTCACCGGGCCGACCATGGGCAGCGGCAGACCGCGCGCCTGGCCGGCGACCCCTCCGTGACCGGTCGCGACGAAGCCCACCGGTGTCAGTCCCAGCTGCGGTCGGGCAAGAAGGCTGGCGGCCAATCGCCGGGCCGTGCTGCCGGACCCGATCAGGAGCACCCGCCGTTGGAGTCGGCCGTGGCGGCGCCGCAGCGTGGTGCCGGCGTACACCACCGCGTGCGCGGCCACCAGCCCTGCGAGCACGAGCAGCCCCAGCACGATCGGCGCACCCGACGCGGTGAACAGCACGATGGTCACAGCGCCCGCGACCACCAGCAGTGAGGGGGCGTCGTCGACGATCGAGAGCACCAACCTCGGACGGAAGAGATCTGCTGCCCAGGCGACCGCGAGGCCCAGGGCAGTGGCGGCGGCCAGCACGTACGGCGCGGGATGGGCCAGCAAACCGACGGCGACCAGGACCACGAGCTCGGCGAGCCCCAGGGCGAGGCCGAGCCGACCGGGCCCGGGCAGCCGCCAGCGCGCGCGTGCCACAGGCGACCCCCACGATCTCCGGTCCGGCGCACCCCCCACTGGAAGCGCCGGTGCGCACACATCCAACCGGTGGTGGAGCCGGTTGTCGATACCGGAATCTGATGGGACACGATCGCGGTGTGTCCGCCGTGCCGCTGCCTGCCGAGGTGCTCGCCTTCGCCGCGCGCGGACCCGAGTGGGCGGCGTACGTCGAACGGTTGCCGCGGCTGGTCCGGGAGCTGACCGACGAGTGGGGACTTGTCGTCGACGGCGAGCCGATGTCCGGCTTCGGGTCCCTGGTGGTGCCGGTCCTCCGTGACGGTTCGGCGGCAGTGCTCAAGCTCGCCTTTCCCGACGACGAGGGTGAGCACGAGGCGCTGGGGCTCCAACGCTGGGGTGGGTCGGGCGCGGTGCGGCTCCTGTCCGCCGACCCGCACCGCTCCGCACTGCTGCTCGAGCGGCTGCACCCCGTCGACCTCGACTCGCTCCCGGTGCTGGACGCCTGCGAGGTGGTGGCCGCCCTGTACGCGCGGCTGCACGTGCCGGCACTGCCGCAACTACGCCCGCTGACGTCGTACGTCGCACGCTGGACCGAGCAGTTGGCCGCGCTGCCTCGCGACGCCCCGCTTCCGCACCGGCTG
>DOWL01000108.1:13382-29636 GCA_003519585.1 Nocardioides sp. | reverse complement strand
CCGTTGCGTTGGGCCGAGAGTTCGCCATCGACGAGCAGAGCACCGGCGTGTTGATCCATGCGGACCTGCACTACCAGAACGTGCTCGCCGCCGACCGCGAGCCGTGGCTGGTGATCGACCCCAAGCCGGTGAGCGGAGACCCGCACTACGAGCCCGCACCGATGCTGTGGAACCGCTGGGACGAGGTCGTCGCATCGAGCGACGTGCGCACCGCAGTACGGCGCCGATTCCACACCCTGGTGGACGCCTCCGGCCTCGACGAGGACCGCGCCCGCGACTGGGTCGTGGTGCGGATGCTGCACAACGCGCTCTGGGAGCTGGAGGACCACCCGGACACCCCCGATCGCGACTATCTGACCATGTGTGTTGCGATCGCCAAGGCGGTCCAGGACTGAAACCGGCTTGTGCGAGCGACCAAGATAGATCTCGTGCAGGGTGTGGTCAGGTCGGTCAACGTCGGTACGCCGCGCGAGGCGGCCTGGGCGGGGATCGGGCGCACCTCGATCGACAAGGCGTCGGTCACCGGGCCGGTGCAGGTGCACAGCCTGGGTCTCGAGGGTGACCAGGTGTCCGACACCCGGCACCACGGCGGGCCGGACCAGGCGGTCTACGCGTTCGCCCGCGAGGAGCTGGACTGGTGGTCCGAGCGGCTCGGCGACCAGCTGCGCGACGGCGAGTTCGGGGAGAACCTCACCACCTCGGGGCTCGATGTCGACGGCGCCGAGCTGGGGGAGCGGTGGCGGATCGGCACGGCGCTGTTCGAGGTGCGCTCGGTGCGCACCCCGTGCAACGACTTCAAGGTGTGGATGGGTCGCGGCGGGCACGACAACACGGCCTGGGTGCGTCGATTCGCCGAGCACGCCCGGCCCGGTGCCTACCTGCGCGTGCTCGAGCCGGGGGTGCTCGCGGCCGGCGATCCGATCGAGGTGGTGCACCGCCCCGGACACGGCGTCACCGTGTCGTACCTGTTCCGCGCCGTCACCCGCGAACCAGACCTGCTGCCGGGCCTGCTCGCCGTCGACGGGCTGGTGGAGAAGGCACGGCGGCGCGCACTGGAGGCAGCTACCGGTCAGTAGGCTTTGTGAACTAGGTTACGTCGCATTCCCTCGCCCCCAGCGGTCTCGGATGACCAGCCAGGAGTAGCAATGGCCCGCAACTTCGACGCCAGCTTCGTCGACAGGCTGACCCCCAACTTCGCCCAGCTCTTCCTCGAGCGGGTGGCCTCGTCGAGCTCCCTGGAGGCCTACCGCTACCCCCAAGGTTCCTCGTGGACCTCGGTGACCTGGCAGCAGGCAGGTGACCGGGTGACCAAGCTCGCCGCGGGTCTCCTCTCCCTCGGGCTCCAACCCGAGCAGCGCGTCGGCATCGCGTCCTCGACCCGCTACGAGTGGATCCTCGCCGACCTCGCGGTCATGTGTGCCGGCGGCGCCACGACCACGGTCTACCCCTCGACCAACGCCGAGGACACGGCGTACATCGTCGGCGACGCCGAGTGCCAGGTCGTCTTCGCCGAGGACGACGACCAGATCAAGAAGCTGGTCGACATGCGCTCCCAGCTGCCGACGGTGGGCAAGGTGGTGACGTTCGCCGCCGCCGCCGCCGACGGCGAATGGATCATCACCCTCGACCAGCTGGCCGAGCTGGGGGAGAAGCACCTCGCCGAGCATCCCGACGCCGTATCGACCACGGTGGCGGCGATCGAGCCCGAGCAGCTCGCCACCCTGATCTACACCTCCGGCACGACCGGTCGCCCCAAGGGCGTGCGGCTCACCCACCGGGCCTGGGTCTACGAGGGCGCCGCGATCGCCGTACAGGACATCCTGCACGAGGACGATCTGCAGTTCCTGTGGCTGCCGATGGCCCACTCGTTCGGCAAGGTGCTGCTCTCCGCCCAGCTCGCCTGCGGCTTCGCGACCGCAATCGACGGTCGCGTCGACAAGATCGTCGACAACCTCGGCGTGGTGAAGCCGACGTTCATGGGTGCCGCCCCGCGCATCTTCGAGAAGGCGCACGGCCGGATCATCACCATGCAGGAGGCCGAGGGCGGGCTGAAGGAGAAGATCTTCAACCAGGCCTTCAAGGTGGGTCTGGAGGTCAACCGACGCAAGCGGGCCGGCCAGTCGGTGCCGCTCCTGCTCGGCGTCCAGCACGGACTCTTCGACAAGCTGGTCTTCAGCAAGGTCCGCGAGCGGTTCGGTGGCCGGGTGCGCTTCTTCATCTCGGGTGCCGCCGCGCTCAACTCTGAGATCGCGGAGTGGTTCAACGCCGCCGGCATCTTGATCCTCGAGGGCTACGGCATGACCGAGAACGCCGCCGGCGCGACCGTCAACCACCCCGACGACTACAAGATGGGCACGGTGGGCCCGGCGCTGCCCGGCAGCGAGATCAAGCTGGGCGACGGCGACGAGGTCATGATCAAGGGCCCGCACGTCATGGACGGCTACCACAACCTCCCGGAGGAGACCGCCAAGGCGCTCACGGAGGACGGCTGGCTGCACACCGGCGACAAGGGCAGCATCGACGCCGACGGCTTCCTCACGATCACGGGTCGGATCAAGGACCTCTTCAAGACCTCCGGAGGCAAGTACATCGCGCCGTCGGCCATCGAGTCGAAGTTCAAGGCGCTGTGCCCCTATGCCAGCCAGTTCGTGGTCTTCGGCGACGAGAAGAACTACTGCGTCGCGCTGATCACCCTCGACGAGGACGCGATGGCCGGCTGGGCCGCCGAGAACGGCATGACCGGCAAGTCCTACAGCGAGGTCGTCTCCTCCGAGCCGGTGCGGACCATGGTCACCGGGTACGTCGACCAGCTCAACGAGAAGCTCAACCGTTGGGAGACGATCAAGAAGTGGGAGCTGCTCGACCACGACCTCTCTGTCGAGTCCGGCGAGCTGACCCCGTCGATGAAGGTCAAGCGCAACGTCGTCCAGGAGAACAACCGGGAGCGGATCGACGCGTTCTACAGCTGAGCGGTTGGACGCATCCTGGGTCCAGGTGGTCGGCGAGACCGTCTACTCGCTGCAGTTGGCCACGCTGACCGGGTCCGTCGACGACGGCTACACGCTCAAGCTCAACGTGCCGGTCTGACCTCCGGACGCAGCCTCCTAGGCTGGGTCGGTGCCGTCCGCCCTGCCCGAAGGTGATCCCGCGCCGCCCGACGGCGCGCTCCCGCAGGAAGCGTTGGCTGGCGCGGTCGAGCGGCCGTTCGGGGTCTACGTGCACGTGCCGTTCTGCACGGTCCGCTGCGGCTACTGCGACTTCAACACCTACACCGTCGCCGACCTGGGGACCGCGAGCGGGGTGCCGGGCGCCTCGCGGACGACGTACGCCGCGGCAGCGGTCGCCGAGGTACGTCTGGCCCGGCGAGTGCTCGGAACGCCGCGCGCCCTCGTGCAGACGGTCTTCTTCGGTGGCGGCACGCCGACCCTGCTCTCGCCTGCGGACCTCGCGTCGGTGCTGCGCGCGGTCGAGGGCGAGCTCGGGCTGGCGCCGGGCGCGGAGGTGACGACCGAAGCCAACCCCGACAGTGTCACCAAGGCCGATCTGATCGCGCTGCGGGAGGCGGGCTTCAACCGGATCTCGTTCGGGATGCAGTCCGCGGTCGGCCACGTGCTCACGGTCCTGGAGCGGACTCACGATCCGGCGCGGGTGCCGGACGTCGTCGCGTGGGCGCGGGCGGCCGGGTTCGAGCAGATCAGCCTCGACCTCATCTACGGCACGCCGGGGGAGTCGCTCGCCGACTGGGAGACCTCGCTGGATGCTGCACTCGCCTGCGAGCCCGACCACATCTCGGCGTACTCCCTCATCGTCGAGGATGGAACTGCCCTCGCGCGCAGGGTCCGGCGTGGCGAGCTGCCGATGCCCGACGAGGACGACCTCGCGGACAAGTACGCCGCCGCGGACGCGCGGCTCGCCGGGGCCGGCCTGCAGTGGTACGAGGTGTCCAACTGGGCTCGCGACGACGACGCGCGGTGTCGGCACAACCTGCTCTATTGGACCGGTGCCGACTGGTGGGGAGTCGGCCCCGGCGCGCACTCGCACCTCGGCGGTGTGCGGTGGTGGAACGTCCGCCACCCCGCGGCGTACGCCGATCGGATCGCCGCCGGTCTCAGCCCCGCCCACGCGCGCGAGCTGCTCGACCCCGAGACCCGCCGCGTCGAGCGGGTGCTGCTCGAGCTGCGGGTGCGCGAGGGACTGCCGCTCGACGTGCTCGACGATGCCGGCCGGGCCGCCGTCCCGGAGCAGGTCGCGCTCGGCCTGGCCACCGTCGAGGACGAGCGGTTGGTGCTGACCGACCGTGGGCGGCTGCTGGCCGACGGGGTGATCAGGGACCTGGCGTGAGCCACCCTGATCCTTCCCTGAGGTGCGGTCGGATCGGCGCCGGTTCGCCCTAGGCTGTCGGCCATGACGACAGGTCCTGAGAACCCGGAGCCGGAGTCGACGCCACCGGACCCGACCCAGCCCTACGGCTCCGCTCCACCGCCGCCCCCGCCCCCGCCGCCGGCGCCCCAGCCGGCGCCGCAACCGGGGTACCAGGGCTACCAGCAGCCCGGGCTACCGGCCGGCGCCTACGGCGTCAGCTCGCAGGCGCCGTACGGCCTGCACCCGGTGACCGGCATCCCGTACTCCGACAAGAACAAGATCGTCGCGGGGCTGCTGCAGATCTTCCTGCCCTTCGGCATCGGCCGGTTCTACATCGGGGACACCAAGATCGGCGTGATCCAGTTGGTCGTCACGCTCGTGACCTGTGGCATCGGCGGGATCTGGTGCCTGGTCGACGGCATCATCATGCTCGCCACCGACAGCAAGGACGCCAACGGCTACATGCTCAGGAGCTGACCGAGCTCAGCTGAGCCAGTCACTGGGTGACGAAGTCGATCAGCTCCTCGACCCGGCCGAGCAGGGCCGGCTCGAGGTCGTCGTACGACATCACGCGGGCCAGGATGTGCTGCCAGGCCCGGGCGATGTCGGTCTGGGTCTCGTGCGGCCAGCCGAGGTGGGCGCAGACGCCCTTCTTCCACTCCATCGAGCGGGGGATCTCGGGCCACGTCGCCAGCCCGATGCGGTCGGGCTTGACCGCGGCCCAGATGTCGACGAAGGGGTGGCCGACGACCAGGACGTGCGCCCCGAGCGGTGAGCGGGCCACCTCGTCGGCGATCCGGCTCTCCTTGGAGCCCGCCACGAGGTGGTCGACGAGCACCCCGACCCTGCGCTCGGGTCCGGGTCGGAAGTCCCGTAGGTGCCCGGCGAGGTCGTCGACGCCGCCGAGGTATTCGACGACGACCCCCTCGATCCGCAGGTCGTCGCCCCACACTTTCTCGACCAGTTCGGCATCGTGGCGGCCCTCGACGTAGATCCGGCTGGCCCGCGCGACCCGCGCCCGGGCGTCGTGCACCGCCACCGAGCCCGATGCCGTGCGGGTCGGTTTGGTGGGCGCGGACTGTCGGACGGGGGCGTGCAGGACCACCGGTCGGCCGTCGAGCAGGAACCCGGGGCCGAGCGGGAAGGACCGGCGCCGCCCGCGGCGGTCTTCGAGCGTGAGTGTGTCGAGGTCGCGATCGATCGCCACGATCTCGCCACACCAGTCAGTGGTGACCTCCTCGACCACCGCCCCGAGCTCTGCCGGCGCGTCGACGGCGCGCCCGCGCTTGGGCACATTCCAGTCGGTGGCCAGGACGTCGGCCCCGTAGCGATCGGGCATGGCCACGACGGTAGGTGTGCGCGCCGACACCGCCCGGCAGCACACGCCGGATCACCTGGTGCGAGATCCCTCTCACTCCGCGGGTCAGGCCATAGATCAGGCCATAGATCAGGCCATAGATCAGTCCTCGGCCGTCTCCTCGTCGTCCCACTGGTCGGCCGGCTTACCTTCGTCCAGAAGCTCGCCGGGTTCGAGGTCGCCCGCGGTCTCGGTGTCCGCCAACCCCTCCGCCAGCGGGTTGTCCTCTCCCGGAGTCAGATCGTCCGGTAGCTCCTCGTCCGAGATCCCGTGGCCGCCGTTTCCGTCACTGCTCATGCCCACAGGTACCCGCCGACCCGTCGTTACTCATGATGAGTAACGACGGGTCAGCACGAAATTGGCGGTGACCCGTCGCTACTCGTGACGAGTAACGACGGGTCGGCGTTCGGTATCAGACCAGCGGAAGGCGCTTCTGGCTGCGGGGGAGGTGCTCGTACCCGCGACGGACGGCGTGTGCCAACTCCTCGCGTGGGTAGGGCCACTCCGCGGTGGCGAGGGCGTCGTCGACGGGTACGCCGCGGGTCGCCAGGTCGCGGATCGTCTCGGCGACGATGCCGATCGTGTTGCGCTGCTCCTCGACGAACTCGCGGTCGACCGGAGCGCCGTGGCCCGGCACCACGACCGAGGACGACGAGAGCAGGCCGAGAACGATGTCGAGGGTGAGCGGCCACTCCATCGGGTAGCAGTCCGAGCCGAACCCGGGCACCGCGTGCCGGAGCGCCGACTCCTCGACCAGATCACCGGCGAGCACCAGGTCGGCGTCGGGCACCCGGACGACGAGGTCGCCGCCGGTGTGGCCGCGGCCGGGGTGGACGAGCTCGACCAGCCGGTCACCGAGGTCGAGCGCCACGGCCGAGGAGAAGGTGGTGTCGGCGGGCACGATCTCGGTCTCCTGGACCTCGTCCCCGTGCGGATCGTCGAGGTTCTCGGGATCGTCGTAGAGCGCCTTGATCCGTTCGCCGGCGTCGACGGTCTGCGCGGCGGCCACTTCGTGGGCGTGGACCGGCACCGCGCCGTACGCCGCGCGGAACGTGCCGTTGCCGAAGGTGTGGTCGAAGTGCTCGTGGGTGTTGACGACCGCGACCACCTCGCCGGCACCGAGCGCTCGGATCTCCTCGACGACCGTCGCGGCCGCCACCGCGGATGCGTGCGTGTCGACCACCAGGAGGCCGGACGAGCCGCGGATCAGGCTCACGTTGACGTCGAACCACTCATAGCGGGCGACCCAGACGTCAGTGGCTACCTCGGTGAACGGCACACGCTCAGTCCTAGCAGATGCCGGCGTGCAGCTCCTTGCGCAGCAGGACTCCGAGTTCCTCGACCGTGCGGGCCGGCCGGGAGAACCACAGGGCGGCCCGGTGGCCTCCCTGGCGGTCGATCCACGACAGCTCAGCGCCGTGCGTGGTCAGATCGGTGAGCACGACGTCGAGCAGGTGCTCGGGCGGCGTACCGGTCGTGCGCGCGACGACCTGGCCGAGATCGTCGCGGTGGCAGTCGTTGGCGTGCTCGAGGGCGCGCTGGAGATAGCCGCGGTTGAGTTTGAGATCGGTGGCCAGGAATGCCGCGAGGGGCACCCGGCGCTGGTCGCCGTCGGCGCTCCCCAGCACCACGAAGTCCAGGTGGAGCGCGACGTCGTGGCGTACTTCGCCGCAGCAGGTGCAGCTGTCGAGGGTCCCGATCGCCAGGGTGCCGGTGAGCGTCAGGGTGAGGCCGCGCTCCGGACTGTCGGCCGGGCCCAGGCCGCTCGCCAGCGTGACCAGCGCCTGGCTGCCGGTGCGGCCGGCCTCGGCCATCTCCGAGGTGGTCCGGCACGAGAACGTCGGCGTCCCGTCCTCGTCGCGCAGCCCGAGGTCGGAGTCGCAGCCGACCGCGGGGAAGCCCTCGACCGCCACCTCGGCGCTCGCGGGACAGGCCAGGATGCTGCGGGCGAGCTGGGCATCGACCTCGGACACGGGGACTCCTCGCGACTCGATTTACTAAGGCAAGGCTAACCTATCTAACCCGTGAACCACTCGGCTACCCCCGGTTTCGCATCGCGCCGATGCTCGGCCCCTGCGGGTAGCATTGGCACTCCGGAACGACGAGTGCCAGGCGGTCGGGCCAGGAGGCGGGCCCGAGCTCGGGAGGTGACATGCAGGAGGAGCGTCGACTCGCGGTGCTGCGTGCCATCGTCCAGGACTACGTCGCCACCGAGGAGCCGGTCGGCTCGAAGGCACTGGTCGAGCGACACGGTCTCGGGGTGTCGCCGGCGACGGTGCGCAACGACATGGCCGCCCTCGAGGACGAGGGCTATATCGCCCAGCCCCACACGAGCGCCGGTCGGGTTCCGACCGACAAGGGATATCGGCTCTTCGTCGACCGGCTGACGACGGTCAAGCCGATGAGCCCTGCAGAGAAGCGCGCCATCTCGACCTTCCTCGACGGTGCGGTCGACCTCGACGACGTGGTGTCGCGGTCCGTGCGCGTGCTCTCGCAGCTGACCCGCCAGGTGGCGCTGGTCCAATACCCCACGCTCTCGCGCTCCACGGTGCGCCACATCGAACTGGTCGCGCTGGCTCCGAACCGACTGCTCGCGGTCCTCATCCTCAGCACCGGCCGGGTCGAGCAGCGCATCGTCGACCTGGCGACCGATCTTTCCGACCAGGCGCTGGTCGAGTTGCGCGCCCGGCTCAACGCCGCCGCAGCGGGTGAAGTGATCGCCGACGCGGTCAACGCGCTGCGCGCCGCCGTACCCTCCGCCCCCGACTTCACCACTGCTGACCCGACCGCCGTCGTGGTCGAGTCGCTCGTCGACGCGATGATCGACCAGCGCTCCGACGAGCGGATCGTGGTGGGCGGTGCGGCCAACCTCGCTCGGTACGGCGACAGCTTCGACTCGGCCGTCCGCCCGCTCCTGGAGGCGCTGGAGGAGCACGTGGTGCTGCTGAAGCTGCTCGGCGAGGCCTCGACCGGGGGCGCGGTGACCGTGACCATCGGCGCTGAAGGCCCTTACGAACAGCTCTCGGCCACCAGTGTCGTCACCACCGGCTACGGCCCGCGCGACGAAGCCGTCGCGACGCTGGGGATCGTCGGACCGACTCGCATGGACTACCCCGGGACGATGGCCGCGGTGCGCGCGGTCGCGCGCTACGTCTCCCGGATCCTCGACGAGGCCTGACCCACCGGCCTCCACTCACACTTCTTGAAAGGAACCATGAGCCAGCCCGACCTGTACGCCCTGCTCGGGGTGAGTCGCGACGCCGACGCGGAGACCATCAAGAAGGCCTACCGCAAGCTCGCGCGTCAACTGCACCCCGACGTCAACCCCGACCCGGAGGCGCAGGCGAAGTTCCAGGAGGTCGGCCGCGCTTACGAGATCCTGTCCGACCCGCAGAAGCGCGCGGCGTACGACCGCGGCGGCGACGCGTTCGGCGGCATGGGCGGTGGGTTCGGCCAGGGGGCCGGCTTCTCGTTCACCGACATCATGGACGCCTTCTTCGGCGGCCAGGCCGGGGGACAGACGCGCGGTCCGCGACCCCGCACCCGGCGCGGCCAGGACGCCCTGATCCGGCTCGAGGTCGACCTCGCCGAGGCGGCCTTCGGCATCACCCGCGAACTCAAGGTCGACACCGCGGTGATCTGCCCCACCTGCGCCGGCGAAGGCACCGCCGCGGGTACCCACCCGCAGACCTGTGAGACCTGTCGTGGCGCCGGCGAGGTGGCGCACGTACAACGCTCGTTCCTGGGCGAGATCCGGACGCTCCGTCCGTGCGCCGCCTGCCGAGGGTTCGGCACGATCATCCCCGACCCGTGCCGCGAATGCTCCGGTGACGGCCGGGTCCGCTCGCGGCGCAGCCTGACCGTCAAGATCCCGGCCGGGGTCGACACGGGCACTCGGGTCCAGCTGGCCGACGAGGGTGAGGTCGGTCCCGGTGGCGGCCCGGCCGGCGACCTCTACGTCGAGATCCACGTCGCGCCGCACGACACGTTCACCCGGCACGGCAACGACCTGCATTGCACGGTGAGCGTCCCGATGACAGCTGCTGCGCTCGGCACCGTCCTCGACCTGCCGACCCTCGAGGCTGATGTCGTGCCAGCCGAGGGCGCGACCACCGATCTCGAGACCAGCTTCGAGCTCGACGTCCGCGCCGGCACCCAGTCCGGCACCGAGCAGGTGCTGCGCGGGCGTGGGGTCCCCGGTCTGCGAGGGGGTCGCGGCGACCTGGTGGTCACGATCGCGGTCGAGACGCCGACCCGGCTCGGCCCGCGCGAGGAGGAGTTGCTGCAGGAGTTGGCCGCCATCCGCGGCGAGGAGCAGCCCGCCGCGCGGCTCAAGCCGGGCTCGCGCAAGGGCGCCTTCGGCCGGCTCCGCGACGCCTTCAACGCCCACTGACGCGCTGACCGATGTCGCTGCACGTCCACCTGGTGCCTTCCCTGAGCGGCGTCGACGTCGGGGCCACGGTCAGCGTCGAAGGAGCCGAGGCGCACCATGCGGTCGCCGTACGCCGCGTCGCGGTGGGTGAGTCGGTCGTCCTCACGGACGGCGAGGGCAGGCGCGCACAAGGCGAGGTGACCGAGACCGGCAAGGCCCGGCTGACGATCGTGGTCGGCTCGGTCGAGGGCATCCCGCGGCCCGCTCCCGGCCTGGTGGTGGTGCAGGCGTTACCCAAGGGCGACCGGGGTGAGCTCGCCGTCGAGATGTTGACCGAGATCGGCGTGGCGCGGATCGTCCCCTGGGCGGCCTCTCGCTCGATCGCCGTCTGGCGGGGCGACCGAGCCACCAAGGGGCTCGCCAAGTGGCGGTCCACGGCACGCGAGGCGGCGAAGCAGGCCCGGCGCGTCTGGTTCCCCGAGGTGTCCGCCCTCGCGTCGACCGCCGAGGTCACGGCGCTGCTCGCGGCGGCCCCGCTGGCTCTGGTGCTACACGAGGAGGCGACCGACCCGCTGCCTACCGAGGTCCCCGACGGCGTCGTCCTCGTCGTCGGCCCCGAGGGCGGGCTCGCGCCCGAAGAGCTGGCCGTCTTCGCCGACGCCGGTGCGCGTACCGTCCGGCTGGGCAGTGAGGTGCTGCGTACGTCGACCGCAGGCGTCGCTGCCGTCGCGGCATTGCTCTCGCGCACCGATCGGTGGGGCTGACGGCTGGCGTCGCGTTGAGAGTTTCGTCGGTCAGCCGACGAAACTCTTGCTGGGACGACGAAACTTCATCGTCCAGGCACGAGTTTTGTCGGCCAGCCGACGAAACTCCTCACGTCAGGCGGCGCCGAGCGACACGTTCAGCGAGCCAGTAGGGCCTCGACCCGGGCCGTCTCGTCCGCCAGCTCGGACTTCTCCCGGCGCGTCAGGGGCCGCAGCGTCGACAGCACCTCGACCCGGCCGTCGGTGACTCGCCAGAGCCCGATCAGCATGCCGTCGGCGAAGAGGGTGTTGGTGATCCCGCCGTTCACGCCCATCCAACCGCTGCGTGACTCGGGGGTCGTGACGCGGTCGCGCCCGGCGTGGGACAGCCACACATTGTCGTACTGGCCGAGCAGCCGGACCGGCGCCGGGACGTCCTCGTCGGCCAGCTCACCGCCGGCGACGTCGTACAACGGGCGGCCCCGCTCGTCCTCGTACTGCACCAGATCGGTCATGCCCTTGAGGACCGGACCGAGCCGGGTCACACCGGACCACGCGGTCACGTCGGCCGCCGTCGCCGGGCCGAACGCCGCGAGGTAGCGCCGCATGATCTGCTCGACGTCCGGCTCGACCAGTGGACTCCCGAGCCAGCGGTCGGCGTACTGGTAGACCACCCCGCCGCTGCCCTTCCACGTCCCGCGCGGTGGGCACTGCACCAGCGGCGCCACGGAGCGCGCGAGCTGGCCGAGCTTGGTCGGCGCGACGCCAGGGAAATGCTCCGCCAGCGCCGCGCCGATCGCCTTCTGCGGCAGCTGACCGTCGCTCAGCAGGTCGGAGAGCGCCGCGCTGAAGGCCGCGCGATCCACGTCGCGCGCCTCGCCGATCGCCTGGCTGACCTGGATCTCACGTTCGTGAACCGTTGCCGTGAAGGGCCGGAGCTGGAGCGCGTCGTCGGGCACCAGCAGGTGCACGGTGCCACGCATGACCAGCAGCCGCACCAGGGTCCGGTCCTCGAGCGCGGTCGTGACGTCGTGCGGGTCGAACGACGTGAGCCGGGCCGCGAGGGAGAGGTATGGCGGCAGGTTCTCCTGCGCCTGGAGCCCGACCAGGTGGCGGACCAAGGCGTGGGGTGTGGCCTCGGTGCGCTCGAGCAGGTGCTGACGGTGCAGCAGGGTGCGGTTGAGCGCCCGTGGGGAGAGTCTCACCCGACCGTGATCGTCTTGGTGTCCTTGGTCGGACCGCCGCCCTCTCCGTCGGAGGCATCGTCGGTCGAGGCCACGAACGTGTAGGTGCCCGCCGCCAGCCCGCTGACGTCGACCGGGGCCTGCCACGGGTGGAGGCGGTCGCCCCAGCCGTCTGCCGTGGCGAAGCCGTCGAGCACCTTCGTCCCGCTCTGGTCCTGGATCTCCCACGGCACGGTCGCCTCGAAGGAGTTCGCGACGCCGCTGGCGGTGAAGGTGCCGCTCACCTGCGCGCCCTCGGCGGGCTCGGTGATGTTGACGAAGGCGAGGACGGAGTTCTGCGGGGCGGCCTTGAACCAGCTCCGGTCGATTCCGAACATCGGGGTGACGCCGTCGGAGTAGAACTCCACCGGCGCGCGACTCTGGAGGGCGCCCTGGACGGTGTAGACGAGCTGCTGGACGGCGAGTTTCGCCTCCTTCTCGCTCATCCCGTCGGGGCGCTCGGCCCACTCGGTCGGGACGTTGACCCCGATCGCTCCGTCGGGGCCGGGGGTCTCGCCCGCCACGAGTGTCGGAGTCCCGCCGGGCAGCAGAGTGGAGTAGTCGGGATCCTGCGCCGCGCCCGAGGCGAGGATCGCCAGCGCCTCGTCGACCGGGTTGTCGCCCTCGACCTGCTGGAACTCCCGGAACAGGCGGGGGCCGAGCGGGGTGTCGCCGACGAAGTAGAGCGGGACAGCCACCGTCTCGGGCGCGGTCGTCGCGGTGTCGCTCGGGGCCGCGGGACTCGACTCCTCGGCCGGCTTGCTGGACGCCGACTGCTGCGGTTCGGGGTCGCTGGCCGCCGGGTCCGACTCGGTGCCGCACGCCCCCAGCACCCCCGCGGCCAGCAGCGAGGTGGCGAGCAGGGCGGCGCGTCGGTTCCGGGTGCGAGCAGTCATGGGCTCCATCCTCGGCTGGGACAGGTGTGACTGGTGGGATTTATCGGACCGTGATCGTCCGCGTGTCGGTGGTGGGTCCACCGCCCTCGCCGCCGCTCGGATCGTCGGTCATCGCCACGAAGGTGTAGGTGCCGGCCGGCAGGTCGGACACGTCGATGGTGTCGGTCTTCCACGGCGTGAGGTGGTCCTCCATGGTGCCCTGCGCGGAGCCGGACCGGACGACCTCGCCGGTCTCGTCGCGCAGCTCCCACGGGACGGTGCCTTCGAAGGAGCTGGCCACTCCGTCGGCACTGAAGCCACCCTCGACCACCCGGCCCTCCGCGGGGTTGCTGATGCTGACCAGGGCGAGCACGTCGAGTTGCGGCGAAGCGGCGAGCGGCTCGCTGGTCGGGATGTCGTAGACCGTGCCGATCGGGTTGCCCTCCGCCTCGAACTGCACCGGCAGCGGCTGTTGGGCGTAGGCCTGCACGGTATAGATCACCTGTTCGATGGCCAGCCGCGCCTCCGCGGGGCTCATGCCGGCCGGCCGGTGCTGCAGCGAGCGGTCGGCGAGCTGGACCGTGATCAGACCGGAGGGGTAGTCGACGTACGCCGCGAGGAACGCCCCCTCCGGCCACGCCGAGAAGTAGTCGGGGTCGGTGGGTGGCTGCTCGACGTACTGACTCGGAGCCAGGCGTGTCGTCGCGGGGAGCCAGCGGAACTCGCGGAACAGCCGCGGCCCCTGCGGCGTCTTGCCGAGGTAGTAGACCGCCTGGACGGAGCCGGGAACCGTGTGGGAGCCGCTGGCCGTGGGCTGCCCGACCGGGTCCGCGCCCCGGTCGGTGTCGGGTCGGGTCAGGACGGCGACGCCCGCGACCACGACGGCGGTGGCCAGGAGCGCCCCGCCGGCGAGGTACCAGCGCCCCCGGCGTGGTTTCGCGGCCCGCTGCCGGATCGCGACCAGCCGGTCGGTGGGCTCGACGTCCTCGACGGCGTCGTGCAGCAGGGTGGTCAGCTCGTCCATCAGAGGTCTCCTCCGTCGAGATGTCCGGCCAGCAGCTCGCGCAGGGCGGCCGAGCCACGCGACGCGTGCGCCTTGACCGAGCCGCGGCTGATGCCGAGCGTCTCGGCGATCTCGGCCTCGGAGAGCTCGAGATAGTGGCGCAGCGCGAGCACCTCCCGCTGCCGGGTGGGCAGGGCGCGGAGCGCCTCCAGGACGGCGGTACGCCGGTCGTGGGCCAGCGTCGAGACGTCGGCCGGCTCGACGAGGTCGGCCGCCGGTCGCTGCCGGGCGACGTACCTCTCGACCACCCCCCGGTGCCGCAGCGCCGAGCGGGAGCGGTTCACGACCGACTGCCGCAGGTAGGCCAGGGCCTTGTCGGGGTCGCGCAGCGAGCGCCAGCGGCCGTGCATCGCGACGAAGGCGTCCTGGACGACCTCCTCGGCAGCGCCCTGGTCGCGCAGCAGCAGCACGGCCAGCCGTACCAGCCGTCGCCAGTGCGCGGCGTACAGCTGTTCCAGGGCGGTGTCGGCGTCCAGGCTCGTCTCCCGGGTCACGAGGACGGGTGCTGCGGTCACGTCAGTCTGACGCCCGGCCGGGCCATCCGGTTGACTTCAGATCGCGTTCTGAGGGACGGAGCCCCGCAGACAGCGCTGTGGGACGATGTGCGGCGTGGAGGGCTGCCTGTTCTGCGGCATCGTCGCCGGTGACATCGATGCCGACATCGTGCACGTCACCGAACGCACCGTGGCGTTCCGCGACATCAACGCCCAGGCGCCCACGCACGTGCTGCTGGTGCCGCGCGACCACTACGCCAACGCCGCCGAGTTGGCGGCCGCCGACCCCGTCGCGTCCGCCGAGCTCGTGACCGCAGCCGCCGCGGTGGCGACCGCCGAGGGCCACGACGACTACCGGCTGGTGTTCAACACCGGCGCCGGCGTCGGCCAGTCGGTCTTCCACACGCACGTGCACCTGCTCGCCGGCCGCCCCATGACCTGGCCACCCGGATGAGGACGATCTGGAAGGGGCGCGGCTCCCGAGCGGTCCTGGTCGCCGCCGCGGTCGCGCTGGTGCTGCCGTTCGCGGCCGCGTGCATGGACTCCGACCAGGACGGCCGTCGGGCCGGCGACCCCGGGTCTCTGCTCGAGGGCACCCAGCCGCCCGAGGTCGAGGCGCAGCAACTCTCGGCAATCCCGGCCGGCAAGCAGCTCCCGCTGCGATCCGGCGAGGACCGGATGACGCTGACCATGCCGGAGGCCTACACCCCCTCCGCGCCGTACGGCACGGGCACCGACGACTACCGGTGCTTCCTGCTCGACCCGCAGTTGGACCAGGACGTCTGGCTCACGGGCAGCAACGTGCTGCCCGGCAACCCCGACGTGGTGCACCACGTGATCCTGTTCAAGATCCCGCCGGACACGGTCGGCGAGGCCGAGGCTCGCGACGCCGCCTCGCCCGACCCCGGTTGGACCTGCTTCGGTGGCACCGGCCTGGCGGGTGAGTTCGGCAACCTCGAGGACGCCAATTGGCTGGCCGCGTGGGCGCCGGGTGGCGACGAGACCAAGACCCGCGACGGGTACGGCGTCGAGCTGGAGGCCGGGTCGCGGATCGTGATGCAGGTCCACTACAACCTGCTCAAGGGTGCCGCGCCCGACCAGTCGGCCACCCAGCTGCGCTGGATGCCCGGCGACACCGACCTCACCGCGCTGCACACCTTCCTGATGCCGGCCCCGGTCGAACTGCCGTGCCGTCCCGAGCACAGCGACGGCGAGCTGTGCGATCGCGATGCCGCGATGGTCGACGTCAACAAGAGGTTCGGAGTCTCAGGCAACACCAACACCCTGTTGCACCTGCTCTGCGGCACCGGTGTCGAACCGGGGGAGACCACGTCGTGCACGCGCACCATCAGCCGCGGGATGACGGTGCTCGGAGTGGCCGGCCACATGCACCTGCTCGGCCGCAGGATCACCATCGAGACCAACCCCGACACGGCTGATGCCAAGACCATCCTGCGCATTCCCGTGTGGAACTTCGACGACCAGGGTTCCAAGCCGATCAAGCCGGTCCATCTCGACGCCGGCGACACCGTGCGCGTGACCTGTCAGCACCAGCAGTGGCTGCGCGACAAGCTGCCGGCCTTCGAGACCCAGCGTGAGGATCGCTACATCGTGTGGGCCGAGGGCAGCACCGACGAGATGTGCCTGGGCATGCTGTCGGTTGCCTATGACGACGAGCCCAGTTGAGCTGGGGCTAGGACAGGCTCGACCGGCGGTGGTCCGCTTGGGTGCCCTTGCTGCGGCGGTTTCGACACCGTCGGCGCTG
>DOWL01000108.1:12006-13187 GCA_003519585.1 Nocardioides sp. | reverse complement strand
GCGCAGCGAGCGTGTCGAAACCGCGACCGGCGGACGTCAGTCCGAGAGCGCCTGCAGCAGGCGAAGCACGGCGAACAGCACCGGTAGCCCGAAGACGACGAGCAGCACCCAGGCCGTGACCCGGTGGTAGGGCTTGGCGGCGTCGAGCTTGCCAGCGAAGTCGAGCAGCGCGCCGTCGGGGACGTGGTGGGTCAGCCCCATCCGTCGGGCGTCGGGCGGCAGGTGACCGCCCGGGAACCAGGAGGGAGGCGTGTTCTCGTCGCCGTACTCCACTGTGTAGTCGAACTCGTCGTCGACCGGCCGCATGACCGCACCCTACGTCGGCCCTGCGCGAACAGCTCGCAAAGGCGGTGGGAGTGGGCGGGGGGAGTGCGTAGCATGGAGGGCTCCAGCACCGACCAGAGAGGCTTGCCCGTCCGGGCGCACATGACTGATTCCACCGATGTGGCGGCGACGACAGCCCCGCCGACGGCCAAGCACACCGTCGTCGTACCCAACAGCATCAACATGGTCAGCCTGCTCGGACCCGGCGATGAGCACCTCGGTCTCATCGAGCAGGCCTTCGACGCGGACATCCACGTCCGCGGCAACCGCATCACGATCGAGGGCCAGCCGTCCGAGATCGCCCTCGCCGAGCGACTGCTCGAAGAGCTGGTGGCGATCATCCGCACCGGCCAGGGCGTGACCAGCGAGACGGTCGAACGCGTCCTCGCGATGTTGCGCGCCGAGACGACCGAGCGCCCCGCCGACGTGCTCAGCCTCAACATCCTGAGCAACCGCGGTCGCTCGATCCGGCCCAAGACGCTCAACCAGAAGCGCTACGTCGACTCGATCGACAAGCACACGATCACCTTCGGGATCGGACCGGCCGGCACCGGCAAGACCTATCTGGCGATGGCCAAGGCGGTCCAGGCGCTCCAGTCGAAGGCCGTCAACCGGATCATCCTCAGCCGTCCCGCGGTGGAGGCCGGCGAGAAGCTGGGGTTCCTGCCCGGCACCCTGACCGAGAAGATCGACCCCTATCTCCGGCCGCTGTACGACGCCCTGCACGACATGATCGACCCGGAGTCGATCCCCAAGCTGCTGGCCGCCGGCACCATCGAGGTGGCGCCCCTGGCGTTCCTCCGCGGCCGGTCGCTCAACGACTCCTTCATCGTCCTCGACGAGGCGCAGAACACCAC
>DOWL01000108.1:5623-11852 GCA_003519585.1 Nocardioides sp. | reverse complement strand
CAGATGAAGATGTTCCTGACCCGGCTGGGGTTCGGCTCCAAGATCGTGGTCACCGGCGACGTCACCCAGGTCGACCTGCCGTCCGGCACCAAGTCGGGGCTGCGCGTGGTCGAGGACATCCTCGACGAGGTCGAGGACATCAGCTTCTGCCGGCTGACCGCCCAAGACGTCGTCCGGCACCGGCTGGTCGGCAAGATCGTCGCGGCCTACGACGAGTTCGACGCGGCGCAGGAGAAGCGCGGACCGCGCAGCTCGGGTCGGCAGGGCGACCGCGCGTGAATCCCGCAGCGTCATGAGCATCGAGGTGCTCAACGAGTCGGGCCAACCGCTCGACGTCGATCAGTTGGTCGCGCTCAGCCGGTTCGTCATGGATCGGATGCGGGTCCACCCGATGGCCGAGCTCTGCATCAAGGCCGTCGACGAGGACACCATGACCGGGCTCAACGAGAAGTGGATGGAGGGCGAGGGGCCGACCGACGTGCTCGCCTTCCCCATGGACGAACTGCGCCCGGGGCTGGTCAACGAGGAGCCGGAGGAGGGCATCCTCGGCGACCTGATGCTCTGCCCGACGGTCGCGGAGCGACAGGCCACCACGGCCGGGCACTCGACCGATGCCGAGCTCGAGCTGTTGACCGTGCACGGCATCCTGCACCTGCTCGGCTACGACCACGCCGAGCCTGAGGAGCATGCAGCGATGTTCGGCCTCCAGGACGAGCTCCTCGCCGCCTGGCGAAGTCGCTGACCACGGGGTGATCGCCCGATGAACATCGTCCTGGCCGCCGCGCTGGTGCTGCTGGCCGGGCTCTTCTCGGCCGCCGACGCCGCGCTCAGTTCGTTCTCTCGCGCCCGGGCCGAGGAGTTGCAAGCGGAGGGGCGGCCCGGCGCGCGCCGGCTCGTGACGATGCTGGCCGACCCGGCGCCCTACCTCAACACCGCGATCCTGCTCCGCCTCCTGTGCGAGATCTCCGCGATCGTGCTGGTGACCCGCGAGATGCTGCGGGCCTTCGACGGCTCGTGGTGGGAGGGCGCGCTCGCCACGGTCGGCGTGATGCTGGTCGTGTCGTTCGTCGTGATCGGCGTCGCCCCACGCACCCTGGGCCGGCAGCACAACGAGCGGGTGGCCCTGTGGTCCGCGGGACCGCTGACCGCGATCACGACCGTGCTGGGCCCGATCCCACGGTTGCTGATCCTGCTCGGCAACGCACTCACCCCGGGCCGCGGTTACCGCGAGGGGCCGTTCTCGACCGAGACCGAGCTCCGCGAGCTCGTGGACATCGCCGAGGCGTCCGCGCTCATCGAGGCCGGTGAGCGCAAGATGATCCACTCCGTCTTCGAGCTCGGCGACACGACGGTGCGTGAGGTGATGGTCCCGCGCAACGACGTGATCTTCATCGAACGGCACAAGAACCTGCGCCAGACCATGTCGCTGTTCCTGCGCTCGGGCTTCTCCCGGGTCCCGGTCATCGACGACAACCTCGACCACGTGGTCGGCATCGCCTACCTCAAGGACATCGTCCGGCGTGACTTCGAGGCGCCGGACGTCGAGTTCACCCAGCGCATCGACTCGGTCATGCGGCCGGCGTACTGGGTGCCGGAGTCCAAGCCCATCGACGCCCTGCTCTCGGAGATGCAGGCGCGGCGGCAGCACCTCGCGATCGTCGTCGACGAGTACGGCGGCACGGCCGGCCTGGTGACGATCGAGGACCTGCTCGAGGAGATCGTCGGCGAGATCACCGACGAGTACGACGAGGACGAGATCGAGACCGAGAACCTCGACGACGGTTCGGTGCGGGTCTCGTCGCGCTATCCGATCGACGACCTCGACGAGCTGTTCGGCTTCGATGTCGAGGAGGACGACGTCGACAGCGTGGGCGGCCTGATGGCCAAGCACCTCGGCCTGGTCCCGATCCCGGGCTCGCAGGTGGTGGCCCACGGACTGCGGTTCACGGCCGAGGACACTGCGGGCCGGCGCAACAAGATCGGTACGGTGCGGATCGCCAAGGTCGATCCCGGTCCCGACACGGTCGAGGACGACGTACCCACCAAGGAGGCCGTCCGTGACTGACCAGTCCGCCGAGCTGTCCGCCGAGGACCAGAAGCTCGTCACCCTCGCCCGCACCACCTGGGGACGCACCGGCGGCCCCGAGGGGGCGGCGGTGCGCGACTCCGATGGCCGCACCTACGCCGCCGCCACCGTCGCTCTTCCCTCGCTCCGGGTCTCGGCCCTCGGCGTCTGTGTCGCCATGGCGGTCTCCTCGGGGTCGCGCGGTCTCGAGGCCGCCCTGCTGCTGACCGACCGGGGCGAGCTCTCGCCGTTCGACCTCGAGGTGCTCCGCGACTTCGGTGGCCCCGGTGTGCCCGTGCACATCGGCGACCCGCGCGGCACGATCGTGGCCTCGACCACCACCTGACGAAGATGGCCTCCATCTACCGCTCACCCGGCGACGAGCGCGCCGTCCGCGCGTGGTGCGAGGAGCGGCTCGCCGGCCGGAACCGCTCGACGTTGAGTACGGCGCTGGGCGAGACCTCGCTCGTCACCGTCGGCGAGGGGCCGCGGTCGGTGCTCTACCTGCCGGGCACCAGCTTCAACGCGGCGACCAGCCTGACCGTGCTCGACGCCCTTGCCGCGGCGGGGTTCCGCGCGGTATGTGCGGACCTGCCAGGCCAGCCCGGACTGAGCGCGGGCGAGCGACCGTCGGACGCGGCGTACGCCCACTGGGTCGGCCACCTGGTGCAGCACGTCCGTCGGGACGGGGCGGATGAGGTCCACCTGGTCGGACACTCGCGCGGGGCGGCAGCGGCGCTGGCGGCAGACCCGGGTCTCGTGGACGGGTTGCTGCTGGCCAGCCCGGCCGGGCTGGCCGACGTACGTCCCGGGTGGGCGGTCCTCCGTGCGACGGTCCCGTGGATGGTGCGCCGGAGCGACTCGGGCTCGCGGCGGTTGGCCGCGCTGATGGCCGGCCCGGAGCTGACCTACGCCGACGAGTTGGTCCCCTGGCTCACCCTCACGGTGCGCTCGGCTCACCCGGCCGGCGCGCCCAAGCGGTTGCCCGACGAGCGGTTGCACCGGTGGCGGGGCCGGGCCGTTGCCGTGCTGGTCGGCGAGCACGACTGCTTCTTCCCTGCGACGACGATCGTCGAGCGCGCCCGTGACGATCTCGGCGTACCGGCCACCGTGGTTCCGGGCGCCGGACACCTGCTGGTCGACCAGGCGCCCGCTGTCGTCGCCCGCGCACTATCGGCGCTCTGAACGCGCTCTCCTAGCCGTTGCGGCCCCGCGCCGCGACCGGCCACGGCTGGAGTGAGCCGTCCTCCTCGACCCACAGGTTGTCGGCGAGGTTCACCGTCGCGCAGCAGTGGTTGGGGACCACGTCGACCTGGTGCCCCACCGGAGGCAGGGGCGCGCCGGCGAGGTCGACCACCGCGTGGTGCTCGGAGAGCTGGACGATGCGCGCCTCGGGGTGGTGGAGCAATCGGCCCCACCCGGTGCTGTACGCCGCGCGGTCGGCGCCCAGCGCCTTGCTGCCGGCATCGAGCACGGCTCGACCGCCGGCATGGCTCACGACCGTGGCTCGGCAGGTCAGGGCGAGGGATCCGGGCGGCATCGCGCCGAGCTCCCACTGCTGGGCGTCGCCGAACACGTACACACCGGGCCGGGCTTCGGTCACCACGCTCGGGTCGAGATAGTCCCAGCTGGGGGTCGAGCCGCCACTCACCACGGCGACCTCGAGCCCCTCGTCGAGCAGTGCGTCGCGGGCGGTGGCCAGGGCACGCGCCTCGTCGGCCGCGGCGGACGCCCGGCCGTCGGGCGCGTAGCTGTGTCCGGGAAAGGTGAACACCCCGCGCACCCGAAGCCCCGCTTTGGTGGCGGCCACCGCGACCGCTCCAGCTTCGTCGGGTCGGCACCCGGTCCGGTGCTGGCCACTGTCGACCTCGACCATCACCTCTACGGCGTACGGCGCGAGCTGACGACCGGCCCGGACTGCACTGTCGACCGAGTCGACGCCGATCGCCACGGTCGCGCGGTCGGTCAGGTCACGGAGTCGCGCTGCGGCGCGCTCGTCGACCCATACCGGGTAGGCGACGAACAGGTCCCGACAGCCGTGCTGTGCGAACACCTCGGCCTCGCCGAGCGTGGCCACGGTGAGGCCGACAGCTCCCGCGTCGAGCTGCAGCCGGGCGATCTCGGTGGTCTTGTGGGTCTTGGCGTGGGGTCGCAGAGCGACACGTCGGCCGCCGGCCCGCTCCGCGCCGTGATCGACGTTGCGCTGCAGCCGGTGGCGGTCGACCCGCAGGTAGGGCGTGGTCGGCTGAACCGTCACATCTCCTCGTGGGTGTCCGGGTCGCCACCGAAGAGCCGGCCGTCGGGCCGCGCCAGCGCGGTGATGGCCGCCACCTCCTCGTCGGTGAGTTCGAAGCCGTCGAGGTCGAGGTTCTCGCGCTGTCGCGCCGGGGTCGCGGACTTCGGGATGGGCAGATTCCCGAGCTGGAGCTGCCACCGCAGCACCACCTGTCCGGGGGAGACGCCGTGCGCCTCGGCGGCGGCCCGGACCACCGGCTCGGCGAACGGCGCCTGGCGCTTGCCCATCGGGCTCCACGACTCGGTCAGGATGCCGCGCTCGGCGTCGACCTGGCGCATCTGCGGCTGGGGAAAGTACGGGTGCAGCTCGATCTGATTGAGCACTGGGGTCACGCCGGTCTCGTCGATGATCCGGCCCAGGTGCTCACCGGTGAAGTTGGAGACGCCGGGGGAGCGGACCAGCCCGTCGTCCCGCAGCTGCACGAGGTCCCGCCACGCCTCGTGGTACTTATCGCGGCTCGGGTTGGGCCAGTGGATGACGTGCACGTCGATCTGTTCCAGACCCAGCCGCTCCAGCGACTCGCGGGTGCTGGCGATCGCGTCGTCGTCCCCGCGCAGCCCGGCGGTGCCGAAGCCGATCGGCGGGATGGTGGTGCCGTCGTTGAGCTGTCGGGGGGTGGTCGCAAGGCCCATGCACGCACGGTATCCATGTCCTGATGACTTCTCTCGAGCCAGACTGCGCCCGCTGCGTCGGGTTGTGCTGCGTGGCGCTTCCGTTCCGGGAGTCGCACGGCTTCGCGTTCGCCAAGGACGGCGGAGAGCCATGTCGCCATCTCGACGGCGGCTACGGGTGCTCGATCCACGCCGCCCTGGGCGAGTCCGGGATGGTCGGGTGCACCGCCTACGAGTGCTTCGGGGCCGGCCAGCACGTCACCCAGTCGGTGTACGGCGGGACCTCCTGGCGCGACCAGCCCGACCACGGTGAGGAGATGTTCGCCGTGTTCGCCGTGGTCCAGCGGTTGCACGAGATGCTCGTGCTGCTCGACCAGGCCGCCGAGCTGCGTCCGGCACCCGACCTCGATCGGCTGCGCGAACGAGTAGCCGCGCACACAACGACCCGGCCGGCGGGGATCCTCGACCTCGATCTCGACCGGTTGACCGTCCAGGTGGGTGAGTCGTTGCGCGCGGTCAGCCGGGCCGTGCGCGGCGACGGTCCGTCGTACGTCGGGCAGGACCTCCTCGGTCGTGACCTGCGTGGCGCCGACCTGGCGCGCGCGGACCTCCGTGGCGCCCTGCTGATCGCCGCCGACCTGCGTTCGGCGGTGTTGGACCGAGCTGATCTGCTCGGTGCCGACCTCCGCGACACCCTCGTCGCAGGCGCCGACCTCTCGACCGTCCTGTTCGTGACCCAGCCCCAGCTCAATGCCGCGCTCGGCGATGCCACCACCCTGCTGCCGGCGGGGCTGCGCCGGCCGGCCGCCTGGTCGCGATAGTCCCTGACCAAACTGCAGCAGAACCGGCGTGTCGAGGACACAAAGGTCAGGGACTTTCGTCGGCCGGCGCCGCGCTGTGGTGCGGTGCCCCGTGGGTACGGCGGGCCTCCTTGAGCTCCGCCTCGAACAGGTGCCGGCGGCCGCCCACGAGCTCGTCGCGGGCTAGTTGGTCGAACTCCTTGAACAGCGAGTAGTACGTGTCGTCGTACTCCTCGACGATCTGGAAGGTCCACCGACCCTCGAGCACGTTCTGGCCGACGAGTTGGCGGTCGATCCGGTCGGCCAACGCGTCCTGGCCGGCCTCGCGCAACAGGTCGACAGCGTCACCGAGGAGGAAGTCGGCCTCGCCGCTGCGCCGGTGGAAGGTGTAGAGCAGACCGCGGGCCTCCTCGACGCATTCGAGCGCTTCCGAGAGCTTGCCGAGCGCCTCGATGGT
>DOWL01000108.1:0-5484 GCA_003519585.1 Nocardioides sp. | reverse complement strand
GAGCTTGCCGAGCGCCTCGATGGTGGTGTCGTCCACGCCGGCCGGTCGGAGGTGTTCGGGAGAAGGGGACTCGCTCATGAGCGCTCGGTACCCGTGGGTACCGTCGACACCATGCAGCTCGGCATCCACTACGCCAACTTCACCCACCCCGACTGGCAGCACCAGCTGACCGAGCGGCTCACGGAGACGGCGCGGATCGCCGACCAGGGCGGGGTCGCCCAGTTCACTGTGATGGACCACTGGTTCCAGATGGAGGTGCTCGGCGGCCCGTCGGAGCCGATGCTCGAGGGCTACACCACGCTCGGCTACCTCGCGGCGGTGACCGAGCGGCTGCGGCTGAGCCTGCTGGTCACCGGGGTGACCTACCGGCACCCCGGACTGCTGGCGAAGACGGTCACCACCCTCGACGTGCTCTCGGGCGGGCGGGCGATGCTCGGCATCGGTGCCGCGTGGTACGAGCGCGAGCACCTCGGGCTCGGCGTGCCCTTCCCGCCGTTGAAGGAGCGGTTCGAGCGCCTCGAGGAGACCCTGCAGATCGTCCGGCAGCTCTGGTCGGGCGACCAGACGCCGTACGCCGGAACGCACTACCAGCTCGCCGAGCCGGTCAACGTGCCGCCGCCGCTGCAGACCCCGCCCCCGATCATGATCGGCGGCAGCGGCGAGCGGAAGACGTTGCGGTTGGTCGCGCAGTACGCCGATGCCTGCAACCTCTTCGGGGAGAGTCCCGACGCGATCCGGCACAAGCTCGAGGTCCTGCGCGGGCACTGCGAACAGGTCGGCACCGACTACGAGGCCCTCGAGAAGACGATGATCTTCCGGGGTGACCCGACCCAGGATCCCGACGCGTTCCTCGCGGTGATGGAGACCTACGCGACCCTCGGGATCTCGATGATCACCATGACGCCGCCCGGTGACGACCCGGTCGCCTGGGCCACCGACATGAGCGAGCGCGTGGTGCCGCGGCTGTCCGAGATCTGAGCGACGACGGCTCAGGCGATCTCTTCGCGGAGGTCGCGGATGATCCGGTCTAGCAGCCGCGAGACCTGCATCTGGGACACCCCGAGATCGTCGCCGATCTCGCGTTGGCTGTGGTTCTCGAAGTAGCGCAGGTAGACGATGCGCCGGTCGCGCTCGGGCAGCCGGCGCAGGACTGGCTGGAGGATTGCGCGCGCCTCGGCGGCCGAACAACCGGTGTCCTCGCCCGGCAGTACCTCGCCGAGTGTCACCTCCCCGGCAATCGCATCGCCCTCGGTGCGCACCGGCCGGTCCAACGAGGGTGGACTGAAGCACCCGTAGGCGCCGAGCGCCTCGTCGAGCTCTGCGCGAGTGCACCCAGCGTCCTCGGATATCTCCGCGTGGGTGGGCTCGCGGCCCAGGTCTTGGGCCAGGTGGTCGGTGCTCCGGCCGATCCGCCACTGGAGCTCCTGGATCCGGCGCGGTGGCCGGACCATCCAGCTGTGGTCGCGGAACCACCGCTGCACCTCGCCGCGGATCGTGGGCACGGCGTAGGTGAGCAGATCTGGCCGGACGGTGACATCGAACCTGTGGACCGCCTTGACCAGGCCTTCGTAGGCCGCCTGGTGCAGGTCCTCGATCGATACTCCGCGACCGCGGTAGCGGTTCGCGACGGACTCGGCCACCCTGCGGTTGGCGAGGATCACCTCGTCGAGCAGCCGCTCCCGTTCGCGGGCGTCGGTGGTGTTTCGGGCGGCCTCGAGCAGCTCGTGCGTGAGCTCGCTGCGTTCGTCGCGTACGTCCGCGTCGGGGGCTGCGGACGGCCGGTTCGCCGTGGCTGTGGGCATGACAGGACCTCACGAGTGGGGGATCGACACGCCGGACGAGACCGGCGAGGTCAGGTGCGGCGGTACCCCGATGCGTGAAGAAACAACCCTTTCGGGTGAGTTTGCGCGGGACGGGTCGTCACGCAGCCAGGGCGGCGTACCTGCCCTCGCCCTCCAGCAATGTCTCGTGGGTGCCGCGCTCGGCCACTCGACCGTGGTCGAGGACCACGATCTGGTCGGCCCCGCGGACGGTGGACAGCCGGTGGGCGATGGTGATCGTCGTGCGGCCCGCGGCCAGGGTGTCGAACGCTTCCTGCACGGCGCGCTCGGTCTCGGTGTCGAGGGCGCTGGTGGCCTCGTCGAGGACCAGGATCCGGGGGTTGCGCAGGAGCGTGCGGGCGATCGCGATGCGCTGCTTCTCGCCGCCGGAGAACCGGTGGCCCCGCGAGCCGACCATCGTGTCGTACCCGTCGGGAAGTGAGGCGATGAGGTCGTGGATGCGCGCGGCGCGAGCAGCCTGCTCGAGCTCGGCGTCGGTGGCGTCGGGCTTGGCGTAGCGGAGGTTCTCGCGGACCGTCGTGTGCAACAGGTATGTCTCCTGGCTGACGGTGCCCACGATCTCGGCGAGGTCGGCCAGCCGGATCCGGCGCACGTCGACGCCGTCGATGGTCACTCGACCGGTGGTGGGGTCGTGCAGCCGCGCGACCAGGGAGCCGAGCGTGGTCTTGCCGGAGCCGGTCTCGCCGACCAACGCCAACGTGCTGCCGGCCGGTACGGCGAGATCGATGTCGACCAGCGCCGCGGCGCCAGCGTCCGCGTAGGAGAAGCCGACCTGCTCGAACCGCACCTCGCCACGGACCTGGGTCGGATCGAGGTCGACGGGATCGGTTGGCTCGTCGATGTCGACCGGGAGGTCGAGGTATTCGAAGACGCGCTGGAACAGCGCCAGCGAGCTCACCACCTGGACTCCGGTGTTGAGCAGCCCCATGAGCGGCCGGAACAGCTGGCTCTGGAGAGCCGTGAAGGCGATCAGGGTGCCGATAGTCATCGTGCCGGCAGTCATGGGCAGCCCGGCGCCGAGGTAGATCACCGCCGGGATGGCGGCGAAGAGCACGCTCATCGAGGCCATCCGCCAGCGGCCGGCCAGCGAGGAGCGCAGCTCCAGATCGATCAGCCGGGCCGAGGACTCGGTGAAGCGGCGTACCAGCATCGGGCCGGCGCCCATCGCCTTGGCGAGCTGGACGCCGTTGATCGAGAGGCCTTCTTCGATGGTCACGTTGAGGTCGGCGAGCTCGCGCTGCTGCGCCGAGGTGATCTCGCGCCGCATCCGGGCCACACGACGGCTGATCCAGATCGCCGGTGGCATGACGACCAGGGAGATCAGCGAGAGCCGCCAGGAGAGCACGGCCATGGCCACGGCGGTCGCCACGGTGGTGGTGAGGTTGGAGGCGACGGATGTCGCGGTCGAGGTGACGACCGACTGCATGCCGCCGATGTCGTTGGTGATGCGCGACTGCACCTCGCCGGTGCGGGTGCGAGTGAAGAACGCGATCGACTGCCGCTGGAGGTGGCCGAAGACGTCGGTGCGGAGCGTGTGCATCACCCGCTGGCCGACCTGGGTGTTGATCCAGGTCTGGAGGACGCCGAGGACCGAGGTGAGCGCGGCGACCGCGACCATCCCCGCGGTCAGGAGGACCAGCAGGCGCAGGTCCTGCTGGGGGAGGGCGTCATCGATCACAGCGCGGAGCAGGAACGGCGAGGCGAGGCCGACCACCGACGAGGCGACGATGATGGCGACCACGCCGGCGACCGACCAGCGGTAGGGCGTGAAGAGCCGCGCGATCCGGCGCAGTGAGACCTCGCGGGCCTGCTGGCGCTCGGCGGCGCTGGGCTTGTCAGGGGTACGGAACCGGCCTCGGCCGGACGTCGTGGGTGCGGAGTCCAAGGTGGACCTTCTTTCGTCTGGGTCACGTGGACGCTGTGGGAGGCGTTTCGCAAATGCTGAGGTAGCCTCATCATGAGGTTACAACACCAAACCTTGCTACTCTGTTCCCATGTCCGAGGATCTGCGCCCCGACAGCCTCGGCGAGGCCTTCGGCGCCGTCGCACGCAGCCTGCGGGCCGCTGCGATGACCGCCTTCGCGGCGTACGACGTCACGCCGTCGCAGGTCCGGGCGATCCGGGTGCTGACCGGTGAGGCCGGGGGAGTGCGGGCCAAGGAGCTGGCCGATCGGCTGCGGATCGCGCCGCGCTCGGCCACCGAGGTGGTGGATGCACTCGAGGCCAAGGGGTTGGCGACCCGCTCGCCCGACCCGTCCGACCGCCGGGCGACGCTCGTGACGCTCACCGACCAGGGTCGAGAGCTGTCCGAGGAGGTGCGCCGAGCCCGCGGGGCGGAGGCGGAGCGACTGTTCGAGCGGCTGACCGCCGACGACCGGGCCGAACTGGCCCGACTCCTGGAGAAGCTCCAGGCGCCTTAGCCGGTCCGGAGGCTGGGCACTGGGTGGCGGTGGCCCTTCAACCTTGCGCGAGCCGCGGGGGTTGATCACGCACCGCCACCCTGGCTGGCCACGGCCCAACGCCCGTCTGCATTCGCCGCCTCGACCTCGGCCATGCCCGGGGCGCGCATCCGGCCCGCTGCCGTGAGCTCACCGACCTTGCGGACGTTGAGCGCCGACCAGTTGCTGCGTGGCCGCCGGGGGACGTACTTCTGGAGGTACCACGTCTCGTCGAGCCCGAGCCGTTGACCTGAGATCCAACCCCAGCACAGCCCGACTTCGACCGCCTCGTCGCTGGTCATCGAGGCGATGCCCGAGGATCGTTTGGCCAGCTTGAGCCAGACCCCGGGCTGATGGTCGTGGTGCTCGGCCAGCCACGTGTCGAAGGCGTCGGCATCGACGAACGGAAGGATCTCGGCGCCGTCAGCGCCGGGTCTCGTGGGCATGTGCGAACGCTAGTGGCCGGGCCGGGACCGCACCCGTCGAGAGTGTCGGCGAGCGTGCGCGTCGCCGATTGTCGCAGCGCGCGGTGCCTCGGATATAGTTGAAAGCGAAAGGGAGTAGTCCCCTCACCGTCGTGTCGACATGCTGACCCCCGGGTCCGGTGCGACGGGTCGCCCGGCGAGTTCGCGACAGATTCGCGGCCGGACGGCGGACGAGACTTTCGACCAGCAAGCGACCCTGTCGGATCACAGCGGACGCGCCTGGTCGAAGGGAGCGTCCTCGCAACGGTCTCCTCGGCTGGCGCCGGAGGAGACAATCGATGTACGCGTTCCTGCTCAGCACGGCCGTCATCTTCGTGGCCGAGCTCGGCGACAAGAGCCAGTTGATGGCGATGACCTTCGCCACCCGCTACCGCGCACGCGACGTCCTGATCGGCATCACGGTCGCCACGGCCGTCGTCCACCTCGCCTCGGTGGCGATCGGAGCGGCGGTGGGGGAGAGCTTCGGCGATCACCAGGGGCTGATCTCGATCGTCGCCGGCGTCGCCTTCCTCTGCTTCGGTGCGTGGACGCTGCGCGGCGACACGCTCACCGACGACGAGGCGGACCGGGCCCGACGCAGCCAGGGCTGGTCGGTGCTGGCGGTCGGGACGGCGTTCTTCCTGGCCGAACTGGGTGACAAGACGATGCTCGCCACCATCACCCTGGCCACCGACTCGGACTGGCTGGGCGTGTGGATCGGTTCCACCCTCGGCATGGTGT
>DOWL01000175.1:48001-48910 GCA_003519585.1 Nocardioides sp. | reverse complement strand
CGCGGTGATCCTCACCTACTACGGGCTGCTGTTCCTGCTGGGGCTGCCGTTCCTGGGTCTCCGGGCCCGCGCCCTGTTCGCGTGGGCAGCCGCGTGGGCCATCGTCGCGCCCGTGGTCTCGCACCTGATCCGCCCGCACCTGGCCCCACGCTCGGGCCCGAGTCCCGCCTTCGACCAGCTCGAGAACCCGGGCCACCTGCTCGCCGAACTGCTGCTCACCGGCTACTACCCGTGCCTCCCATGGCTGGCCTACCTGCTGCTCGGGATGGCCATCGGCCACTGCGACCTGCGCTCGCGGGCCGTGCAGGTCCGGCTGATCGCGGTCGGTCTGGGGTTGGCGATCCTCGCGTTCGTCGTGTCCAGAGCGCTCACCGAGCAGACCTGGGTACTGCGCCGGCTCGTCCCGGACGCCGGCCGGTACGGCGACGTCTCGACCGCAGACGCCTTCGTCAACGCGATCTCGGGCGGCCTGCACGGCACCACCCCGGCCGGCGGCTCGTGGGCCTGGCTGCTGGTGGTGGCGCCGCACAGCGGTACGCCGTTCGACCTGCTCCAGACGGGCGCCTCGGCGGTCGCGGTGATCGGCGCCTGCCTGTGGCTGGAGGGCTGGCTGACCCGCTGGACGGGCGAACCGTCGCGGCGGGCGCTGGCGATCGCGTTCGGCGCCGGCACGATGACTCTGACGCTCTACACCCTGCACGTGGTCATGCGCACCGAGCGGATCTGGCCAGCCGAGGAGCCGGCGTCGTTCGGCTGGCACCTGGTCGTGCTCCTCGCCGTCGGCGCCGGCTTCGTCGCAGCCCGGCGGCGCGGCCCGCTGGAGTGGCTGATCGGCACGGTGAGCAGGTGGCGTGTGCTCAATCCCGGGGGAGCCAGACGGTCACCGTAGTGCCGGGCGCGGTCGAGGCT
>DOWL01000175.1:0-47938 GCA_003519585.1 Nocardioides sp. | reverse complement strand
GTGCCGGGCGCGGTCGAGGCGATGGTGAGCCGGCCGCCGGTCGCCTCCGCGCGGTCGCGCATCCCGCTGATGCCGCGGTGACCGGGCGGGGACTGGCGGACGCCCGGTGGGATGCCGACCCCGTCGTCGGCGACCTGCACGGTCACCCCCTCGTCATCGAGGGCCACGGAGATGGTGACGATGCCGGCCGCTGCGTGCTTGGCGGCGTTGACCATCGCTTCCTTCGCGATCCGGACCGCCTGGGTGCGCAGGGTCACCGACAGGTCCTGCTCGCGGGGGTCGGGCTCGTTGTCGATCCGCCAGTCGACGTCGGTGGGTTCGAAGACGTGCGCGGCGGCCTCCTCCAGCAGGTCGGTGAGGAGGGCGCCTGGACCGACCGGCTCGAGCTCGAAGAGCAGGTGCCGCAGCTGGTCGCTCACCGAGGTGACCGTCTCGTGGATCCGGACGACGTCTGGAACCAGGCTCGGCGCGAGCTCCTGGAGGCGGCGTTCGAGCAGCCCGAGGCGCAGATCGACCGCGGCCAGGGACTGCACGGACTCGTCGTGTACGTCGGCCGCGATCCGAGCCCGTTCGCGCTCCTGTGCGTCGACGAGCCGCTGCAGCAGGTCGTTGCGCTGGGCGAGGGAGCTGTCGAGCTCGGCCCAGGCGACGAACCGGTCCAGTCCCAGCGAGATGGTGTCGGCGGCGCCGAGCAGCAGTGCGCGCAGATCTTCGTTGAAGACCCGCGGCCGGTCGGAGTAGAGGCCGAGGCAGGCCACCGTGCGGCCCCGGCTGCGGAGCGGGACCGCCGCCGCGGCGCGCACCCCGAACGCCTCCGCCTGGGTCGCGTGCGCGGTGTCCTCAGCGGCGAAGTCGTCGACGAACGCCGGCTCACCGGTCATGAGCGTCGACACGGCGGTGGGGAAGCCGTGGCCTTGCTCCACGACCTGGTCGACCTCAGCGGAGACGTAGTGGCTCAGGCTGGGGCTGTCGGCACTGGCCATCGCCAGCTTGGAGGTGAGCGGTCCGGCATTGGCGAGCACCTCGATCGAGGAGTCCCGGCCGCGCGACAGGATCCACGCGCCGGCGAAGCCGCCGTAGACCACCGAGACGTTGCAGACGCGGCGGAACAGCGCATTCGCATCGGGTGCGGTCGCGACGGCCTCGTTGAGCCGGGCCAGGGCCATATAGGTCCGGCCCTGCTGGTTGACCAGCTCCTCGGCCTCCCGCCGGAGCGAGACGTCGAGCACGCTGGCGATCACCCACGGGCCGTCGAGGGTGGTCATCGGGGTGAGCGCGACCTCCGCGGCGAACTCGCTGCCGTCCTTGCGCCGACCGCGCACCGTCGGGCTCTCGGCGAGTGATCGGGCGATCGGTCGGTGCCAGAACTCCTCGCGCAAGGGGACATGCTTCTCGGCCAGGTCGCCGGGGATCAGCAGCTCGACGGGCTTGCCGACCAGCTCGTGCTCGGCGTACCCGAAGACCTCGAGCGAGCGCGGGTTGGCGTAACGGATGGTCGTGGTCGCGTCGACGCCCAGCACGGCCGTGGCCGCGGCGTCGAGGAGCTCGAAGACGGCTTGTTCGCTGGCGACCGGTCGGGTCATGGCTCCTCGGGCTGCTCCTCCGGTGGGCCGTCGGGCACCCCGGCCGGCTCGCGTCGATGCTGGAGCAGGTGGCGCAGCGCGTGGATCCCGGTGGGCACCGCGACCACCACCTCGCCCTCGACCATCCGCACCAAGACGTCCGGCAGCGTTGCGCCGAGCCGCCCCTTGGCGAGGAAGCCTACGGCTCCCGCCTGCAGCATGGACGCGACCACCTCCGGCGTGGTGTCCGCCGAGACGGCGACCACGAGCGGACGGGTCGACCAGCGGCCCGGATCGCCGTTCGCTCCGGTCAGTGCACGCGCCGCGACGGCGCCACCGGATGGCATCCGCACGTCCAGCAGGATCAGATCGGGATGGGTCGTCGTGGCCACGTTCAGCAACTCGGCACCGTCCGCCGCCTCGCCGACCACGGCGAAGCGCGCATCCGCTCCCAGCACCTCGATGACCGCCGCCCGGAACCTCGAGTCGTCGTCGCCGACGACCGTCCGGATCGACATGGTGTCCCCCAGTTCTCCTCGTGACAGCACAGCATGGGGACGACAGCAACTGTGAACCAGCCGTGGGGGGGCCAGCCGTCTAGTACATCGGGCCCATCTTTACACGGTCATGCGCACCGTGCGCGTACCGGCCTGAGAGACTGGTCTCGACCACGCGCAAGACGAGCAGCTACGGGGACATGTGAACTACCGCGATAGCCGGCAGCCATGAGCGCTGACACCGCGCAGGCCATCCGCGTCCTGATCGTGGACGACCACGAGGTCCTGGCGATGAGCCTGGGCCACGTGCTCGATGCCGAGCCCGACCTGCATACCGTGGGTGCGGCGCGCTCGCTCGCCGAGGCCCGCTCGCTGCTCCCGCAGGTCCTTCCCGACGTCGTACTCATGGACCACCGGCTGCCCGACGGCGACGGCGTGGCAGCGATCGCCCAGCTGCGCGAGCTGCGGCCCTCGACCCAATACGTCGTACTCACGGCGAGCACGGCCGACCAGGTCCTGGTGAGCGCGATCGAGGCCGGAGCGAGTGGCTTCCTGTCCAAGTCGCGCAGCCTCGACGAGGTGCGCTCCGCGGTCCGTGCCGCGCACGGTGGCGAGGCGGTGATCTCGCCGGAGATGCTGGCGCGACTGCTGCCCCGGCTCAACCGCAACCGCAACAGCGCCAACACCGACCTGACCGAGCGCGAGCTCGACGTCCTCTCGCTGCTGGCCGACGGGCTCACCAACAGCGAGATCGCCACCGAGCTCGTGGTGAGCGTCCACACGGTCCGCAACCACGTCGCGAACATCTCGACCAAGCTGGGTGCGCACTCCAAGCTCGAGGTGCTCTCGATCGCGATCCGGCAAGGGTTGCTCCCCGGCCGCTGAGTCTCGATCCGAGACCGCGGCTCAGGCCCGACGCCGCCACTCGATGGCCGGGCAGGTGTCCATCGCCATCGGCACCCCGGCGGCCACGGTGCGCTCGAACGCCGCCGCGTCGATCACCCCGAGCTGGAACCACACCGCCTTCGCGCCCACCGCGACCGCCTGGTCGGCGAACTCGCCGGCCGCCTCCGAGCGCCGGAACACGTCGACCACGTCGATCGGGAACGGCACGTCGGCCAGCGTTGCGTACCCCTTCTCGCCGAGCACCTCGAACCCTTCGTCGGTCGCTGCGGCCGGGTGGATCGGCACGATCCGCTTGCCGCGCTGCTGGAGCAAGGAGGCGATGGAGTACGCCGTGCGATTGCGGTCGCCGGAGAGTCCGACCACCGCCCAGACCTCGCAGTCGTCGAGCATGTACCGGATCGACTCGGGGTCCTGCCAGGTCATGCAGCAAGCCTAGGTGGGGGTGTGATGAAGTCGATCCCAGGAGTGCGTTGCATGGATGTCCTAGGAATTATGATGTAACCCGTGAGTAGCAGTCTGTTCACCCTGTCCGAGGAACACCGCGAGATCCGCGAGGCGGTCCGGTCGCTGTGTGAGGCGAAGGTCGCGCCGTACGCCGCGGAGGTCGACGAGCTGGCTCGCTACCCCGAGGAGGCGGCCGCGGCGTTGTTGGCGGCGGATCTGCATGCGCCGCATGTGCCGGAGGCCTACGGCGGTGCGGGCGCGGATGCGTTGGCGACGGTGTTGGTGATCGAGGAGATCGCCCGGGTCGATGTGTCGGCGTCGTTGATCCCGGCGGTCAACAAGCTGGGGTCGTTGCCGGTGCAGTTGGCGGGGTCGGAGGAGCTGAAGAAGCACTACCTCGGTGCGCTTGCGGGTGGTGAGGGTGGCTTCTCCTACTGCCTGTCCGAGCCCGACGCGGGTTCGGACGCGGTGGCGATGAAGACCCGCGCGGTCCGCGATGGCGACCAGTGGGTGCTCAACGGGGTGAAGCGGTGGATCACCAACGCCGGCGTCTCGGAGTACTACACGGTGATGGCGATCACAGACCCCTCTGATGATCGTGGCCAGCGGTCGAAGGGGATCAGTGCGTTCGTGGTGGAGAAGGGCGACGAGGGTGTCTCGTTCGGTGCGCCGGAGAAGAAGCTGGGCATCAAGGGCTCGCCGACCCGGGAGGTCTACCTCGACAACGTCCGGATCCCGGCGGATCGGATGATCGGTGCGGAGGGCACCGGTTTCGAGACTGCCATGCGGACCCTGGACCACACCCGGGTCACGATCGCGGCGCAGGCGGTCGGGGTCGCGCAGGGTGCGTTGGACTATGCGCTGGGGTATGCCCAGGAGCGCAAGCAGTTCGGCAAGCCGATCGCCGAGCAGCAGGGGCTGCAGTTCATGCTGGCCGACATGGGCATGAAGGTCGAGGCGGCCCGGCAGCTGACCTACGCCGCGGCCGGGCGTTCCGAGCGGGGCGACGAGGACCTGACGTTCTTCGGTGCGGCGGCGAAGTGCTTCGCCTCCGATGTCGCGATGGAGGTCACCACCAACGCCGTCCAGGTGCTCGGCGGTTACGGCTTCACCCGCGACTACCCGGTCGAGCGGATGATGCGCGATGCCAAGATCACCCAGATCTACGAGGGCACCAACCAGGTCCAGCGGATCATCATGGCCCGGCAACTGTTGGCGGGAGTGCAATCCCAGCTCTGACAAGCGCGTGGATCAGTCGGGACGTCATACGCAGAGGCTGCCCGACCCGCCACCTCGCATGACGTCCCGCGGGAGGTCATCCCAACGCGTCGCGCAGCGCCGCGCGCGAGGTGATGCCGAGCTTGGGGAACAGTTGGTAGAGGTGGGTGCCGACGGTCCGCGGGGAGAGGTGGAGTCGCTCACCGATCTGCTTGTTGCTCAGCCCCTCGGCCGCGAGTCGGGCGATCTCCCACTGTTGTGGGGTCAGCCCCTCGGTGCCGGCGGCCGGGGCTGCGACCCGGTCGCCGCTCGCGCGCAGCTCGGTCGTGGTCCGCTCCACCCACGGTCGGGCACCGAGCCGCTCGAAGATGTCGAGCGCCGATCGGAGCTGGTGACGGGCATCGGCGATCGCCTTGTCGCGGCGGAGCCGCTCGCCGTACGCCAGTTGTAGCCGCGCGAGATGGAACGGCCAGCGATCGGCACCTGGAAGTTCGATCGCGGCGAGGAACGCCTCGGGGTCGTCGGCGACGAGAGCCGTCGCGCCCGCGACCACGAATGCCAGCCGATCGGACAGCTCTGCGACCCGCGCGGTGGACAGGTGCTCGACGTGGGCCGCGGCCTCGGTCGTACGGCCCGAGCGCACGGCCGACTCGACCAGGTCGAGGAGCACCCACAATGCCTGGGGTGCGTACGACGGCACGGTGTCGGTGGTGCAGATGTCGAGCGCCCGCGCGTACGCCGCGTCGTAGTCTCCGGCGCCGAGATCGGCGAGGGCCTCGGCGTGGCCGGCGAGCTGGACGAGGTAGCCGATCCGGCTCGGTGCCGCCCACTCGAGCATCGCGTCCGTCAGGGCCCGGGTCCGGGCTCGATCACCGCGCCCCGCGGTGACCATGGCTTCCGCGTAGTCGGTGATGCCGCCCAGGAGCCGGTAGCCGTGCCGGTCGACGAGTTCGCGCGCCTCCGCCGCACACGACACGGCTCCGTCCCAGTCGCCCGCGAGGAACGCGTCGCAGCCGAGGAAGGTCATCGCCTCCAGTGCGGACGTGACGGCGCCCCCGGCCCGGCCATGCTCGACGAGGCGGCGGAGGGCGTCTCGGCAACCGGGAGTGCGGTCGACGTAGACCGCCGCCATCCCGATCCGGGCGACGCGGGCCGGGTCGGGTTCGTCACCGAGACGGGTCACCGCCGCATCGAGTCGGTCCAGCACCGGCAGCGCGTGACCCACCGGCGTGACGAAGGTCCCGGCGAGCAGCGTGAGGTATTCCGGTGGCTCCGGCGCGAGCCGGGCGACCGCGTCGTGGAACGGAGCGGCCAATCCCGGACGCGACCCGAAGAACGCGGCCGAGCCGAGCACGAACAGCGCCTCGGTGAGGGCGAAGTCAGAGGCGTCGGTCGGGTCGGGCGCCAGAGCCAGCGCCTCGACCAGCAGTCGGTGCACGGAGTCGACGTCGCCGCCGGTCTGCACGAGATAGGCCGCCCGCGGGACCACGGCTTCGAGGGTGCCGACGGGGGAGCTGGGTACGACGGTCAGGTCGCCGATGACGTCGATGCCCAGGAACGCTGCGCTGCGGGTCCGCCGGTCGCGCTCCTCTGCGGCCGGGCTGAGCGCCGCCGCTCGCAGTAGGAGCCGGACCGCGCCCACCGGGTCACCGCGGTCGCGCGCCCGCAGGGCGGCCGATTCCAGGGTGGCGGCGACCTCCTCGTCCGGGCCGCCGGCCGCCTCACCCAGATGCCAGGCCCGCTGCTCTGAACCCTCAGGCCAGCGCTTGGCCAGGACCAGGTGCGCCTGTCGACGCTGCGCGTGCACCGAGGCATCGACCACGGCCGCGCGCGCGAGGGGATGCCGGAAGATCACCCCCTGCCGGGTGACCGTGACGAGGCCGGCGCTCTCGGCGGCTTCGAGGTCGGTGAGCTCGCCCGGGACCTCACCCGAGAGCGCGGCCAGGAGTAGCTGCTCACGCGCAGCCTCGGAGAGGGTCCCGATGCGTCGCGCGAAGTGGCCGCGGAGCCGGCGCCCGACCGGCGTCGCCTGCCGGGTGCCGACGTCGGCCAGGCCACGCGGGAGCTCGACGAGCGCCAGTGGGTTGCCGTCCGCCTCCTGGAGGAGCCGGATCCGGTCGCGGTCGGCCAGCTCGGGAAAGGCGTCGGCGAGCAGCGCGCGTGCGGAGGCCTCGTCCAGACGCTCGACGGTCAGCTCGTCGAAGCCGCTGGATTCGACGGGGCTGTCTTCTCCGGTGCGCACGCCACCCAGCAGTCCGACCCGGGAGCCGACCAGCCTGCGACCGACCAGCCCGAGGAGGGTGGCGCTCGCTGGGTCGAGCCACTGCATGTCGTCGACGACGAGCAGCACTGGCGCCGTACCCGACGCCTGCCTCAGCAGCGCGGTGACCGCGTTGGCGAGCGCGAGCCGGTCGGGGGTGTCGCCGTCCTCGAGCCCGAGCGCGACACCCAGGGCTCGCGATTGGGGGGCGGGCAGCGATCCGACGTCGTCCAGCAGTGGCTGGATCAACTGGTGCAACCCGGCGAAGCCGACCTCGGCCTCGAACTCCACGCCCGCGCCCCGGACGACGGTGGTCCCCGCGGCCGCGGCCGCCGTGGCTGCGACATCGAGGAGCACCGACTTGCCGACTCCGGCCTCACCCGCGACCAGCAGCGCACCTCCGTCACCGGCCGCCTCGGCGACGAAGGCCCGGAGCTGCGCCAGCTCGGCGTCCCGGCCGACCAGTCGTGTGCCGAGGGGCTCCATGACAGCGGACGATAGCGCCGGGTGGACCCGGGTCAGCGGGGCTGGCGGCTGAAGGCGGGGACCCGGCCGTAGAGCGAGGTGACCACCAGCCCGAGCAGCAGCCCGATGGTCCCACCCACGAGGACGGTGAGCCAGGCGCTGCCAAGGCCGGCGCTCAGGTTGCCGTCGAAGTAGAACAGCGAGCGGGTGCCGTCCACGACGTGGCGGTAGGGAGCGATGGCGGAGAACCAGTGGAAGAAGCCCGGGGTCGCGTTGAGCGGCACGGTGCCACCGGAGGAGACCATCGCCATGGCGACGAAGAACAGCGTGTTCACGAGCGAGCCGATGCCCGCGCCGAAGATCGACAGTACGGCGAGCGCGCTGGTGCCGATCGCGATGATCGCCGCGGTCGCGAACGCCCAGAGCGTGACGGGCGAGGTGACCGAGACGCCGATCAGCCCGGCCACGAGTTGGACGACCAGCGCTGCGATCGGCGCGGCGCCGGCGAGCACCGCCGCCTTCGCCAGGAACGTGGCCCGACGGGACACCGGCGTGTAGGGCTGACGCTCCACGAGCGGACCGATCTCACTGGGCAGGAAGCCCAGCGCCGAGTCGACGAGCGGGCTGACCAAGGAGGCGCCGATGAAGCCGAGCAGGACGATCACGAGGGCGTAGTAGAAGGCGCTCATGCCCAGGCCAGAGTTGTCCGGCAGCACGTCGTAGGGGCCGGTCGTGATCTCGAAGCCACCCGCCTGCTGGGAGATCCCGTGCAGCAGGGGAGTGACGTTCCCGAGCAGGAGGGCGGTGTTGAGGCCGCCGTCGCCGGCGTTGGTGAGTACGGCGACCGGGCTGGTCGCGAGGTCGGTTGGGATCACGACGGCGCCGGCGACTTGGTCCTTCTCCATCGCGGCGTCGAGCTCGTCGCCGTTCATCCGGGTGATCGACAGCTCGTCGCCGGCGTTCGCCTCGATGGCCGCGGCGATGGCTTCCGACGGGCCGGAGGCGACGGTCGCGTCCCCGACGACCAGCGCGACCGGAAGCGCCTTCAGGTGACCCTGTGGGTCGACGGTGCTGGTCAGGTAGATGGCGGGCAGCGCGACGGCCAGGCCGATCAGGAGAAGGATCGGCGTGAGCCAGGTGCGCCGGGCGGTGAGTGTGCGGTTGACGGCCATGATCTGTGCTCCTCAGGTCGCATCGACGACGGGCTCAGGCGCTGACGGACCGGACGGCTTGCCGGATGACCTCGGCGACCGCCTCGGGCTGCGAGACGTAGACCGAGTGGCTGGCGGTCACCGTCTCGACGGTGGCGCCGGCTCGTGCGGCCATGCCCTGCTGCGCGGCGGGCGGGATCATGTGGTCCTCACCCGCGACGACGTACCAGCTCGGTCGGGTGCGCCAGGCGGGCTCGGTGACCGGGGTGCCGACGGCGGCGCCGCCCCACGCGGTCTGCGAGTCGGCCATGAACCGCGCCTCCTCGGCCGGGAGGTCGGCGGCGAAGCCCTCGTGGAACCGCTCGCGGTCCAGGACCAGCGCGCCGTCCTTGCGAGGGACGATCGGGGGGACCGGCGCGGACGGGTCCGGGTCGGCGATCAGCGTGGCGACCGACTCGCCCGCGTCGGGAGCGAACGCCGCGACGTACACGAGGCCGGCCACCTGCGGGTGGGTGCCCGCCTCGGTGATGACGACGCCGCCGTAGGAGTGGCCGACCAGGACGACGGGGCCGTCCTGGGCTTCGATGACCTGCTGGACCTCGGCGACGTCACCGGTGAGCGACTGGGTCGAGTGCTGGCTGACGACGACCTCGATGCCGTCGCGGACCAGGAGGTCGTGGACCGGCTTCCAACCGGAGCCGTCGACGAAGGCGCCGTGGACGAGGACGACGGTCGGGGTGCTGGGTTTGTTCATGATGGTGCTCCTTCTCAGTGGTGGATCTCGGATGTGCTGACACCCAAAGATTCGCGCCTCGGAGCACCTCGTGGCTTGAGCAGAAGGACTGTCGTGTGGTGGCCCGGCATACGTCGAACGACGTAGCCAGTGACCCCGTCTAGCGAGCGAGCAGGCCTCGCGCCGCATCGCGGATCAGGGAGCCGAGGGCTGCGAACCGCTCGGGTTCGCCGCGTGAGGCCGGGCCCCAGCAGCTGAGGACGCCGAGCAACTGGCGGTCCTGGGTGAGGAGGGGAGCCGAGACGCCCCACAGATCGGGGAGCAGTTCACCGCGGCAGAGGCCGTAGCCGAGGGTGCGCACCTCGGCGACCTCCTTCTCCAGCTCGCTCACGGAGGTGACGGTGCTGTCGGTGAAGCGCTCTAGGGGCTCGGTGATGAGGGCCCGCAACGGCTGGCTCGCGTAGGCGAGGTAGACCTTGCCGCTGGAGGTCGCGTGGAGCGGATCGGCGTTGCTCCCGAGCCAGCTCTCCTCGGCCGGTGCGCCGGCCCGCATCACCTCGTCGACGTACCGCAGGTCGCCGTCCTCGAACAGCGCCAGCGCGGTCGTCTCCCGGGTCTGCAACGACAGGGTCCGCAACCGCTCGTGGGCCCGGGTCGACCAGGTGTCGGTCGGCGCGAACTGCGCCAGCTCGACCAGGGCGGTCCCGATGGAGTACTGATGGGTCCTCGGGTCGCAGTTGACCAGACCCCGGGACTCGAGGGTGCGCAGGATCCGCCAAGCGGTCGCCCGGTTGAGCCCGGTGGCGTGGGCCAGCATCCGTGCGGTAGAACCCTTCCCGGCGGAATGGGCCACGGCTTGCAGGAGCTCGGCTGCACGGTCGACCGACTGCACGCGTGTCTTGTCCTCCCCGGGCGGCCGCACGGCGCAGACGCTACTTGACCTGATGCGGGACCCTAGGGGCATGACCGCATCCCAACCCGCGTACGCCTCGACCAACCCCGCGACCGGCGAGGTCACCGCGACGTTCGACTTCACCACCGACGACGCCATCGGGTCGGCTCTGGCCGCCGGTGCGTCCGCGTTCGAGACCTGGCGTCAGCTGCCCATCGAGGAGCGCGCCGCGCTGACCCAGAAGATCGGTGACCTGTTCGCCGAGCGCGCCGACGAGCTGGCCCGGATCGCGGTGGAGGAGATGGGCAAGCCGCTGGGTGAGGCCGTGGAGGAGGTGGAGTTCTGCCAGGCGATCTTCGGCTACTACGCCGAGCACGGTCCGGGGCTCGCGACCGACCAGCCGATCACCACCTTCGGCGGCGACGAGGCCGTGGTGCAGAAGCGGCCGATCGGGCTGCTGCTCGGCGTGATGCCGTGGAACTTCCCCTACTACCAGGTCGCCAGGTTCACCGCGCCCAATCTGGTGCTGGGCAACACGATGCTGCTCAAGCACGCCGAATCCGTGCCGCGTTGCGCGGAGGCCATTCAGCGGATCTTCGACGACGCGGGCGTGCCGGCCGGTGTCTTCCGCAACGTCTTCGCGACGTTCGCCCAGATCGAGACGATCATCGCTGACCCTCGGGTCCAGGGCGTCTCGCTGACCGGCTCCGAGCGCGCCGGCTCCACCATCGCCGCGGTCGCCGGACAGCACCTCAAGAAGTGTGTGCTCGAGCTCGGCGGATCCGATCCGTACGTCGTCCTGGACACCGACGACGTCGAGGCCGCGGCCACCCAGGCCTGGGGGACGCGCATCTACAACACCGGCCAGGCCTGCAACTCCAACAAGCGGATGATCGTGATGGACGACGTCTACGAGCCGTTCGTCGGCAAGCTCGTCGACCTGGCCAGTGGACTCCGGCCGGGCGACCCGGCCGAGGGAGCCGACGGCACCTTCGCACCACTGTCCTCACGGCTGGCGCTCGAGCGGCTCAAGGAAGTCGTGGACGACGCTGTCGCCCACGGTGCGCAGTTGCACGTCGGCGGCGAGGCGGCCGATGGCCCCTCGGCGTACTACTCGCCCGCCGTGCTGACCGACGTCACTCCCGAGATGCGCGCCTACCGCGAGGAGCTGTTCGGGCCGGTTGCGGTGGTCTACAAGGTGTCCTCGGACGAGGAGGCGTTGCGACTGGCCAACGACACGCCGTACGGCCTCGGTGGTGCGGTCTTCAGCACCGACCCCGACCGGGCCGCCCGCGTCGCCGCCGGTCTCGACGTCGGCATGGCCAACGTGAACACCCCGGCTGGCGAGGGCGCCGAGGTGCCGTTCGGTGGCGTGAAGCGCAGCGGCTTCGGACGCGAGCTCGGCCCGCTCGGCATGGACGAGTTCGTCAACAAGCGACTCTTCTACGTCAAGAAGTCCTGAGCCGCGGCTCAACCGGTCAACACCCGGCGGGCGGTCCGCGCACGACTGCGCTGCCCGGCCGCCCGCTGGATGAAGAAGTCGGCGACGACGAAGACGAGGAGCAAACCTCCGACGGCGAGGTCGACGATGTAGGACTCGACGCCACGGAATCCCAGTCCTGAGCGGACCACGGAGATGATCGCGACGCCCAGGACGACGTTGATCACGGTGCCGCGGCCGCCGTCGAGGTTGATGCCGCCCACGAGGATCGCCGCCGGCGCGATCAGCAGGAGGTCGGTGTAGCCGCCCGGTGTCGAACTGCCGCTCTTGATCGACGCCATCGCGCCGGCCAGGGCCGCGCAGCCCCCGCACACGGCGAACGCCACGACCATGACCCGCAGCTGGGAGACGCCGGCAGCCGCGGCCTCACGGCGGCCGCCACCGAAGGCGTACACCTCGCGGCCGATCTTGGTGCAGGCCAGCAGGAACCACACCAGCCCGAAGACGGCGATGGCGACCAGGCTGCTGGGGGAGAGGAAGCTCCAGCGGTTGAGCAGCGGGTCGGAGACCGAGAAGTCCTCGAGTGGCAGTGCCGCATTGTCGGAGACGAGGAACGCCAGCCCCTGCAGGCCGAGCATGGTGCCGATGGTGAAGACCACCGAGCTGATGCCCAGGCGGGAGAGGACGCCGCCCTGGATCGCGCCGATCACCAGCCCGGCCAGGGTGGCGATGGCCAGTGCGGGCACCAGCCCGAGCCCGGCCACCCGCACGGCGATGCCGCCGGCCAGCGCCGCCATGGCGGCGACGGACAGGTCGAGCTCGCCAGCGAGCACGGGCACCAGCAACCCGACGGAGATCAGCCCGAGTACGGCGAAGCCCTCGACGACGGCGTACACGCTGCTGATCCCGGTGAAGAGCGGTGTGGTGGCCGAGAACCCCCACCACAGCCCGATGAGCAGCACGATCTGGAGCGCGTACGGCTTGACGGCGTCGACCAGCCGGAGACCTAGCCCGCGCATCACCGCGTCCTCCTCGTGTGCAGGAGGGCGATGACCGCGAGCACCAGCGCGCCCTGCACCAGCATCCGCATCCCGGAGGTCACGTTGTTGAGCAGCATCAGCGAGTTGATCTCCGAGATCAGGATCGCGCCGCCGGCCGAGCGCAGTGGCGACCCGGACCCGCCCTGGATGGAGGTGCCACCGACGAGGACCGCCGCGATCACGTCGAAGGTGAGGGTGGCGAACATCGCGGTGCTCGCGTAGCCGAGCGTCGAAGCGGTCATGATGCCGGCCAGCCCGGAGCCGGTGGCGACCATGGCGAAGACCACGACCGCGACCACCTTGACCGGTACGCCGGCGAGCACCGCGGCCTTGCTGTTGGCACCGGTGAGGAGCGTCTGGCGCCCGATGACGGTGCCGCTGGAGACGAAGGTGCACAGGATCGTCACCAGCGCGAAGATGATGACGACCGCCGGGATCCCCAACGGCTGCGCGGTGCCGAGCCACGAGAGGCTCGCATCACCGGTCATGATGTTCTCGTTGTGGCTGATCCCGGCCACGAGCCCGCCGATCACCGAGCCGGCCGCGAGGGTCGTGATGATCGGGTTCAGCCCGATGGCGACGACCACGCCCTGAACGACGCCGGTCAGCGCGACGACAGCCAGGGTCACCAGCAGGGCGAGCAGGACCGGTGTATCGGAGCCGACCAGCCAGGCGAACAGCATCGCCCCGAGGAGCGCGGTCTGCTCGGTGCTCAGCGAGAAGAAGTGGCCCGACAGGGTCACCGCGGTCATCGACACCGCGACCACTCCGGTCACCGAGGAGGTGATCAGGATCGCGCGGATGTTGTCGGCTGCCAGGAAGCCCGGTGTCACGAGTGCGGAGCCGATGGCGACCAGGACGATGACGACCGGGAGCTGCCAGGGGGCACCGGGCCGCAGCAGTGCGCTGCGCCGCCGAGCTGTCCGGTCGGCCTTCTCCTGCCCCGCGCGGGCGCTCGGCTCGGCGAGCGAGGTGTCGGCGCTCATGCGGCACCCGCCGCTCCGCTGTGCATGACCTGGCGCACCAGCTCAGCCTCCGTCCACTCGTCATGGTCGCGCAGCGCAGTGAGCTCGCCGCGGGAGAAGGTGCCGATCCGGTCGCAGAGCCCGAAGACCTCGGCGGTGTCGGACGAGGCCACCACCACCGCCAACCCCTGCTCGCACAGGAGTCGAAGCCGGTGGTAGATCTCAGCCCGGGCACCGACGTCGACGCCCCGGGTCGGCTCCTCGACGAGCAGCACGCGCGCGCTGCCGGCGGTCCACCGGCCGAGTGCGACCTTCTGCTGGTTGCCTCCGCTCAGCGTAGCGACGTCCGAGCCGAGCCGCTTGACGTCGATAGCGAAGCGGGTGGCGGCATCCTGGGCGAGTCGCCGTTCAGCGGTCGGCGAGAGCACCCCACGCCGAGAGACGTCGCCGAGCCAGGGGCTGGACAGGTTCTTCTGGATGGTGAGCCCGGCGAAGATCCCGTCGAGCTGACGGTCGGAGGAGCAGTAGGCGATCCCGCTGCCGATGCCGCTGCTGCGGTGCGCGAGCGAGACCTGCTCGCCGGCCACCGTGACGGTGCCCGTCTCCACCGGGTCGCACCCGGCGATGGCCCGCACGGGCGCGCCGGCGCCGCTGCCCATCTGCCCAGTGAGACCGAGGATCTCTCCGGACCGTACGACGAGCGAAGCAGGCGTGGAGAGCCCCGCCGACTTGAGCTGGTCGACGACCAGCAGCGGGTCACTGGAGGTCTCGGAGCGTTCGGGGAAGAGCACGTCGAGCTTGCGGCCCAACATCAATGTGACGATCGCGTCGACGTCGAGCTCCGAGGTGGCGACGGGGGCCAGGCTGCGTCCGTCGCGGAAGATCGTGACCCGGTCGGCGACCGCGAACACCTCGGGCAGTCGGTGCGTGACGTAGATGATGCTGCGCCCGTCCTCGGCCAACGACCGGACGACGCCGAGCACCCGCGCGATCTCGGCGTCGGACAGGGCGGCGGTGGGCTCGTCGAAAAGCAGGATCCGCGCGTCGCGCGAGAGCACCCGAGCGATCTCCACGAGTTGGCGCTCGGCAACGCTGAGCTCGGAGACGAACGTGAGCGGGTCCAGGCCGGCCAGGCCGACCCGGCCGAGATGCTCGCGGGCCTGGGTCGCGAGCCGCCGCTTGGACCAGACCGCGGGGGCCGAGGCCTGACCCAGGACGAGGTTCTCCGCGATCGTGAGGTTGGGGACCGAGCTGTACTCCTGCTGCACCACGGCGATCCCGAGCCCCTGGGACCGGCTGCTCGAGCGGAGCGCGACCGGGGCACCCGCGATCGACACGGTCCCGGAGTCCGGAGCCACGAGCCCCGAGAGGACCTTCACCAGCGTGCTCTTGCCCGCGCCGTTCTGGCCGAGCAGGGCCATCACCTCGCCGGGCCGCAGCTCGAAGTCGACATCGTCGAGAGCGGTGACCGCGCCGTACCGCTTGGAGACGCCCCGGACCTCGACGCTGAGTGGTCCCTCGGTCACGCCGGCACCGCCCGTCGCCAGGCATTCTGCACGTGGTGGGAGGTGAAGTACCAGCCGTCCTCGTTGCGTGCGAACTCGCTGGCGTAGCGGCCCGAAGCCATGACCACCGGCTCGTCGTGGATCTCCCACTTGTCGTAGAGAAGGGTGGCGCTCGCGGTCGCTGCGTCCGGCCCGAGGGTCACGACGATGTTGCTCATCAGGTGCCGGCTCTTCTCGACCTCGGCGAACAGCGGGGTCAGTCGCGCCACCACCTCGTCGCGGCCGGTCGAGCTCTGCCCGCCGGAGATCACCGTGGCCCGCGCCATCAGCGTCCCGATGCCCTCGGCGTCGAGATCGTCGGCCAGTCGTGCGTAGGTGTAGAGGAGGTTCTCGATCGCATGTCTGACGTCGCCGAGCGCGTCGCTCATGGTGGTCCTTTCTCGACGCGAATGGGGCGGGGACGTGGGCCCGGACCCGGCGCGAGTCTCTCCGCCGAACTGTCGTTGTGTCAACAAATAATCGACAGATGGACCAACTGATTGACTATCTGCAAGCTGCCGACCTACGTTGCCGGAGGCAACGAGGACGCAGCAGGAAAGGGGAGTGCGCGCGTGGGTGGAGAGCCGAGGTTCGACGACCAGGTGGTCGTCGTGACGGGTGCCGCGAGAGGGCAGGGCCGTCGCCACGCGGTCCGGTTCGCCGAGCTCGGCGCCGACGTCGTGGCGATCGATCTCTGTGACCAGGTGCCGACGGTCGGATACCCGATGTCGACCCCCGAGGACCTGGCTCAGACGGTGGCCGAGGTGGAGTCCCTGGGGCGCCGCTGTTCGGCGTACCGGACCGACGTGCGCGACCTCGCCGCACTGTTGGAGGTGGCTCGCTCCGTCGAGGAGGTGCACGGCCGGGTCGATGCGATCATCGCGAACGCCGGCATCTGCATCACGGCCCCGGCCTGGGAGATGACCGACGAGGAGTGGGACGCGGTCCTCGACACCAACCTCACCGGCGTGTGGAACACGGTGAAGGCGTTCGTGCCGCTCGTCGTGGCGCCGGGGCGTGGCGGCTCGGTCACGCTGATCAGCTCGCTGGCCGGGTTGCGCGGCATCCGCAACGCGATCGGCTACATCAGTGCCAAGCACGCGCTCACGGGGTTGATGCGGTCGCTGGCCAACGAGCTGGCGCCGTACGAGATCCGGGTCAACAGCGTCAACCCGACCAACGTCGCCACGCCGATGCTGCTCAACAGCAACACCTACCAGCGGTTCAACCCCGACCTCGAGGCACCGACGGTCGAGGACACCATCGACGGGTTCTCCTCACTCAACCTGCTGCCGGTGCCGTGGGTCGAGCCGGACGACGTGAGCGACGCGGTGCTCTGGCTCGCGTCCGAAGAGGGCCGGTACGTCACGGGAGCGGTGCTCCCGGTGGATGCAGGAGGGTTCGTCCGCACATGAGCAAGGTCGCACTGATCACCGGTGCCGCACGCGGCCAGGGCCGCAGCCACGCCGTACGACTGGCCCGCGACGGCTTCGACATCGTGGCTGTCGACCTGTGCGCGGCCCTCGAGACCCCGAAGTACGCCGGCGCGAGCCGGGCCGACCTCGACGAGACCGAGGAGCTGGTCCGCGCGGCCGGCGCTCGGATCGTGACCGTCGTGGGCGACGTGCGATCGTCGGCCGATATGCAGCGCGCCGTCCGCGACGGGGTCGAGGTGCTCGGCCGGCTCGACGTCGTGGTGGCGAACGCCGGCATCGTCTCGTCGGCACCGCTGCTCGAGATGACCGAACTGCAGTGGCGCGAGGTCGTGGACATCAACCTCACCGGCGTCTGGCGCTCGGTCCAGGCGGCCCTGCCGCAGCTGATCGAGCAGGGGAGTGGCGGCTCGATCGTGCTGATCAGCTCCATCGCCGGCATGCGAGGCTTCCGCAACCTGACCAACTACACCGCGGCCAAGCACGGGCTGGGCGGGCTGGCGGCCGGCCTGGCCAACGAGCTGGCCGAGTTCGGCATCCGCGTCAACGTGGTGGCCCCGACCAACGTGCCGACCGACATGATTCTCAACCCCTCGGCGTACCGGACGTTCCGGCCGGACCTCGAGGCGCCGACACTCGAGGAGGCGATGAGCGGCTTTGCCAGCATCAACCTGCTCGATACGCCCTGGGTCAGCCCCGAAGACATCAGTGGCGCGGTGGCGTTCCTGGCCTCGGATCGGTCGCGGTTCATCACCGGAACGACGCTCCCGGTCGATGCCGGCGTCTTCGTCCGTACCTGATGAAAAGATCGGTTGTGTGACCATCTGTCGATCAATTCAGAAAACTGTCGAATATCTCTTGCCATGACGACTATCTGGGAGCAGACTCGGCGGAGCGGACACACCCTCGGGATCGACTCAGATCGACACGGCAACCGCCGCCTTGTCCAGCGGCGCGGAAGGAAGCTCGATGAGAGCAGTGTTTCGAAAGTCAATGCGGGGGCTCCTGGCGCCTCTGCTCGTTGCTTCCCTCGTGCTAGCGGGGTGCGGGAACGACGACGGGGACTCCGGCGCCGACGGGGCGTCGCAAGGGGTCAAGGACGGCCTTCCGCCCGAGCTCGACGGGAAGGGACAGCTGGTCACCATCTTCATGCTCAGCGGCATCTCGCCGTTCCTGACCGACTGGCAGAAGACCGTCGTACAGCAGCTCGAGGACCTCAACTTCAAGACCAAGGTGATCACCAACGAGCGTGACCCAGCGCAGCAGGACCAGCAGGTCCAGCAGTACCTCGCGACGGGGGAGAAGCCTGCGGCGTTCATCTGGTGGCCGGCCAGCAGTGCCGCTGGCGTCAACTCCACCAAGCTGCTCTCGAAGGTGGCGCCGGTCATCCAGACCAACCAGGCGGTGACTCCCGAGGGCAAGGAGTTCATCACGCTGTACGCCGGCGTCGACGACGTCACGAACGGCGAGGTCTCCGGGCAGATCCTGCTCAACGCGCGCGAGAACGACATCGCCGCGGGCCGTCAGCTGCACAGTCCGGAGGGCAACATCGTGATGTTCAACGGACCCGACGGCTACCAGGGCTCGATCGACCGGCTCCAGGGGTTCACCGACGTCACCGCGTCCGACCCGTTCAACGAGATCGCCTCCTCCGCCAACGCCAATGCCGACGACGGCTACAAGAACGCCACGGCGCTGATGCCGAAGCTCAAGTCGGAGGGTGTCGACTACCTGTGGTCGTTCAATCAGTCGATCGCCTCGGGTGCGATCAAGGCGCTGCAGCAGAACGGCATCATCCCTGGCAAGGACATCACGATCGTCGACGGCAGCTGCTCGATCGGCTCGGAGACCTACGCCAGTGGCGAGTCCTACGGCACCGTCCTCCAGTCGGCCGTGATCGAGGCGCAGGTCGTGGCCGACTCGGTCGCCCGCTACCTCTCGACGGAGAAGGTCGAGTCGGGTGACGAGCAACTCGAGAACTCCGCCGAGCCGCCGCCGATCCCGACCACCGCACCGCACGAGCGGGTGCTCATCCCGCTGCCGCCGCTCGAGGGCGCCGAGGCCGTCGCCACCGAGAAGGTCTGGGGCCTCACGGTTCCGGTGCTCTGCGCTCAGTAGTTCGATCTAGCAGCAAGACCCCTCGCCCGACAGGGGCGGAGCCGCCTGGCTCCGCCCCTGTTCGGCTCTGTGGACGTTTTGCGCGTCTCCGGTGGTCCGGTCCTGGGGAGCGGTGACCTTTCAACCTTGCCCGGCGTGAGAGTGGTTGATGGGCCACCGCCGCCTTGGCCAGGCCGCGCGGGACCTCGAAGGAGCGTCGTACGACGCCGATCACTCGGAGTCGGCCTCGTGGTCGGGGACCTGGAGTTCGTGAGCGCCAGCAGATGATCCGGGGACGGGATCGAGTCCTCGGTGAGTGAGTGGTTGGGCCCGCAACGTGAGGCCGGATCGGATGTTGTCCCACAACCAGGGCGCGTCGACGCGGCTGCGGGCGAACTCTGCGAAGCCCGGCATGGTGAACCGCAGGGTTCCAGTGCCGGTCGACTCGACCAGGCCCTTGTCGATCAAGTCGCCGCGCACTCGACTCCACTGCGGTGTGCTCCGCCCGGTTACCGCGGTGATGTGGCGGGTTTGCGCGATGCCCTCCTCGTCCACGACCTGAGCGACGGCGATCATGAACGCCCGCTCCATCGGCGTGGCCTTGGCCCACCGGCCGCGGAACATGCCGCCGGCGAGGTTGTCGCGCACTTCGGCGATCGCGGTCTCAGCGCTGTCGACGCCGATGTGGTCACCCCGACGCGGGTCGGCGAGCAGCCACGCTTCGTCTCCTAAGCGCTGGATCAGGTACGGCGAACCACCGGCTGCCTGAACGATCGTGGCTGCAGCCTTGATGTCCCAGGTCACGCCTACCCGGTTGGCCGGCTCGAGGAGCGCACGCTCTGCTGCGTCGGCGTCCAGTCGGCCGAGACCACGGAAGTCGAAGCGCTCGGTGAACGAGGCAGCGGCCATGACCCGTTCCGGGGTCTCGGGCAGGCCGGCCGCAAAGATCACCAACGGGGCGCCCGCGCCGACGCGGAGCGCGTCCTGGACCGCGTTCGCGATCACAACCAATTGCTCGCGTGAGGCCTCCTGCAGTTCGTCGAGCAAGACCGCCAGACCGGGCCGTTCGTGCTCTTTGGCTAAGCACGCGGCCCCAGAAAGGAGATCGGCGAGGACCTGGCGCTGTAAGGCGCCGGCGCCGCTGCGCTGTTCGGCTGGCTCACGACCCGAAGAAGTGATCTTCACTACTCCTGCGTTGATCTCCACGGAGAGTCCCGCAAGTCGCTGGCGTATCCGCGTCCAGGTCTGACTTGCTCTGGCCGCCTTGGCCTCGAGAGGCGCGATCGCCTCTGCAATGCGGCCGGCCAGAAGTTGGACGTTGTCCGAGACGCTGTCGAAGGCAACGGTGGCCGTCACGAATCCGCGGTCCTCAGCGGTCTCGGCGATCACCCCGAGGGTGACCGTCTTGCCGAGGCCGCGCGCGCCCGTCAGCACCAGCGCCGAGGAGGCGGCCGCGTGGGAATTGGCCACCCGGGTCAATGTTGCTTCGGCACGGGCCAGCTGGGACTCGCGTCCGACCAGGACGGCCGGGCGGGCGCCGAAACCGGGACTGTAGGGACTGTCCACACTCACCCCCTTCACGTATAAGAGCGTATAACTGCACCTACTTATACGCTCTTATACGTGCCGGGTGGGCTTGACGCCGCCCTCAATCGGTCACCTGCGGCGGACTGTGCGCGCACGTACGACCCGCGTGCGCTGAGGACGCACTTCGCCGGTCCCGGGCTCAGCTCTCGCCAGCGTCCTGCGACTGAAGCAACTCCTCGATCAGGTCCGAGGTGAGCTGGATGTGCTGGCGATAGTGCTCGACGGCGTCGTCGGCGTTGCGGGCCAGCGAGGACTCCATGATCGCGAGGTGTTCGGCGGCGGCGTTGCGGTGCTTGATCTGCGGGGCCGACCAGCGCCGATAGATCTCGCTGGCGGCGAAGAGCCGCGAGCAGATGTCGATCATGTAGGGGTTCTGGCAGCCGTCGAGCAGGGCGAAGTGGAAGTTCTTGTGGGCCTCGGCGAAGACGTCGTACGACGCCGGGTCGCCCGGGGTCGGGGTCGAGGCGGTCATCCGGTGGTGGGCGGCGACGACGTTGGTCTCCCAGGTCAGGTCGCCGATCTCGATCGCGGTGCGCAGGGCTGCGCACTCGTTGAGGACCCGGGCGGCGGTGATCGAGACCAGCTCCGGGTAGGTGAGCGAGACGACGCGGAAGCCCTTGTTGTACTCGCCGGTGGCGAGGTTCTGCTCGGTCAGCCGGGTCAGCGCCTCGCGGACGACGCCGACGCTCACGTCGAACCGCTCGCGGAGATGGGTCGGCTTGAGCCGCTCACCCGGCGGGATCCGGCCGGAGAGGATGTCGCTGCGGAGCTGGCTGAAGACGTCGAGACTCAGGGTGTCGAAGTCTCCGCGTCTGGACATGCTCGGCATTCTACGCATTTGGCGCGTTAGTCAACTATCTCAACGATTATCGAAAGATGTCGACGAGGTGACAAGGTACGACCTAGAAGGTCCGCACGTAGCTGCCCGCATCCACGGGCAAGCTGATGCCGGTGACGAACCGCGCTTCGTCGGAGGCGAGCCAGACCAGCGCGTTGCTGATGTCGCGCGGCTCGATCCAGGGCACCGGGATCAGGTTGATCCCGGCCATGCCAGGGATGGCGTCCTCCTGGGTCGGCTCGTCGAGGTCTCGGGCGAAGGTGTGGTACGACGCGTCGTTGAGCAGCATGTCGGTGGCGGTGTTGGTCGGGTGGATGCAGTTGACCCGGATCCGGTGCTCGTTGAGCTCGTTGGCGAGTGAGCGCATCAGCCCCACGACGCCGTGCTTCGAGGCGGTGTAGCTGGCCAGGTTGGCGTACCCGCGGCGCCCGGCGATCGAGCTGGTGATGGCGATCGAGCCGCCGCGGCCGCCGGCGATCATCGAGGGGAGAGCCGCTTTGATCGTGTAGAAGACGCCATTGAGGTTGACGTCGATGACATCGCGCCAACGCTGGACGTCGACCTCGATGGTCGGCGCGCCGAAGACGATGCCGGCGTTGGCCAGGACCACGTCGATGGAGCCGAGCTCAGCGACTCCGTCGGCCGCCGCCTGAGCCAACTGCTCCGGGTCGCGCACGTCAGCTTGCCGGGCCACCACTCGGCCCCCGGCCGCCTCGACGAGGCGGACCGTCTCGGCCAGGTCGTCCGGGGTGCCCATCGAGTAGGGCAGCTCGCCGACGTCGGAGCAGATGTCGACAGCGATGATGTCCGCCCCCTCCTCGGCGAACCGCACCGCGTGGGAGCGGCCCATACCGCGGGCGGCTCCGGTGATGAACACGACCTTGCCTTCGGCGCGGCTCACGTCGTTCTCCATATCTGCAGTGGGTGTACGTCAGGCCCAGCGCGCGGGCGCACCGGTCGGCATCCGGAACATCAGTCCGGTCACCTCGGGCCGGTCCGCGTCGGGGTCGGGAACCAGGCCAGGCAGCCGGCGAAGCAAGGTCGAGAGGGCCGTCTCCAGTTCGAGCCGGCTCACCTGCATGCCGACGCAGAAGTGCGGGCCGGCGCTGAAGCTCAGGTGCTGGAGGTCGGGCCGGTCGGGGTTCATCTCGTCGGGGTCGGAGACCACCGCGGGATCGCGGTTGGCGGCGGCGATGCCGGCGTGCACGATCGCGCCGGCCGGGATCTCCACGCCCTCGAGCACGGTGTCGCGGGTGGTCATCCGGAGCATCCAGGCCAGGGGCGGGTTCCAGCGCAGCACCTCGTCGATCACCCGCGGCACCAGCTCCGGCTCCACCTTGACCCGAGCCAGCAGCTCTGGGCGTTCGAAGAGGGTGATCAGCACGATCCCGAGGGTCCGGAAGGTGGTGCCCACCCCGGCCGGCATCAGGTTGCGCACCAGTCCGAGGATCTGCTCGTCGCTGGCCGTCCCGCCGCCCTCCTCGCCCGGGAGCTCGCTGTTGACCAGGAGGCTGATCAGGTCGTCCTGGGGCTCACGGCGTCGCTCGGCGATGATCCCGCTCATGTAGTCGACGACGTTCCGGCTGGCCTCGTCGGCGCCCTCGGGCGTGCTGGCCCCGATCTGCAGCATCGCCGCCCAGCGACTGAACAGCTCCACGTCGGCGGCGGGTACGCCGAAGGCCATCGCCGTGACGTACGCCGGGAACGGCGCGCAGTAGGCGTAGTAGAGGTCGGCGTGACCGGCCGCCTCGAACTCGTCGATCAGCGAGTCGAGCCGCCCCACCAGCCAGCGCTCCCACATCGCCAGTCCGCGCCGCGCGAAGGCGGGTTGCATCAGCATGCGGTAGCGACGGTGCTCCACGCCGTCGCTGGACTGCAGTGACACGGGACCGAACTGGCGCACGTTCATCGGCGCGAGCCCGCCGTTGCCAAAGGTGTCGGCGTCCTTGAGCACCCGCTCGGTGGTCCGCCAGTCGAAGGTCGCGAAGTGCGGCCGATCGCCGAAGACGTGGTGCACCGGGTCGGGCAGGCCGAAGTGCGAGGGGATGGACCCCGGGAGCACCGGGCCGAGAGTGCGCAGCTCGGCGTAGCGGGGATAGGGATCGAAGACCGCACCGGCGCCCGTACGCCGGGTGGCCTCCCGCTCCCAGTCGTCGCGGCCGACCCCGGCCGAGGCGGTCACGAGTCGGCCTGGAGATCGGCGCTCGACCCGGAGGCGAACTGATAGAGCTCCAGCAGCCAGCCGTCGGGGTCGCGGACGTAGACGAGTCGACTCCCGGCCCGGGGACCGCCCTCGGGGACCGTCTGTACGGCGGAGCCGGGCGTGCCACCCAGGGCCACCAGCCGCTCCACCACCGCGTCGATGTCGCGCACCTCCAAGCACAGATGGCCGGTCCCGGGGACGCTGGCCGGGGCGAACGACGGCTCCGGCCGGTCCACGCCGCGGTACTCCAACAGCTCCACGAATCCACCACCAGGCAGCCGCAGCATCACGTTGCGCAGCGTCGAGAAGTCGACCCCGACCACGGTGCGGACCATGGCCGAGTCGCGGGTGACGTCCCAGAACGGCTCGAGCCCGAGCCCGTCGCGGTAGAAGGGCACCGACCGGTCCATGTCGGTCACGGTGATCCCGGCGTGGAAGAAGCCCACGACCTTGCCTGCGCCGCTCATCCTCGGTCCTCCCTCTCGTCGGTGGGTGCCTCGCTCCAGCCCAGCGCCTCGACCGGACAGCTCGCGATCGCGCGTGCCACATCGGCGCGGTCGCGCTCGGGCTGGCGCAGCAGCTCCACCAGATCGTCGTCTGCGGCACCGAACACCTCCGGGGCCAGTCCGGTGCACAACCCCGAGCCGATGCAGCGTTCGCGGTCCGCGCGCAGCGTCGAGCCGGTCATCGCGGACCGGGCCCGGTGAAGAGCTCGACCAGGTAGCCGTCCGGGTCGCGCAGGTAGACGCACCGCCGTCCGGCGTACTCGCCCCCGGAGACCGTCACCGGCTCGGCCGACACCTGGGTGCCGCCGAACGCCAGCAGCCGAGCGGTCGCCTCGCCGAGGTCGTCGACGAAGACGCAGACGTGGCCGGTCCCGGCGCGCGAGGCGGGCAGCGGCTCGCCCATCGCACCGTCGTCGTACTGGAGCAGCTCGAAGACGCCACCTCCGGGCGCGTCGAGGAGCGCGATCCGCAGCCTGGTGACGGATACGCCGGTGAGCGTCGCGAGGGTTGGGCTCTCGGCCACCCGATCGGACTGCACCGTGAGTCCGAGCCCGTCGCGGTAGAAGGCGAGGGCCCGATCCAGGTCGGCCACCGTGATGCCCACATGGAAGAGCGCAGGGCACGCCTCCGGGTGGGACACGGCTGCCATCCTCGGTCCCAAATAGTCGATTGTCAATCGAGATGTCTGGTAATTTGTTTGTTTCTCCGCGACTCTAGCCAGGCCTGTAGTGCGTCTGTATGCTCGGCCGAAGAGTCAGATATCCGACAATCTGACAAATAAACGACTATTTGAAGGTGGTGCAGGCTCCATGCGTCTGCTCAACGTGGCCGGCCGCCTCACCCTCGAGGTGGCCACCGAGCGCGGCGTCGACGTCGCCGATGCATCCGAGGGCCGGTTCGGGCCGGACCCCCAGGCGGTCTTCGACGAGTGGGACGAGTTCGTGGGATGGGCCGCCTCGGCCGGCGTGCTGAACGGCGAGCTGAACGGCGGGCTGGATGACGTCGCGCTCGACCCGGCGTGCCTGCGCGCACCTGTGCCGCGACCGCGACAGGTCTTCGCGCTGGCCCTCAACTACGCCGACCACAGTGCGGAGGCGGCCCGCGAGCTCCCGACGGCCCCGATCGTCTTCACCAAGTTCCCCTCCTGTGTGGCCGGTCCGTTCGAGGACGTTCACGTGCCGGCTGGCAACGTCGATTACGAGGTGGAGCTCGTGGTCGTGATGGGCCGGACGGCCGACCGGGTGCCCGAGACCGACGCCTGGCAGTACGTCGCGGGGCTCTGCGCTGGCCAGGACATCTCCGAGCGGGAGCTCCAGTTCAGTGCGGCGATCCCACAGCTGTCGTTGGCCAAGTCGATGCCCGGGTTCGGGCCGATCGGCCCGGCCCTGGTGACGTTGGACGACCTGGCCGACCCCGACGATCTGGCCCTGGACTGCCTGCTCAACGGGGAGGTGATGCAGAGCTCGCGCACCTCGATGATGATCTTCTCCGTGCCGAGCATCATCGCCCAGATCTCGGCGACCTGCGTGATGCTCCCAGGCGACCTGATCTTCACCGGTACGCCGGCCGGCGTCGGCGCGCGGCAGAACCCGCCGCGGTTCCTGCGCGACGGCGATGTCCTGGTGACCCGGGTCGAGGGCATCGGCGAGCTGAGGAACACCATGGTGGGCGGTGGGCGGCCGAGCCAGAGCGGCGAGCACGGCCAGAGCGGAAGGGGCAACATCCAATGACCGGGATCATCGAGCTGGGCCACGTGGGGCTGCACGTCGCGGACCTGGAGCTGATGCGCGACTTCTACAGCAGGGTGATGGGGCTGACGATCACCGACGAGGACCTCGGCCGCGGCATCGTCTTCCTGTCCTCGCGCCCCGACTACGAGCATCACGAGTTGGTGCTCGCCGGTGGCCGCGACGTACCGGCCGGGGCGAAGGTGTTGCAGCAGCTGTCCTGGCGGGTCTCCGACCTGGCGAGCCTGCAGGAGTATCACGCCTGCTTCGTCGAAGCCGGCGTGGACATCGAGCAGGTGGTGACCCATGGCAACGCCGTCGGCATCTACTTCTTCGACCCCGAGCGCAACCGGATCGAGGTCTACTGGCCGACCGGGAAGGATGTCCCGCAACCGTTCAAGAAGGACGTCGACATCACGCTCCCGATGGACCAGCTCGTGCCGGAGCTCGAGCGGCTCGTGTCAGTGGGCTGACGTGCAGAGCACTATGCAGGACGCGCCGCTCACCGTCGCGGCGCTGCTGCGCCACGGTGAGCGGACCTATTCCTCGAGCGAGGTCGTCACGCTCGACCCCGACGGGACCACTCGCCGTACCTTCACCGAGACGGCGGAGCGCGCCGCACAGCTTGCGCACGCGCTGGCCGCACTGGGCGTACGCCACTCCGACCGGGTGGCGACCTTCATGTGGAACAACCAGGCCCACCTCGAGGCCTACCTCGCGGTGCCCTCCATGGGCGCCGTCCTGCACACGCTCAACATCCGGCTGGGCGCCCAGCAGCTGGGCTGGATCGTCGATCACGCGGAGGACGCGGTCGTGGTCGTCGACGCCGACCTGGTGCCGCTCCTGATCCCGGCCATCCGCGACAGCGGCTCGGTCCGGCATGTCGTCGTCAACGGCGACGCGCCCCCGGTGCTGCAGTCCGAGCTGGCGCCGGGCGTGGTCGTCCACGACTACGAGCAGCTCCTCGCCGGCCGGCCCAGGACGTACGACTGGTGCGAGGAGCTCGACGAGCGCTGCGCCGCGGCGCTCTGCTACACCAGCGGCACCACCGGCGACCCCAAGGGTGTGGCGTACAGCCACCGGTCCCTCTACCTCCACTCGCTCGGCGTGCTCGCCGGCAACGTCTACGGCATGACCGAGCGCGACCGGGTGCTGCCGGTCGTGCCGATGTTCCACGCCAACGCGTGGGGGCTGCCGTACGCCGCGTGGCTGTCCGGTGCCGACCTGCTGATGCCTGGGCCACACCTGCAGGCGCCGGCGTTGACCGCCTTCATGACCGAGGAGCGCGCGACCATCTCGGCCGGCGTACCCACCGTGTGGAACGACGTGCTGCGGTACGCCGAGTCGCACCCGGTCGACCTCTCGACGGTGCGGATGCTCGTCGGCGGTGGCTCGGCGGTGCCGGTCTCGATGATGCGGGCCTTCCGGGATCGGTTGGGTGTCGACCTGGTCCAGGGCTGGGGGATGACCGAGACCTCGCCGGTCGCGGCGGTGGCCTTCCCGCCGAAGGGGTCGGACCCCGAGGACGAGTGGACCTGGCGCGCGCACACCGGTCGCGTGATCGCGGGTGTCTCCTGCCGGATCGTCGACGACGCGGGCGCGGAGCTGCCGAGGGACGGCGTGGCGGTGGGCGAGTTCCAGTGCCGCGGACCGTGGGTGACCGGCGGATACCACAAGGTCCTCGACTCCGACCGGTTCGAGGACGGCTGGCTGCGCACCGGCGATGTCGGCACCCTCGACGCGCTCGGCTTCATGCAGATCAAGGACCGCGCCAAGGACCTCATCAAGTCCGGCGGTGAGTGGATCAGCTCGGTCACCCTCGAGACCGCGCTGGTGGCGCACCCGGCGGTCTTCGAGGCCGCGGTGATCGCGATCCCCGACGAACGCTGGCAGGAGCGGCCACTGGCCGTCGTCGTCTGGAACGACGGCGCGGAGGCGGACTACGACGTACTCCGGCGCCACTTGCTCGACCACGTGCCGCGCTGGCAGGTCCCCGAGTCGTGGGCCACGGCCGACGGGATCCCGCGCACCTCGGTCGGGAAGTTCGACAAGCGGACGATGCGTCAGCAGTACGCCGAAGGGAGCCGCTGACATGCACGAGGACGACGAGCGCTACCAGGCCGGACTCCGGGCCCGCGCCGAGGTGTTGGGCCGGGGTCGACTCGAGGCGACGTTGGCCGCGCCGGCCTCGCCGACGATGCAGCGATGGCAGCGCTACCTCACCGAGGAGGGCTGGGGCGGGGTCTGGTGCCGACCGGGGCTGGACCGCAAGTCCCGGTCGCTGATCACGGTCACCGCGCTGGCGATGGCCGGCCGCGACCACGAGTTGGCCCTGCACCTGCAGGGCGCCCGGCGCAACGGCTGGACCCAGGACGAGCTCGGCGAGGCGTTGATCCACCTGGTCGCCTACGCCGGCTACCCGGCCGCCGTGGCGGCGTTCCGGCTGCTCGACGGCGCGTTCGCCGAGGAGCTGCCTGTATGAGCGACCCGCAGCAGCGACGGATCCTGCTGGCCCGGCAACCGAGCGGCCCGCTGAGTGCCGACGACTTCCTGCTCGACACCACGCCCGTGCCAGACCCGGGCCCGGGCCAGACGCTGTGTCGCAACCTGTTGCTCTCCATCGACCCCGCGGCCCGCGCATGGATGAGCGGCCCGACCTACCGCGACCAGCTGGAGGTGGGGGAGGTCATCGCCGGCTACACCCTGGCCGAGGTGGTCCGCAGCGATGTCGACGAACTCGCACCCGGCACGATCGTCGCGACCCAGGGCGGCTGGCAGGAGTACGCCCTCGTCGACACCACGACGCTCCGGCCCATCTCGGGCCGCGGTTCGCTCGAGGATCGGGTGAGCGTCCTGGGCGTCACCGGCCTGACGGCGTACTTCGGCCTGGTCCGGGTCGGCCGGCCCGAGGCCGGGCAGACCGTCGTCGTCTCGGCGGCCGCCGGAGCTACCGGCAGTGTCGTCGGGCAGCTGGCGCGCACCCTCGGCTGCCGTGTGGTGGGGGTGTGCGGCTCGCGAGCCAAGGCCGACTTCCTGCGCGATGAGCTGCACTTCGACGCGGTCGTAGACCACCACACCGACGACCTGCGGGCCGCCCTGGCGGCGGCCTGTCCCGACGGCGTCGACGTCTACTTCGACAACGTCGCCGGGCGAGTGCTGACCTCGGTCCTGCCCCTGATGAACACCCACGGTGTGATCGTCAGCTGCGGTTCGGTGTCCGCGTACGACGGTGAGCAGCCGGCCAGCCTCCGCGCGCTGCCCGGACTGATCGTGACCCGCCGGCTGCGGATGGAGGGCTTCCTGGTCCACGACTTCGAGGACGAGTGGGAGCAGGGCGAGGAGTTCCTAGCCGCCGAGCTGGAATCGGGTCGGCTGACCTCGGTCCACGATGTGTACGACGGGCTGGAGCGTGCGCCGGAGGCCCTGATCGACCTGCTAGCGGGCGGCAACATCGGAAAGCGCCTCGTGCGCATCGCGAGCGAGGAGGGGTAGCGGGATGCAGGCAGTCGTCGTCACGCCTGAGCGCAGGCTCGTCGTCGAGGAACTCGCGGACCCGGTGCTCGAGCCGGGCACCGTGATGCTCCGGGTCGAGCGGTGCGGGATCTGCGGCTCCGACCTCCATCTGCGCTCCGAGGAGCGCATCGTGGCGCCCGGAGCCGTGCTCGGCCACGAGATCGTCGGGACCGTCCTCGACGTCGGCGCCGGGGTGGCGGGCTGGGCGCCGGGCGACCGAGTGGCGTCGTACCACGCGGTCTCGTGCGGCACCTGCGAGCGCTGCACCGCTGGCCGGCCGCACATGTGTGCGCAAGCGTTGCAGCTCTCACTCGGACTCGGCACGACCCAGGGCGGGTACGCCGAGCAGATCGTCGTGCCGCCGGTGCTGCTGCATGCGATCCCCGAACATGTGAGCTTCGACGAGGCCGCGCTCACCGAGCCGCTGGCGATCGGCTTGCACGGTGTCAACCAGGCCGAGGTCGCGCCGGGTGACACGGTCTGCATCCTCGGTGCGGGTCCGATCGGCACCATGCTCGCGCTGGCACTCCGGGTGCGCGGCATCGACGACGTCGTGCTGGTCGATCCCAATCCGTTCCGCCGCGAGGCGGCCGCCGCGCTCGGCTTCTGGGCGGTCGACCTCGACGAGGTCGAGACCGCGGTGACCAAGGTGCTCGGCGGCACGCCTCGCGCGGTCCTGGAGGCGTCAGGCCACATCACCAGCCCCGGACTGGCGGTCCAGCTTGTAGGTCCGACCGGGCGAGTGGTCCTGCAGGGACGGCCGCCGGCTCCTGTCGAATTCGACCAGCGACTCGTGGTGTCCAAGGAGCTGCGGATCGTGGGTGCGGTCAACTGCACGGCCCCGGAGTTTGCCGAGGCGCTCGATCACATCGCCGCCGGCCAGGTGCCGGTCGAGGTCGTGTCCGACGTTATCTCGCTGGCGGGGGCCGACGCGATGTTCGACGAGCTGCTGTCGCCGGGCAACACGCATGCCAAGGTGCTGCTCGACCCGACCGTCCGCTGACTGCCGCGGCCTAGGTCACGTAGACCTTCCGCAGCGTCTCGTGGATGGTCCAGCGGGTGTGCTCGCCCGCGTGCAGGCGTACGACGCTGCCGGGCTGGAGCTCGAGCGACTCACCGTCGGCGAAGGTGACAGTGGCGGACCCGGACAGCACGACGAAGACCTCGTCGGCCTCCACGTCGGTCGCGGTGCCCGGCGTCATCTCCCAGATCCCGACCTCGACGTCGGCCACGGTGGTCAACGCGCGGAACCCGGTGGCCGGCGTACCTGAGACGACGGCCTCCTCCTCGAGCGGGGTCAGGTCGAGTGGGCTGCGGGTGTCGAGTTCGTGCTGCACTCCGTCATCGTCGCGTACATTCACGCCTCGTGACGTCGGCTGACTCCGCGCCCCCGCCGCAGTCACCACGTGCGCTGATCTTCACCGTCTTCGGTCTCGCGGCTCAAGAAGCGCGGCGTGCTGGTCGGGGACAACCGTGACGGTGTCGCCGGCTACGCGTTGTCGGCGTACGGCGAGAGCGTGCTCGCCGAGGGTGACCGGCGGATCTTCAAGCGCGAGGAGCCGCAGGAGTCGGATTGGGTGCTGGCGGTGTTCTCGGTGCCCGAGTCGGAGCGCGAGAAGCGGCACGCTCTGCGCTCGCGGCTGACCTGGCTCGGGTTCGCGACCATCTCCTCCGGCACCTGGATCGCGCCCGCCCACGTTGCCGACGACGCGCGCCTCATGCTCGCGCGTGACGGCCTCGAGCAGTACGTCGAGCTGTTCCACGCCGACCACCTCGGCTTCGGCGACGTGCGCGAACTGGCGGGGGAGTGGTGGGACCTGCCCGGCATCGATGCCCGCTACCGCGGCTTCATCTCCGACTACGTGCGGGTCCTCACCACCTGGCGTGAGCTGCCCTGATGGTGAGCTCGCCGCGTCTGGGGTGGCGGTGGGCAATCAACCGCGTTCCGCGGGGTTGTGGTTGATAGGTCACCGCCGCCGGGTGCGGGGGCGCCGAGCCCTGGCTGCGGTCGATCGGTGGTTGAGAGCCCGGAGGCGCGCCAGCGCCAACGGTGTCGAAACTCCGGCAAGGAAGGCACCCGCTCAACCGTCGCTGGTCGAGCCTGTCGAGACCTCCGCGCGGTGAGTCGACGTCTCGTGCACGCAGGTCCGGAAACCCTTGCGCAGGTGACGGTGCGGATCTCGGCGACTGACTGGATGCCCAACGGCAACACCGAGGGGGACGCGGTCGAGGTCGCGCGCGCGTTCATCGCCCACGGTGCCGCGGCGATCGACGCCGTTCGCCGACCGGATCCGACACCAGGTCGCCCGGGCCGCGGGGGTGCCCGTGGTCGCGGTCGGCGCGATCTCGTCGTACGACGACGTCAACTCGATCCTGCTGGCCGGCCGCCGACCTGTGCGCCCTCGGCCGGACCCACCTCTACGACCCGATGTGGACGCTGCACGCGGCTGCCGACCTCGCGCACCGACAAGATCCCGCCGCGGCTGTCGATGCTGCGTGACGGCGACCAGGCCCCGGTGCACGTGCGCTGGCGACCCGCGCCAGCCAGGCAGCGGGTGGGCGCGTCCGCGTGAGACACTGTGGCAATGCGTCAGATCCAGCGTCGTTCCGCCCTGCGCATGGTCGTCGCGGCGACCACGGGCGTCGCCCTTCTCGGCGGGCTCGCCGCCTGCTCCGGTGACGGCAACGAGGGCGATGTCGACGAGAACGTCGAGGACCAGGACGGCGACAACGCCCCCGACGACGACGAGGGCGAGACCGACCCCGGTCAGGTCGAGGACAACGCCTCAGAGGACTCCGACAACTGACCCGCGGCGCGCCCCTGCGCAGGCGTTGACGAAGGCCCTGAACAGGCCCGCGAGCACGCTGTCCGGAGCGAGCGTGACCCGGTGTCGATTGGCGAGGGCCTGCTCGGTGTCGGAGGGGACCGGAGGATGCTCCGGCGACGTACCGGCGATCACGATGCTCCCGTCGTCGGGAGAGGTGTGCCTCGATCGGCTCGCAAGGCCCGCCTCTACGACTGAGCTGCGCTCCACCGCCTACGCTGGGCTCGCCTCACCCCGTCCAGAGAGGAGGCTCGATGCCCACTGCGACGCGCGCGGGGCGGCTCAGCCGCGACATGGACGGGCCGCTGCGCGAGGCCGCCGACAGCATCCTGGCGAGCCTGGTCGAAGCGATGCCGGCCCTCGGCGAGGGCGCGGGACTCGACGGTGCCACCGTCGTCTGCCAGGACTTGTGCCAGGTGCTGATGGCACATCCGGGGGCCGCGCGGATGATGGCCTCCGGGCCGTCGCGGATGGACAACGAGCGCGCGTTCACCGAGCGGCTGCTCGGCCACGCTCTCCACGAGTTCACGGTCGGGTCGGCAGCGATCGACGCCATCGAGCCGGCGCCGTCCCCGGACGAGGAGGACAGCCGGCACCGTCGGTGGCGCGCCGACTACCTCACCGCTTCGCCGGAGCAGTTCCCGCGGACAGTCCGGCTGGCCAACGAGCTCTACCCGAGCGTGGCCGAGCAGTTCGAGTTCGGCCACGGGCTGCTCGTCGCCGGCCTGCGCCAGCGCGTCGACGGCTGACGGCTGCTCGTGCAGCCGATCTTCGTCTCCATCGACATCGCCGCGCCGATGGACGAGGTGTGGCGGCTGACTCAGGACACCGAGCTGCATCCGCGCTGGGACCTGCGGTTCAGCTCGATCGAGCCGTTCGCGATTCTGCCCGGCGGAGGTCAGCAGTTCCGCTACGAGCTCCGGCTCCCCGGTCACGTGCTGGCGGGGACGGGCACCTCGATCGGCGAGAAGCACCGTCCCGACGGCACCCGTACGTCGGCGCTGCAGTTCACGACGCCCGACCGGCTCTCGCCGCTCGGCGACGGCCGGGGCTACTGGCGCTACGAGCCGCTCGGTGACGGCGTACGGTTCACGACCGGCTACGACTATCGGCCGGGCTGGGGCGGGCTGGCCGACCGGCTCGTGCTGCGCCGGCTGATCGGCTGGCTGACTGCCTGGAGCTTCGACCGGCTCCGCATCTGGGCCGAGCGGGGCGAGGAGCCGGAGCGGTGGCCGCTGCACTCGGTGCTGTGGCTGTGGCGGGCCGACCGGCCCCGGGCCGCCCGCTGCCGACGGGAGGCGCCGTGACCAGCATCTTCGAGCAGGCGATGGGGGAGGAGTTCGGTCGGCTGCATCCGATGCTCCAGCGCCGCTTCGGCGTGGGCCTCGACGCCGGCTACGGCTGCGTGGGGCGCGGCACCATGAGCCGGATCCGGCGCGGTCCGTGGTGGACGGCGCCGTTCCTGCAGTTCGGCCGGCTCCGCAACATCCTGGTGCCCGACACCGGTTCCGACGTGCCGTTCGTGATCCACAACTACCCCTACCGCGACCCGCTCGGCCGCGAGGCGGTGACCTTCGTCCGCGAGTACGACCTGCGGGGCCGCACCCGCCGCTTCGACGCGACCATGATCAGTGCCGCCGGCGGCGGTGTCGTCGACTACCTCGGCACCCACCAGCACCTGGCGGTCGATCTGGAGCTGCGCGCTGAACCCGACGGCAGCCTGCACCTCCGCTCGGACGCCCAGCGCTTCTACGAGGGCGTCGTCGGCTTCCGCTTCCCCATGCTGTTCAGCGGTCGCGCCGACCTGCGGGAGCAGTACGACGACGAGGCCGGTGTCTTCCGGATCGACCTCGAGGTGGTCAACCCGGTCTTCGGCTTCCTGTTCGGCTACGACGGCGAGTTCACCTGCGAGTTCTTCGACGCCGACGATGCGCCCGAACGGCTCAAGCCGCGGCGTTACGAGCGTCGTTCCTAGTCACCTCGTCACCAGCCCAGCTCGCGCAGCCGTTTGTCGCCGATGCCGAAGTGGTGTCCGACCTCGTGGATCACGGTGCGCCGTACCTGCTCCACGACCTCGGCATCGGTGCGGCAGATCGCACAGATCGCGAGCCGGTAGATGGTGATCTGGTCGGGGAGCACGCCGGCGTACGACGACGTCGTCCGTCGTGAGAGCGGGATGCCGCGGTAGAGCCCGAGCAGCCCGCGCGGGCCTGGCGTGTGCTGCACGGTCACCGCCACGTTGCTCATCAGCTCACCGAGGTCGTCGGGCAGCCCGTCGAGCGCCTCGGTCACCATCTCCTCGAACCGATCCGGGTCGACCTCTACCGCCACGGCTCGATTCTTGCCCGGCGTATCAAAAGGTCCCGTCGGGTGATCCGACAGCGAAACGGACAGTCAGGTCCACTACTCGCTGAGGAGCCAGCCGATGCCACTTCCATACGACGGTCAAGAGTTCACCTTCCACAACCCGGACGACACGGAGGTCCGGGTCCGCGGCTGGGGCAACCAGTTCGCCGCCGCCTTCGAGACGCTCGACGGCCAGGCGGTCGTCCAGGATCCGCAGACCGGCTTCTTCGTGTACGCCGACCGCATGCCGCAACTGCGCGGCGACGCCGAGATCGCCCGCGCCGAACCTTTCGCCTCGCCTCTCGCTGCCGGTCACACGCGTTGGCAGGAGCGGCTCGCCGAGCGCCGCATCGGCGCTCCGGTCGGCGACGGGCCCGAGGCCGCTCCGCCGCCGAGTGGGACCGTGGGCGACTACGTCGGACTCTGCCTTCTCGTGGACTTCCGCGACTTCCCCGCCACCATCGACCGCGACGAGGTCGACGCGTTCTGCAACGAGCCGGGCTACCGGGGTTTCGGCAACAACGGCTCCGCCTACGACTATTTCCTCGAGGTGTCCGCGGGGAAGTTGCGCTATCGCAACGTCGTCACCGCCTACTACCGCGCGCGGCGCGACCGCAGCTACTACACCAACGAGACGGTGCCGTACCCGCAGCGGGCGCAGGAGCTGATCGGGGAGGCCCTCGCGCACCTGAAGGCGACCGGGTTCGACTTCAGCCCGCTGACCACCGACGACCAGGGCTTCGTCTACGCGACGAGCGTCTTCTACGCCGGCAAGCGCAGCAACAATTGGTCCAAGGGGCTCTGGCCGCACTCGTGGCGGCTCGACGCGCCGTTCCAGGCGGCGCCCGGCATCACGATCTCCGACTACCAGATCACCGACATCGGCGACCGGCTCACGTTGCGCACGTTCTGCCACGAGAACGGGCACATGGTCTGCGACTTCCCCGACCTCTACGACTACGGCTACGAGAGCAAGGGCATCGGCAACTACTGCCTGATGTGCTCCGGAGCCAGCGACACCAACCCGGCGCACGTGTCGGCGTACCTGAAGTACAAGGCGGGGTGGAGCAACAACGTCACGAGCATCGCGCCGGCGAGTACCGCGACCGTCAAGGCCGGGACCAACGACTTCCTCATCCACCGCAAGAACGCGCGCGAGTACTTCATCCTCGAGAACCGCCAACGCGCCGGCCGCGACGCCGCGCTGCCGGACGGCGGACTGGCGATCTGGCACGTCGACGAGGCGGCCACCAACAACGACGAGCAGATGACAACCGCACACCACTACGAGTGCTCGCTCGAACAGGCCGACAACCGCTTCGACTTGGAGCACGGCGTCAACTTCGGCGACGCCGGCGACCTGTTCGACGCGACCGTCGGCAAGTTCGGCAAGGCCACCAGGCCGAGCAGCCGCTGGTGGGACGGAAGCCCCTCCGCGCTGGAGATCGTCGCCGTCTCCGCCTCTGGCCCGACGATGACGGTTACGACTGCTGCGACGGCTTCACCGGGTCTGCGTGGCCAGCGCGATCTCTTCGGGCCAGGGGGTGCCGGCGGCGACGAGTAGCCGGTCGGCCTCGCGACGGATGGCCGGGATGCGGCTGGGACGCTTGATGACCAGGCGCAGCGCCATCTCGGCGGCTTCGTCGGGCAGGGAGAGGTCGCGGTGCCGGGGAGCCCATCGCACCGCCTGGTTGACCAGCGCATCGAGGATCTCGACGGCCATGGTCGGATCCTTGTCGACGAAGTCGCCGGTCTTGATGCCCTCCCTGATCAGGTCGCCCGCGGCGCTCAGTGACTGCTCGTAGGTGGCCCGCCAGTGCGCGAACTCGGGGTCGTCCATCAGCGCGCTGAGGTACAGCCCACGCAGGTCGTAGGCGCTGGTGAGCTCGACAAGCACTTCGCGGCGGGTGATCTGGAACAGCCGCACCGGCGGCGTGGCGTCAGGTAGCTCGGGACGGAGCTGGAGGCCCGGAGATCGGTCGTAGTCGTACTGGAACAGGGCCTCGGCGATGGCGTGCTTGGAAGGGAAGTGGTGGAACAGCGAGGGCTGCCGAATGCCCACGGCATCGGCGATCTCGCGGGTGGAGGTCCCGTGAAAACCCTTGGAGGAGAACAGCCGTGCCGCCTCACGCAGGATCAGCTCCGTGGTGGGCGGCGAGCCGACCTTCTGGGTGCGGGTCATCGGGGTCTCCTCCGAACGTCGTTCCGGGCAGCCTATCAATCGATAGCCCAACCCCTTCCCAAGCTCGCCACCGTCCGCTATCTTCCTGCTCAGCCTATCGATTGATAGGCTGCTGGTTCTGGAGGGACAGAGCATGGAGCCCACGGTGGTGGACGAAACGGTTGAGCAGCGTTCAAGCAGCCTGAGAAGAGGTGCGATCGGCACGCGCCATCTGGTGTTCTTCGTCGTCTCGGCGGCAGCGCCGTTGACGGTGATGGCAGGGTTCGCGCCGTTGGCGTTCCTGCTCGGTGGGCAGACCGCACCGGTGGCGTACCTCGTGGCGGGGATCGTCTGCGCGGTCTTCGCGGTGGGCTTCACCGCGATGAGCAGGTACGTCCAGAATGCGGGAGCCTTCTACGCCTACATCACCCGTGGGCTCGGGGGCACGGTGGGCGCTGGGTCGGCCATGGTCGCCTACGTCGGCTACACGCTGGGCGAGATCGGCTTCTGCAGTGCGGCCGGACTCTTCGCCTCGACCGCGCTGGATCAGCTGGTGGGCGTCACGGTCTCCTGGGGAGTCTGCGCCGTAGCGCTCGGGCTGATCATCGCCGTGGTGTCCTACTGCCGAGTGGACCTCGGGGCGCGGGTGCTGGCGGTCCTGCTGTTGGGTGAGGTCGGTCTGCTGGCGCTGCTGTCGGCGGCGATCCTGGTCAAGGGCGCTCCCGAAGGGCTGAGCCTGAAGGGTTTCGACCCGTCGACCTGGTCGACGTCGGCGATGGGGTCGCTCTTCGTGATCACCTTCGTGGTCTACGTCGGATTCGAGCAGACGGCGGTGTACGCCGAGGAGGCACGCGACCCGCGTAGGACCGTCCCCCGCGCGACGTACATCGCGGTGTTCCTGCTTGCGGCGGTGTACACGTTCACGTCGTGGATCCTGCTGATGGCCATCGGCCCGGGCGCGCTGGCCGACGCGCTCGCGGGTGATCCGTCGACCCTGGTGTTCGGGATCAACCAGCAATACCTGGGCACCGCGGCGACGGACGTGATGCTGGTGCTGATCGTCACCAGCTTCTTCGCCGGCGTGCTCGCGCTGCACAACGCCGGCTCGCGGTATCTGTTCGCTCTCGGGCGGGAAGGGCTGCTGCCCGCGCGGCTGGCGCACACCGATCCGAGGTCGTCCAGTCCCACGGTCGCGGTCGTGGTGCAGGGAGTCCTCGTGGTCGGAGCCGTCGCGGCGTTCGGCCTGTCGTCGCTGGATCCGTACACGCAGGTGGTGATCTGGACGAACACCCCCACGTTGGTCGCGGTTCTGGTGCTGCAGCTCCTGACCTCCGTCGCGGTGATCAGATTCCTGGGTGCGCACGGCTCGGAAGACCTGTGGCACCGGCTGATCGCGCCCGCCCTCTCGGTGGTGCTGATCGGTGCCGTGCTCTACCTGGTGTGCTCGAAGTTGAGCCTGCTGACCGGGCTCGGCCCGGTCGGCAACATCCTGATCAACGTGCCGCTCATCGTGGCGTTCGTCGCCGGCGTCGTCCGCGCGCAGGTGCTGAAGGCCAGGCGTCCCGAGGCCTTCGTGCGGCTCGGCGGCGGAAGCCCGGAGGCCGCCTGATGCCTGTCGCCCGCTCCGCCTGGTCCATCCCGGGCTTCGCCGTTGAGACGCCGTCGGGCGACCACCGCGTCCCCGAGATCTGGTGCTACGCCGACCGCTACAGCTACCTGTCCGGCGACGAGGTTGCGGTCAGCGTCCACACCACTGCGAGCGAGTACGACGTCAGCGTGGTCCGGGACGGGGCCGAGCCGGTGCAGGTGTGGTGCGCGACCGGCTTGCCGGGAACTGCGCACGAGACGCCGAAGGACGCCTACCGGGTCGGGTGCGGATGGCCGGTCGCGTTCACCGTGCCGGTCGACGAGGCGTGGCGGTCGGGGCTCTATCTGATCACCGTGTCGATCGTGCACGACGGGCGTCGCCACGAGCGAGAGGGCTTCTTCGTGGTCCGCTCTCGTGAACCGCGGGCTGAGCTGGCGCTGGTGCTGTCGACCAGCACGATGAACGCCTACAACGACTGGGGCGGAGCGAACCATTACCGCGGCCTGGGTGAGGATCCGTACGTCGACCTGCCGTCCCCGGTCGTGTCGACCGAGAGACCGATCGCCCGGGGCATGCTCCGGCTGCCGCCCGGCGCGCCCCGCAACTCCAACCCGGCCACTCCGGGACCGGGCTACGAACCCCGCCATCCGACGTACGAATGGGCGCACGTCCACGGCTACTCCCGGCACCACGCCGATGCCTTCTGGGCCAGCTACGAGCGCCCGTTCGTGGTGTGGGCGGAGCAGCGGGGCTACGCCTTCGACTACCTGACCCAGCAGGATCTGCATGCGGATCCGAAGGCCCTGGAGGGCTATGCCGCAGTGGTGTTGGTCGGGCACGACGAGTACTGGTCGTGGGAGATGCGCGACGTCGTCGACGAGTTCGTCGAGTCCGGGGGCAACCTGGCCCGCTTCGCCGGCAACTACATCTGGCAGATCCGGCTCGACATCGAGGGCCGGCAGCAGTCCTGCTACAAGGACCCCAGCCTGGACCCGATGATGGCCACCGACCCGACCCGGGTCACCACGGCGTGGGATGCGCCGTTCGTCGGCCGGCCCGGGGCAGCCACGATGGGCCTGACCGGCCTCGGAGGTGTCTACAACCGCTACGGCGCGACCACGCCGCGCAGCACCGGCGGCTACACGGTCTACCGGCCGCACCACTGGGCGTTCGCCGACACCGACCTGTACTACGGGGACGTCTTCGGCGCGGCACCGATCTGCGTCGCGGCGTTCGAGCTCGACGGTGTGGACTACACCTTCCGCAACGGGCTGCCTCACCCGACGTACACGGACGGTGCTCCAGACGACCTGGAGATCCTGGCCCTCACCCCGGCCGTCATGGGCGAGACCGATCGCTGGGACGGACAGGTCCCCATCGGGGCGCCCATCGACGAACTCGACGGCCTGTTGACGGCCTTATGGGGAGACGACATCCCTGAGCGTTTTCGCGGCGGTCTCGGAGCGGGCATGATGGCCAGCTTCACCCGCGGTCGCGGCCAGGTCTTCAACGCGGGATCGACCGAATGGGTCAACGGCCTCATCCATCGCGACCCGTTCACCGAACAGATCACCCAGAACGTGCTGGACCGGTTCAGCAAGAGGCGCGAGGACCACGCGTGAAGACCGTCGCAGACATCCGCGTCCTGGCGGTCGGTCACGGTACGGCCGTGGTCCCGGAGTGGGAGCCCGGTGCGGCCTCGCCCGGCTGGGTCGAGACCGAATGGCGCGGTTTCGGGGCCGAGGAGATGCGACCGTACGGCGGGGGCTGGGAGGGCCAGCCCGGCAGCCTGCGCCTCGACGACTATCCGTACGACGAGGTCTGCGTGATGCTGACCGGCATGGTTGCCCTGGTCGATCACACGGGAGCGCGACGCGAGTTCGGAGCCGGCGAGGCGTTCTGGGTGCCCCGCGGCTTCTCGGGGACCTGGGAGACGGTCGAACCCTCGACCAAGATCTTCGTCGCGCTCCCCGCTACCGATGGCTGAGCCTGGTCCGGTCGGACCGGTCGATGCATCACGGGTGCCTCGGTTCGCCGAGCCTTCGACGTTCGCACGGCTGCCTCGCCTGGAGGAGGTGAGCAGGACCGACATCGCCATCGTGGGCGTGCCCTTCGACAGTGGCGTGAGCTACCGCCCGGGCGCACGCTTCGGTCCCTCGCACGTTCGCGCCTCGAGCAAGCTGCTGCGGCCCTTCAACCCCGTCCAGAACATCGAGCCGTTCGCCGCGCAGCAGGTCGTGGACGCGGGTGACATCGCCTGCAATCCCTTCGACATCGGCGAGGCGATCACCCAGATCGACCTGGGGATGCGGACCCTGCTCGACCGCTCGGGTCGGGTGGTGACCATCGGTGGCGACCACACCATCTCGTTGCCGATCCTCCGGGTCCTCCACGAGCAGCATGGCCCTGTTGCCGTGGTGCACCTCGACGCCCACCTGGACACCTGGGACACCTACTTCGGAGCACCCTTCACCCACGGGACCCCTTTCCGGCGCGCCAGCGAAGAGGGCCTGATCGACCAGACCGCGAGCATGCACCTCGGCGTCCGCGGCCCGCTCTACTCCGCGCAGGACCTGACCGACGACCAAGCACTCGGCTTCCAGATCATCGGCGCCCACGAGTTCGACGACCTCGGCTGGCGTACGGTCGCCGACCGAGTCCGACAGCGCGTGGGCGACCGGCCGGCGTACATCTCGATCGACATCGACGTACTGGACCCCGCACATGCCCCCGGCACCGGAACTCCGGAAGCCGGCGGCCTCAGCAGCCGCGAAGCGCTGAGCATCATCCGCTCGTTCGCCGACTTGAACCTGGTCGGCGCCGACGTCGTCGAGGTCGCGCCCGCCTACGATCACGCCGAGATCACCGGCATCGCGGCCGCTCACATCGTCTACGAGCTGCTGAGTGCCATGGCCGTCCGCTCCTAGTACGCCGGCAGATCCGGACGGCTCGGCGGCGGGCCGGTCGGGACGTCATACGTACCGGTCGCCCGATGCACGACCTCGTACGACGTCCCGCGGGAGGTCATACGGGTGCGCACCTCAAGCGACCGATGCGTACGACGTCCGTCGCGGAGCCGCGCGTCGAACTGGGCTGACGGCAGCTACACCTGGACCGACCCCTACGGCCGCACCTACCAGTCAGATCAGGTTGCGTAGCCGGTCCAGCAGCGCGTCCTTCACCGCCTGGGTCACGGCGGCGTTCATCTGCGCGTCGAGTTCGTCCTGGTCGTCGATGTTCTCCAGCACCGCGCGCAGGTCGAGGTCCTCGATCGTGTTGACCAGCACGTCGTCGGTCTTGAGCGCGGCATCGATCACCGAGGCGGGTAGGGCGCGGATCGCGGCCTCGAGGAAGGAGTTGAGATCGGCGTTGTCCATGGCCTCGTCGACGAGCTCGGAGGCGGGCGGCAGCGTGCCGTCCTCCTTCATCCGGTCGACGGCGTCGAGCAGCCCAGCACGCAGCGCGTCCACCTCCTCGTCGGTGCGGGGGCCGGGCTGCGCGAGCTGGAGGGTGAGTGCCTCGCGGCTCAGGCCGAGCCGGCAGCCCGCGCCGTCCAAGCCGAGCAGCACGAGCCGCTCGGTGAGGCCGTCGATGCCCTGGGCCTGCGCGGTCACGGTGCGCTCGGCACACGGATCGGCGGGCGCGAGCGGTTCGAACGTCCCGCCGCCATGGTTCAACTGCACCGCGAGTACGCCGCTCACCAGCGCCACCGCGACCGCCGGCAGGCCCAGCAGCTGTGCCCGCGTGGTCACGACGCGCTCCGACGCCGCGGCACGACCACCGTCACCAGGGCCAGTAAGGCGAGCAGGGCGCCGACCAGGAACGAGTCGCGGAACGCCCAGGTCGCGGCCCGCTCCAGTTGGCCGTCGAGCTCACGCTCCAACGCGGCAGCGGCCGGCCGCTCCGACGGGTCGAGGTCCAAGGTCGCGAACGCCCGATGCAGGTCAGGGATCCGTCCCTCCTGCTGGGTCAGTTCCGCGCCGAGCGCCTCGGCGATCGCAATCTTGGAGTCGGGTTGGAGCGGTGCGTCGAGCACCAGGGCCGTGATCGCTTCCTGAGCAGGCACCTGGGCGTCCTGCAGGTCGGCGGTGAACACCGGCGTCAGGATCGCCAGCCCCAGCACCACCCCGAGGTGGCGGGCGCCGATGGTCCACCCCGCATGCTGGGCACGAGGCAGCCGCATCTCCATCGCCTGCGACGTCAACCGGTCGACGGTCAGCCCGAGCCCGAGACCGACCAGCGCCTGCGGCGCGATCGTCCAGGCCAGGTTCGACGACGGCAGCAGCGCCAGCCCGGCCAGCCCACCCGCCACCAGGAAGCAGCCGGCCGCCACCTCCACGTCCGGCGGCGGCCGCAGCAGCCGGGCCAGTGGTCGGGCGGCCAGCGCCGCGAGCGGTACGACGGACACGGTCAGGGCCGCCACGGCGGGGGAGTGGCCCCAGCCCTGCACCAGCAGCAACACCAGGAGGAAGAGCGCCGCCGTCAATGCCGCCGACAGCAGGGCGAGCGTCAGGTTCGGGCGGATCGCCGGGCGATGTCGGTCCTGAACCAGCGGCGGTGCGGTGGCGATCGCGAGGGCGGCCGGTACGGCGAGCACCGCGAACGGGACCTGCACCACGAAGATCGCCTGCCACGAGAACGCCTGGGTCAGCAGCCCGCCGGCCACCGGCCCGACGGCCGTGCCGACCACACCCGCGGTGACCCACGTCGCGACGCCCCGGCGTTCGCCGTACACCGCCACCAGCAACTCCAGGCACCCCACCAGCGCCAGCGCCCCGCCGAGCGCCTGCAGGCACCGCGCGGCGATGAGCACCTCGATCGTCCCCGCGACCGCACACCAGGCCGAGCTGCCGGCGAACAGCGCGATGCCGACCGCGCCGAGGATCCGGGGCTGCACGAGACCCGAGCCGATCGCCATCGGCGCGGCGACCAAACCCAGCACCAGGTTGAACGAGATGAGCACCCACGCGACCTGCGCGACCGAGGTGTGCAGGTTGAGCAGGATGTCCGGCAGCGCCAGCGTGACGACCGCCGAGTCTGCGAGCACGAGCGCCACGGTGACGGCCAGCAGAGGACCCACGACGCGGCGCACGGCGTCATCCTGGCAGTGCTCAGCCTTTCAGGTGCGCACGGACCCGCGGCAAGACCTCGTCGCAGAGCACGGCGGCCGCGCGGGCGGCCTGCAGGGCGGCCGACCGCACCATCGGCTTCGGCGTCGACAACGTGTCGGAGTCGTGGGCATCCGACCCGCTCGGCCTCTCGACCATCGGCAGCCAGTACGTCGGCGAGTGGATGGCGACGCTGATGGAGATCGGCCTGGCCCTCGACATGCTGCAGGCCTTCACCAAGACCTCGCGCTGGGGCACCCCCGTCGTCGGCATCGCCGCCACGCTCGGCGGTCTGCTGGTGATGGCGCCGTACGGCTGGCTGGTCGGGCTCGCCTCGACGGTCACCGTCGGGTTGGGCATCTACGGCTCGATCCGCCCACTGCCGACCGACCAGACCCCGTACGGCGTCTACATCGCCGGGCCGCATCCCGAGGGCGCGACCATCGGTGCACTCCTGGAGGACGAGGCCGAGCGGGAGTTCGAGCGCTGAGAGGGTTTTCTAGCCGCCGAGGTCGTTGAGGATGAACGCGACGTGCAGCGAGGTGCGTCGCTCGGCATCCCCGAGCGGCCCGCCGAGCAGCCGTTCGAGCTTCGCGATCCGGTCGTAGAGGGCAGGGCGGGACAGGTTGAGGCGGAGCGCCGCCTCGGCCTTGTTGCCCCAGCTCTCCACGAGCGTGCGCGCGGCCCGCTCGAGGTCGGTGCCGTGACTCTGATCGGCCGCGCGCAGGGGCGCCAGCTCGCGCTCGGCGAAGTCCTGCACACGCGCGTCGTCGCCGAGCATGGTCAGCAGGCCGCGCAGGTGCACGTCTTCCAGGCGGTGCACCAGCACGGCGGACGAGCGGTCGGCGGCGGCCAGCACGAACGACGACTCACGCAGGCTTCGGTCGACCAGGTCGAGCTCCTCGCACGGAGTACCCGCCGCCGCGACGACCGGACCGCGCTCGGCGACGATGCCGATCAGCCGGTCGACGAGCGCGACCGGGTCGAGCCGGGTCGGCACGGCGACCAGGACGCGCAGTTCGGTGTCCGAGTCGGCGACCAGGCACGCGACCTTGAGCTGCTCGGCGGCCCGCAGCACCCCGGCGACGAGCTCGTCGACCTGGCCCGCCACCCCGGTCGTCGTACGCGCGCGAAGGGTGAGGCCGACGTACCGCCGCCCGCGTTCGGGTACGCCGGCCAGCGCAACTCGGCGTCGGAGCTCGGGGTCGCGCGCGTCGGCGGCGAGTCCGAGCAGGAGCTCGTGGTGGAGGCGGCGTATGTGCGTGTCGCGGTTGCGGTCGTAGAGCCGGTGGAGCGCCAGGGCCGCCGCGGCGCGCTCGGCGATCGCGACCAGCCGCTCCGAGGGCGCGGTGGCCGAGCCGATGATCAGCCGACCCCAACCTCGCTCGGGCCGGCCGACGCGGGTGACCAGCCAGCCGTTGCTCTCGTCCCACCCGGTCCGGCCCGGCTGCCGGACGCTGCGCGAGCGCCGTTCCCAGTCGTCGAGGAAGCCGGCGGTCTCGTCGGGGCCGCGCCGGTAGTCGACGACCTGGTGCTCGGCGCTCTCGAGCACCACCCCTGAGCCGGCCAGTCGTTCGACGGTGGCCAGGATCTCGCCCGGCTGCGCCTCCTGCAGGCTCAGCTCGGTGAAGACGTCGTGGACGTGGTGGGCCTCGCGCAGTGCGGCGACCTGTTCGTCGACCAACCGCTCGCCGACGGCCTGGGTCACCGCGGCGAACCGGACCTCACGGCGCAGCGCGACCAGAGGCAGGTCGAGCGAGCGGCACGCCTCCACGAGGGCCGGCGGCGTCGATTGCCAGCGCCGGCCGAGCTCGAGGAAGAGCCCGGCGGCTCCGGAGTCGGTCAGGCTCGCCGCGAACGCCGAGAGCGCCTCCGGCGTGTCGACCAGCGCGATGCCTGTGGTCAGCACCAGGTCGCCGCCGCGGAGCAGCGGTCCGATGTCGGCCAGTTCCGTGACGTGCACCCACTCGACGGGTCGGTCGAGGCGGTCGGCGGCGGCCAGCACGAGCGGGTCGGCGCTGCGGACCACCGGCAGGGCGAGGACCTCGGCCAGCGTGAGCACTGCACCTCCTCTTGAGAACGTCCCTGACAGTCTGTCGGAACCAGCTCTCCGAAGCATACGGTTCGTCGGGTCGCCAACGGGTCCGGCGAAGCGAAGATTGAGCCATGACTGACGTAGTAGGGCACTGGCTCTCCGGAGCGCCGTTCGAGGGGACCAGCGGTCGCTGGGCCGACGTGACCAACCCGGCCACCGGCGCCGTCACCGGCCGGGTCGCCCTGGCCTCGCGCAGCGACGCCGACCAGGTGATCGCGGCCGCCGACGCGGCCGCGGGGGAGTGGCGCCGTACGTCGCTCGCCCGCCGCACCCAGGTGCTCTTCGCCTTCCGGGAGTTGCTCAACTCCCGGCGCGGTGAGCTCGCCGAGCTGATCACCGCCGAGCACGGCAAGGTGCTGTCCGACGCGATCGGTGAGATCGCCCGCGGCCAGGAGGTCGTCGAGTTCGCCTGCGGCATCTCCCACCTGCTCAAGGGCGGCCACAGCGAGAGCGTGTCGTCGGGTGTCGACGTCCACTCCAAGCGCGACCCGCTCGGTGTGGTCGGCATCATCTCGCCCTTCAACTTCCCGGCGATGGTGCCGATGTGGTTCTTCCCGATCGCGATCGCCGCTGGCAACGCCGTCGTGCTCAAGCCCAGCGAGAAGGACCCGTCGGCCGCCCTGTGGCTGGCGCACCTCTGGAAGGAGGCCGGTCTCCCCGACGGCGTCTTCAACGTGCTCCAGGGCGACAAGGAGGCGGTCGACGCGCTCCTCGAGAGCCCGATCGTGCAGTCGATCAGCTTCGTCGGCTCCACGCCGGTCGCCGAATACGTCTACGAGCAGGCCTCCCGCCACGGCAAGCGGGTGCAGGCCCTCGGTGGCGCCAAGAACCACATGGTCGTGCTCCCCGACGCCGACCTCGACCTGGCCGCCGACGCGGCGGTGAGCGCCGGCTACGGCAGCGCCGGCGAACGGTGCATGGCCATCTCGGTCGTGGTCGCCGTCGGTCCGGCTGCCGACGAGCTGGTGGCCCGAGTGGCCGACCGGACCCGCACCCTGCTGATCGGCGACGGCGGGGCCGATGCCACGGCCGACAGTGACCGCGAGGCCGACATGGGGCCGCTGGTCACGCGTGCGCACCGCGACCGCGTGGCGTCGTTCATCGAGATCGGTGAGCAGGCCGGCGCCAAGGTGGTCGTCGACGGTCGCGAGGTGGCGGCGCGCGGTGCCGCCGACGGCTTCTGGCTGGGCCCGACGCTCTTCGACCACGTCACGCCCGACATGGACATCTACCGCGAGGAGATCTTCGGCCCGGTCCTCGCCATCATGCACGCCAAGGACTTCGACGACGCCCTCCGCATCGCCAATAGCCTCCCCTACAAGCTCACCGGCGGCGTCTTCAGCCGCAAACCCAGCCACCTCGAGAAGGCCAAACGCGAATTCCGCGTCGGCAACCTCTACCTCAACCGCGGCATCACCGGCGCCCTCGTCGCCCGCCAACCCTTCGGCGGCTTCGCCATGTCCGGCGGCGGCACCAAGGCCGGCGGCCGCGATTACCTCCTGCACTTCGTCGACCCGAGGCTGACGTGCGAGAACACTCTCCGCAGAGGCTTCGCGCCGGAGTTGTGAGCGGAGGGGACTAAAGGTCCGGAGTTTGTGTGAGGCGTTCACCGCGGGTTGCTCGCGGGCATTCGTGCAACTCGAAGTACCATCGTGGTATCCTTTCAACCGACGAGTCGGTCCTGCTGTCGCCATGAACTGCCACTGAACGAAAAAGGAAGCGACCGTGCCCAAGCCCAAACGCGTCCGCCTTACGGCCAAGCAAGCAGCCTCTCCAGAGGGACGCCAACTTCTCAACCTCATTCTCTCGACGATACACGATGGAGAGATCGAGCTCAGCGAGATCGTGAAGCTACACGCGTTCCTGATTCATGCGCCTGCATCCATGAATGCAGTGTCATTTCTTCGATGCAAGACGCGAGCAATCATCTTTGATGATCGGATCGATCCTGCTGAGGCATACGACCTCAAGTGCGCGTTCCTCCGGGTAGTCACCAAGGAGGTGTGCGGCGTCATCGAGACTCACCTCGAAGATATAGGTGCGCCCCCTCGCCAGAAGCGTGAGCCAGCTTGGAAAAGGCACCCCGCAACCGAGCGTCAGATCGCGTACATCATCGACCTCGGCGGAACGCCGACCGCTGAAATGACGAAAGGACAGGCTTCAGAGCTGATCGAACAGCTCTTGGAGCGACGTCCGCCCACACCACGTCAGATCATGGTGTTGCGGTTCTTCGACCGCTTGGACATCATGAACGCAGGCAAGGATGTCGTGTCCTGGTGGATCGACCAGGCCTTTGCGGGCGTTTCCCCGGCAGAGCGGGCGTGGGAGAGGTTCAAGAGAGAGTCAGGGCATGACCTTAACTCATTGGGTCCGGAGGTCGTGCCTATCGGAGAGTATCGAAAGTACTTGGATTAGCGATATCTCGAATGTCTCGGCGCACGCCTCCTTCACCGCTTCACCCCCGCCACCACCGGCCGGTGGTCCGAGGCCATCGGCTCTTCTTCCACGCGTGACGTCGCACGCGGCCACGCGCCCTTGGGGCCCAGGAAGATGAAGTCGATCTCGATGGTCGGCTCGGCCGACGAGAACGTCAGCCGGTCGCGGCCTTGCGCGGGCGTGCCGTCCGGGCCCGCCTTCGGCGCTTCGTCCGCCAGAGCGTGGAACAGGTCCAGCGTCCGCGAGCCCGGCTGGTCGTTGAAATCGCCCAGCAGCACAAACGGCGTGTCGAGCCCGCGGAGCACCGCCGCCAGCGCCGACGCCTGCGCGAACCGGAAGCGGTCATCGTCCACCCAG
>DOWL01000156.1:7718-9470 GCA_003519585.1 Nocardioides sp. | reverse complement strand
GACCTACTCCGGCATCCAGTCGCCCGACGGCGACGGGGAGGTCGGCGGCTTGACCGTGGGCGAGGCTCGCGGCGGCAGCCCGCTGGTCCTGGTCGTCTCCGACGACCTCGTTGCCAGCCACGACGCGGTCACCGCCGCCGGTGGCGAGGTGGTCGAGAGCCCCTTCGACTATCCCGGCGGTCGCCGCTTCCACTTCCGCGATCCGAGCGGCAACGTGCTCGGCGTCTTCCAGCCGTCCGACTCGTAGCTATGCAGAGTCCGGTGGCCAGACCTCGGGCGATGCCGCGGCGACCAGGGCGCGCCGGGCGGCCCGACCCAGCGGCACCAGCGCGTCCCGCCGCGCCTGGATCTCCAGGGCGGAGAGGGCGCCGCCGTCGTCCTCCAGGGCGAGGTCGACGATCTCGCGCGCTTGCAGCCCTCGGGCGGCCAGCTCCACGCACCGCGGTGGCACCCCCGGCGGTGCCACCAGGCCAAGGCGACGCCGCAGGTTCATCAGCTGATCGGCCACCTCGGGTCGCCAGCGGGCCACCTCGAGCCGGGCCAGGGTGTCGGCCGCTTCCGGGAGAGACGCGCGCAGGGCGCGGTCCGCCTCGCCCACGTCGGGCAGCTGCCGGCGCTCCGCGGGCATCGAGGTCCAGGTCACGGCGGCCCCCACGCGGACCGGCACCAGCCCGAGCACCGCGAAGCCTGCTGCGTCGACCGCGACCACGGCCTCGCCGGCTTCCAACGCGGCGGCGTTGAAGGCCCCCGGCCCGCCGAGACCGACGGGATCGCCCTCGGCCGGCAGCGCCGCACCCAGGGCGTCGGCGCCCGCCGACCGCAGCCGGCCCAGGCCGGTGACCAGTGGTTCGGCGCCGGTGTCCGCGAACGCCACCAGGTGGGCCGCGTCGGCGTCCAGCACGGCGTCGATGAGATGGTCGGCGACCACCTGGCCGCGGAGCCACGCCGTTCCCCACCAGGCCAGCCGGACGGCCGCTGGTAGTCGGCTCGGACGGTCGCTCACGCTCGGCGAGGCTACGCCGGGCGCGGCGCGCCCGGGTCAGTAGGGTGGCCGCATGGCCGCCGTTCTCGAGTTCGCCGGGGTCACCGTCCGGCGGGGGCGGGCGACACTGCTCGACGACGTCGACTGGACGGTCGAAGAGGACGAGCGCTGGGTGATCCTCGGCCCCAACGGCGCCGGCAAGACCACGTTGCTCCAGGTCGCCTCGGCGCAATTGCACCCCACCACGGGCGTGGCCGGGATCCTCGAAGAGGTCCTCGGGACCGTCGACGTGTTCGACCTGCGCCCGCGGATCGGGCTGACCAGCGCCGCGCTGGCCGAGCGGATCCCGCGCGGCGAGACCGTCCGGGACGTCGTTGTCTCGGCGTCGTACGGCGTCGTGGGGCGGTGGCGCGAGCAGTACGACGACCTCGACCACGAGCGCGCCGCCGAGTTGCTGGAAGAGCTCGGCGTCGCGCACCTCGGCGAGCGCACCTTCGGCACCCTCAGCGAGGGGGAGCGGAAACGGGTCCAGATCGCCCGGGCGCTGATGACCGACCCCGAGCTGCTGCTGCTGGACGAGCCGGCCGCCGGCCTCGACCTCGGCGGGCGTGAAGACCTCGTCTCCACGTTGAGTGTGCTGGCCCAGGACGCCGACTCGCCCGCCACGGTGCTGGTCAGCCACCACGTCGAGGAGATCCCACCCGGATTCGGGCACGGGCTGCTGCTGCGCGAGGGCCGGGTGGTGGCGGCCGGGCTGCTCGACGAGGTGC